>JAEUNU010000230.1 GCA_016789125.1 Zoogloea sp. | reverse complement strand
CACCCGGTTGTTCGGGATCTTGAAGAAGTCGGTGGCGCTGGTGGCGTTCTTCGACATGAAGGCGAACAGGCGCGCCCGCCACGGGTTGATCCGCCGCCCCAGCACGCCGGGGATCACCGTCTCGCGGGACACGTAGAAGGTGGTCTCCATCATCTCGAAGGGCTCGCCGAAGCGCTTGCACTGCTCGAGGGCGAGGGGGATGTCCGGGTCTTCCATGAAGCCGTAGCGGATCACGATGCGCATGAAGCCCTTCTCCATGCGGTGCAGGTAGAGCCGGTCGAAGTCATTGACGTAGGGCGTGTCGGTGGTCTCGACGGTCACCAGCGCCACCCGCTCGTGCAGGATCTGGTTGTGCTTGAGGTTGTGCAGCAGCGCGGCGGGCACACCTTCCTTCGAGCTCGTCATGAACACCGCGGTGCCGCTGACCCGGTGGATGTCGCTGCCGATCGCCGGCAGGAAGGCCGACATCGGGATGCCCTGCTTGGCGAGCTCACGGCGCACCAGCTTGCGGCCCCGGCGCCAGGTGGTGAGCACCGTGAAGGAGATCAGCCCCATCACGATCGGGAACCAGCCCCCCTCGGGAATCTTGATGACGTTGGCGGCGAAGAAGGCGATGTCCACCAGCAGGAAGGCGCCGGCCACCAGCGCCACCACCAGCGGGTGCCAGCGCCACAGCAGGACCATCACGAAGGCCACCAGGATGGTGTCGATCAGCATCGTGCCGGTGACGGCGATGCCGTAGGCGGCGGCCAGGTTGGAGGAGCTCTTGAAGCCCAGCACCAGGGCCACCACCGCGAAGTAGAGGGTCCAGTTGGTGAAGGGCACGTAGATCTGGCCCTGCTCCTTGCCGGAGGTGTGCACGATCAGCATGCGCGGCAGGAAGCCCATCTGCACCGACTGGCGTGCCACCGAGAAGGCCCCCGAGATCACCGCCTGGGAGGCAATGACGGTGGCCAGGGTGGCCAGGATGACCAGCGGAATCAGCGCCCACTGGGGGCCCAGGTGGAAGAAGGGGCTCTTGATGGCGGCCGGCTCGTTGAGGAGCAGCGCGCCCTGGCCGAAGTAGTTGAGCACCAGCGCCGGCATCACGAAACCGAACCAGGCCAGCCGGATCGGGAAGCGGCCGAAGTGCCCCATGTCGGTGTAGAGGGCCTCGCCGCCGGTGACGGCCAGCACCACCGAGCCGAGGGCCAGGAAGGCCAGGCCCGGGTGGGTGCCGATGAAGCGGATCGCGTAGATCGGGTTGAGGGCCGCCAGGACGTCGGGGTGGCGGGCGATCTCGAGCACGCCGAGCAGCCCGAGCACGCCGAACCAGCCGATCATCACCGGGCCGAAGAACAGGCCCACGGTGCCGGTGCCGCGGCGCTGGATGAAGAACAGCCCGCTGAGGATGCCCACCGTGATCGGCAGCACGTAGGGTTTGAAGTCGGGGGTGATGATCTCCAGGCCCTCGACCGCCGACAGCACCGAGATGGCCGGGGTGATCATGCTGTCGCCGTAGAACAGCGCGGCGGCGAAGATCCCGAGCAGCGAGATGATCCAGGTGATGGCGCGGTGCTGGGAGCGCTCGGTGATCAGCGACAGCAGGGCCAGCGAGCCGCCTTCGCCGCGGTTGTCGGCGCGCATGATCACGCTGACGTACTTGACCGCCACCAGCGCCACGATGGACCAGAATACCATCGACAGAATGCCGAAGATGTTGTCGGGCGTGATGGGGATGGGGTGGTGCCCGTTGAAGATTTCCTTCAGGGCATACAGGGGGCTGGTGCCGATGTCGCCGAAGACGACGCCGATGGCGCCGATCACGACGGGCGCCAGGGCCTTGTTGGAGTGCGGGTTGGACACTGGGAAGATGCTTTCAGTGGATGACGGATTGCGGCCCGGCCCGGAATTACGGGGCGCCAGGCGGGTCGCCTGCAGCGTGTGCAAGCGTGAGCCGGATTCTCCCCCCTTTGGAGGTGGTTTTGTGCACCCGTCTCAATCGAAATCTGCGTGCAGCCGCCGATTTCGCAACTGCGCTGCCCTGCGGGGTGTCAGTGCCCGAGGGGGGCGTCCGCCCGGGCGCAGGCGGACGCCAGGCGGGCAGCGGCGCTCTCGAAGTCGAAATCGCGCAGGGCGCTGTGGATCTGCGTGAAGTCGTCGGGGAAGGCCGCGCGTAGCAAGGGGGCGTGGCTATCCAGCAGCCTGCGGGCGGACACGTCCCAGTTGCCCATCAGGCTGGCGAGCTCGGCGCAGACCTGCTTCAGCAGGGCCCGGTCGATCGCGCTGGAGTAGTCGGCCTCCGGGGCTTCCTCCGGCGGCAGGCCGGCTTCGAGGGCGTCGACGAGAGACGCCAGGGCCGCCTCGAAGGAGGCCAGCAACTCAGCCACCGTCCCGGCGGCGGCATCGTCGCGGAGTGCTACCTCGAGGGCCTGTGCCGCGGGTTGCAGGCGCACGGCGCCAAAGGTGCCGGCGAGGCCCTTTACGGTGTGGGCACGGCGGGTGGCGCCGGCGCGGTCGCCGTGGGCGAGGGCGTCGGCGATGGTCCGGGCGGCGTCCCGCTCGGTGGCGGCGAAGTCGCGCAGGAGGGCGGTGTAGAGCTCGACGTCGCCTTCCATGCGGCGCAGCCCGGCGGCCGGGTCGAGGCCTGCGATGGAATACGGAAAGCCCTGAACTTGCGTCATGATCTCTTTCGGAACCCTTCTGGCCGTCTTCAGCGTCCGGCGGACGGGGCGTCGCGTGGACATCTCTTCAAGCGCGCGGTGGCGCCTGGGGGCTTAACGGGCGGCCCTGCCGGGGACTTGAGCGGGGCCCGGAGATCGTCAGAGCGAGGGGCGAACTGCTCAGGCCACCATTGCCTTGCAGGCCTTGGCGCACTCGGCGCAGCTCTCCATGCACTCCTTGCAGGGCTTGTGCTTGTCGGCGTGCTTCTTGCACTCGGCCTCGCAGGCCTTGCAGACGTCCACGCACAGGGCGGCCAGCCGGGGGGCGAACTTGGATTCGGCGGCGGCGAGGGAGATCAGGGCGCGGCAGGAGGCGAGCATCTCGCGCACGCTGGCGGCGCAGGCGGCCATGGCTTTGTCGCCTTCGCCGAGCAGCATGATGCAGTGGGTCAGGCAGACTTCGCCCTTCTCGATGCAGATGCCGGCGGTGTCGAGCACGGCCTGCCACGGGTGGGCGCCTTCGTGGTGATGGTGGTGGCTGTGATCGGCGGCCTGGGCGGTGCCGGCGGCGGCGAGCAGGGCGCCGGTGGCGAAGAGGGCTTCACGACGGTTCATGGTGTTGGCTCCGGTGGCTTACTGGGTGGACTCGGCCGCGCCGTCGAGGCGGCGGGCCTCTTCTTCGCTGATGTATTCGAACACCCGCACGACCTTCTGGACACCCTTGGTGGTGCGGGCGATCTCGGTGGCGGCGTCGCCTTCACGCTGGCTGACGAGGCCCAGCAGGTAGGTGGTGCCGGCCTCGGTGACGACCTTGACCTGCTGGATGTGGAAGTCCTTCTGGTCGACGAAGCGCGCCTTCACCTTGGAGCTGATGTAGCTGTCGTTGGCGCGGGCGCCGAGGGTGCTGGTGGGGGCCACGCGCAGCTCGTTGATGACCTCGCGCACGTTCTCGATGCTGGAGGCGATGCGGCCGGCCTCTTCACGGCTCTCCTCGTTGAAGGCTTCGCCGGTGAGCAGCAGCTTGCGGTTGAAGGCGGTGGCGTTGAGGTGGACCTTGTCGCCGAGACGGTCGGAGACCCACTTGTTGGCCTTCCATTCGATGCCTTCGTCTTCGACGTAGGTGCCGGAGCTGCGCCGGTCGGAGACCATCGCCACGGCCATGCCGGTGCCGCCGACGATGACGGGGATGCAGCCCTGCACGGCGCCGAGGGTGGCCACGGCCAGGGCCGCGAGGCCGAGGTGCTTGCGGATGGGGTTCATTCTTCAACTCCGAGGAGGAGGCAGTCGATGCCGTCGCACAGACAGTGGAGGGTGAGGAGGTGGACTTCCTGGATGCGCGCCGTGCGGTCGGCGGGCACGCACAGGTGCACGTCGTCGGGGCCGAGCAGGGCCGCCATCTCGCCGCCACCCTTGCCGGTGAGGGCCACCACGCGCATCTCGCGCTCGTGGGCGGCGTGGATGGCTTCGATCACGTTGGGCGAATTGCCGCTGGTGGAGATGGCCAGCAGCACGTCGCCGGGCTGGCCGAGGGCGCGCACCTGCTTGGAGAACACCTGGGTGTAGTCGTAGTCGTTGGCGATCGAGGTGAGCGTGGAGCTGTCGGTGGTGAGGGCGAGGGCGGCCAGCGGCGGGCGCTCGAGCTCGAAGCGGTTGAGCAGTTCGGCGGCGAAGTGCTGGGCGTCGGCCGCCGAGCCGCCGTTGCCGCAGGCGAGGATCTTGCCGTTGGACATCAGGCTGTGGGTCATCGCGTCGATGGCGGCGGCGATCGGGTCGGCCATGAATTCCAGGGCTGCCAGCTTGGTCTGGGCGCTGTCGGTGAATTGCTGGGCGATGCGGGCGACGAGATCCATTGGAGGCTCCGGAAAAAGTGTGCCGGATTCTAGCACTGGCGCCCGAGGCTGCGCCGGGCGGCTGAAATGCGCTTACAAACCCACGTACACGTCGACCCGCAGGCGCTTCCAGGGGTTCGGGTTGCGGGCGAGCTTGCCGATGCGGGCGCCGATCGGCGTGCCCTTGTCCATCTCGGTGGCCACCGCCCGATTGTCGCTGCGGGGCAGGTAGCCGAGCTTGGTGCCGCGCCACTCGACGCGCACGGCGTGGGGGTCGTGGGGGTTGTCGGTTTCGCGCACCAGGGCCAGACGGTCGCCCTCCTGCATCTCGTCCCACAGGATCTTGCCGGCGTAGTACTGGAAGCCCGCCAGCGGCGCGCTGTGCACCAGCACCTGCATGCGCTGGGCGGTGGCGGGGGTGGCCATCGCCAGGGCCAGGCAGAGCGCGGCGAGACGCCTAGGAGGCATCGAAGGCGCCCCGGATCCAGTCGATGCGGGCCGGGTCGAGGCGGTCGAGGAGGATCGCGTCGAAGCGGCAGGGCTGGTTGGCGTGGCGCCGGCCGGCCCCGCCCAGCCACATCTGGGCGGCGAGGATGATGCGCTGCTGCTTGGCCGCGGTGATGCTCGCCGCGGCGCCGCCGAAGCGGCTGTCCTGGCGCAGGCGTACCTCGACGAAGACGATGCATCCGCCGTCGTCGGCGATGAGGTCGACCTCGCCGCCGCGAAAGCGCACATTGCGCGCCAGGATGCCCAGCCCGTGGCCCTGCAGGTAGGTGGCCGCCAGCGTTTCGGCGGCGTGACCCCGTTTGAGGTGGGCGGCTTGCGCCGGGGGGGCGTCGCGCCCACAATCGGGCTCCTTCGCCTTTGCCCGCCATGTCTGCCATGCTTCCAATACCTTCTGACGCATTCGCCGCTTCTCCACTGTCAAGGACGCCGTCATTGTATGTGGTGGCTACGCCATTGGGAAATCTTCAGGACATGAGCCTGCGCGCGCTGGCGCTGCTGAAGGCCGTCGACGCGGTGGCCGCCGAGGACACCCGGCACAGCCAGAAACTGCTCGACGCCTTCGGTATCACCACCCGGCTGGTCGCCCTGCACGAGCACAACGAGCAGGCCGCCGCCGGCCAGGTGATCCGCATGCTGGAGGAGGGCCGCCACGTGGCACTCATCACCGACGCCGGCACGCCGGCCGTCTCCGACCCCGGCGCCCGCGCGGTGGCGCGCATCCAGGAGGCCGGCTTTCCGGTGGTGCCGGTACCCGGCGCCTGCGCGGCGATCGCGGCGCTGTCGGCGTCGGGGCTGGCCGACGGCCATTTTCATTTCCACGGTTTCCTGCCCACCAAGTCGGCGGCCCGCAAGGCCCAGCTCGACGCGCTGCGCAGCGTGCCCGGCACCCTGGTGTTCTACGAGGCACCGCACCGCATCGCCGAATGCCTCGACGACATCGCCGCCACCCTCGAGCCGGGCCGCCAGATCGTGGTGGCGCGGGAGCTCACCAAGATGTTCGAGCAGATCGTGCGCATGCCGTTGCCCGACGCGCCGGCCTGGCTGGCCGCCGACCCCAACCGCTCGCGGGGCGAGTTCGTGTTGCTGGTGTCGGCCGCGCCGCCCGCCGAAGGCCTGGCGCCGGAGGCCGAGCGGGTGCTCGGGCTGCTGCTGGCCGAGCTGCCGGTGAAGCAGGCCGCCAAGCTGGCCGCCGCGATCACCGGGGCGTCGAAGAACGCGCTCTACGAGCGGGCGCTGGCACTCCGCGAGGGCTGAGCGGGGCGAGGCCTCTCAAGGAAACGCAGGCCGCCCCAAGTTTCCCTGCCCCCACGGGGGCGGGCTGGGCGGAGCTGGGCCCTGAGGGCGCTCGCAAGGAAACGCAGGGCCGCCCCAAGTTTCCTTGCCCCCCACGGGGGGCGGGCTGGGCGGAGCCCGGCCCTGGGGGCGCTCAACTGCCGCTGCCCAGCCCGTATTTGCGGATCTTGTCGTGGAGGGTGGTCTTGGCGACGCGCAGGGCCTCGGCACTGCGGGCCAGGCTGCCGCCCTGGCGGCGCAGCTCCGCGGCGATCAGGCTGCGCTCGAAGCTGTCCACCGACTCGGCCAGGGACACCGGCGCGGTGTCGGCCGGGTTGCCGCCGAGGACCTCGGTGCTCACCCCCAGCACGATGCAGTCGGCCACGTTGCGCAGCTCGCGCACGTTGCCGGGCCAGGTGTGGGCCATCAGGCGGCGCATCTGCTCGGCCGGCACCGCGGGCAGCGGGCGGTCGTGGCGGGCGGCGGCGAGGAGCAGGAAGTGCTCCAGCAGCAGCGGGATGTCCTCGCGGCGCTCGCGCAGCGGCGGCAGGTCGATGGTCACCACGTTGAGCCGGTAGTACAGGTCGGCGCGGAAGGTCTGGCGCTCGGCGCGCTCCTTGAGGTCGTCCTTGGTGGCGGCCACCACCCGGCAGTCCACCGGCAGCTGCTGGTTTGAGCCGAGGCGCTCCACCACCCGCTCCTGCAGCACCCGCAGCAGCTTGATCTGCACGCCCATCGGCATGCTCTCGAGCTCGTCCAGAAAGAGGGTGCCCTTGTTGGCGTATTCGATCTTGCCGATGCGGCGCTTCTGGGCGCCGGTGAAGGCGCCGGCCTCGTGGCCGAAGAGTTCGCTGTCGAGCAGGTTGTCGGGCAGGCCGCCGCAGTTGAGGGCCACGAAGGGTCCGTCCTTGCGGGGCGAGAGCTCGTGCAGGCACTGGGCGATGAGCTCCTTGCCGGTGCCGGTCTCGCCGCGCACCAGCACGTCCACCCGGGTGGCGGCCACGTCGCTGACCAGCTGGCGTACCCGCGCCATCTGCGGCGAGCGGCCGATGAGCTTGCTCTCGATGCCGTCGCGCTGGGCCAGGCGGCGACGCAGGTCGAGCACCTCGAGGGTCAGGGCGCGTTTTTCGAGGGCCCGGCGAACCACGTCCACCAGCAGGTCGGGGGCGAAGGGTTTCTGGATGAAGTCGTAGGCGCCGCTGCGCATCGCCTCGACGGCCAGGGTCACGTCGCCGTGGCCAGTGATGATGATCACCGGGAGGTCGGCGTCCATCGCCTGGCAGCGGCGCAGCACCTCCATGCCGTCGGCCTTCGGCAGGCGCATGTCGGTGACGACGATGCCCGGGAAGCCGGCCTTCAGGCGGGCCAGGCCCTCTTCGGCCGAGCCGACGCCCTCGACGGGCAGGTCGGCCAGCATCATGGCCTGCTCGCAGCCGAGGCGCACGTCGGGGTCGTCTTCGATGATGAGTACGCGGAGTTCCTGGCTCATGGCTGTTCCTTGGGGGCGGCGGGCAGGTGCAGGACAAAGCATGCGCCGCCTTCCGGGCGATTGTCGGCGCGCAGGTCGCCGCCGAACTCGCGCACGATGTCCCGGGAG
The DNA here is from genome assembly GCA_016789125.1 of Zoogloea sp. Classification (GTDB taxonomy): domain Bacteria; phylum Pseudomonadota; class Gammaproteobacteria; order Burkholderiales; family Rhodocyclaceae; genus Zoogloea. Next base: position 3,593 of record JAEUNU010000230.1, on the reverse strand, counting down.
ATGGCGAGGCCGAGGCCAAGCCCCTCGCCGGGTGGCTTGGTGGTGAAGAAGGGTTCGAACAGGGCGCCGCCCTCGGGCAGGCCGCAGCCGGTGTCGGCGATGGTGAGCTCGACGCCGTCGGCGGTCGGGGCGGCGGCTAGGGTGAGGGTCTTGGTCGGGCTGTCGGCCATCGCGTCGCCGGCGTTGCGGATGAGGTTGATCAGCACCTGTTCGAGCCGGTTCTGGTCGCACCATGCCACCGCCCGGCCGGGCTCGCAGTGGTTGATCACCGTGACGCCGGCCTTGGCGAGGCGCTGGTCGAGCAGGAACAGCGCGGCGCCCACCGCGTGGGCCACGTCGGTGGCGGCAGGGATGGCCGGCGACTTGCGGGCGAAGGTCTTCAGCGGGGTGATGATGCGCCCCATCTGGTCGGCCAGCCGGGCGATGATGCCGAGGTTCTGCTCGACGGTGGCGAGGTTGCCGCGCTTCATGAACTCGATGGCGTTGCCCGACAGGGTGCGCATCGCCCCCAGGGGCTGGGCCAGCTCGTGGGTGATGCCCGCCGCCAGCTGGCCGAGCACCGCCAGCTTGGCGGCCTGCACCAGCTCGTCCTGGGCGGCGCGCAGGGTCTGCTCGGCCTGCTGGCGCTCGGCCACCTCTTTGCGCAGGCGGGCGTTGGTGTCGGTGAGGGCGCGGGTGCGCCGGGCCACCTTGCTCTCGAGCTGGGCGTTGGCCTGCTCGAGGAGGGCCTTGGCCTCGAGCTTCTGGCGCAGGATGCGCCGGCGCTGGGCCACCACCAAGAGGAGCAGCAGAACGCAGCCGGTGGCCACCGCGGCCAGGGCGCCGTGGCCGATGGCCTGGGCGCGCATCGGTTGAAGGTCCGAGAAGATCAAAAGGCGCCAGCCGGTGCTGCTGAGCTGGCGGCCATGGACGAGGTAGGTGCTGCCGAGCTGGGCCCGCCCCGGGGCGATGCCGAGCCGGCGGCCGCCGTGGATCTCCTGGCCCTCCGGGCCCAGGCTGGCGTCGATGGCGACCGGGAAGTTGCCGATCGGGCGGTTGTTGTAGAGCCGCGACACGGCGGCTTCGACCTTGCTGTCGATGGACAGCGGGTTGAGGGCGGTGTAGCGCCAGTCGGGCACCGAGGAGAGGATCACCACGCCGTTCTCGTCGGCGATCAGGGCCGGCACGCCGAGCAGGTCCCAGGCCTGATCGATCCCGGCGAGGCCGATCTTGATGGCCGCCACGCCGACCACCCGCTCGCCGTCGCGGATCGGGTGGGACACGTAGTAGCCCGGCTCGCCCTGGGTGATGCCGATCGCAAAATGCCGCCCCACCTGGCCCGACAGGCCGGTGAGGTAGTAGCTGCGGAAGGAGAGGTCCTCGCCGACGAAGCTGTCCGGCTGCTTCCAGTTGCTGGAGGCCAGCACCAGGCCGCGCTCGTCCATCACGAAGATGGCCAGGCTGCCGATGTGGCCGTTGAGCCGCTCGAGAAAGCGGTTGGCCGCCGTCACGCTGCCCGAGGGGCGGGGCTTGCGCAGCAGGGCCAGCACCTCTTCGCTCAGCTGGATGGTGGCGGGGATGTGGGCGTAGCGGTTGACGATGCCGTCCACCGCCGCGCCGAAGAGGTCGAGGCGGTGGCCGGCGTCGGTGCGCAGGGTCTGCATCCCCTGGTATTCGCTGGCCCGGTAGCCGCCGAAGCCGATCAGCCCGATCACCAGCAGCAGGGCCAGCACGATCAGCGGCCGCGTCGATAGCGCGCGGGAGGGGGGAACCAGCGATTCGGGGGGCAGGGCGCTCATGGGGCTCCGGCGCAGGCTCGGGGGCGGAGCATCAAGGATACAGCCCGCGCAGGGCGCGCGCCTCCAGCACCCGCGAGCAGGCGGTGATGTAGGTGGCGGTGCGCAGGTTCACCCGGCGGCTGGCGGCCACCTGCCAGATGCCCTCGAAGGCTTCCGACAGCACCCGGTCGAGGCGGTCGTTGATGTCCTTCTCGGTCCAGAAGAAGCTCGACGCGTTCTGCACCCACTCGAAGTAGCTCACCGTCACGCCGCCGGCGTTGGCCAGCACGTCGGGCAGCACGGTGCAGCCCTTGCCGAGCAGGATGTCCTCGGCCAGCGGCGTGGTCGGGCCGTTGGCGCCTTCGACGATCAGGCGGGCCTTGATGGTGTCGGCGTTGGCTTCGGTGATCTGCTTCTCCAGCGCCGCGGGGAGCAGGATGTCGCAATCGACGGCCCAGAAGTCGGCGTTGGCGATGGCCTCGGCCGCGGGGTAGTCGAGCAGTGCGCGCGGGTTGCCAGCCAGGAAGCGGCCGAGGGCGTGGGGGTCGATGCCGTCCTTGTTGGCGATGGTGCCGGCCACGTCCTGGATCGCCACGATCCTGGCACCGGCATCGTGGAAGATCCGCGCCGCCGCGTTGCCCACGTTGCCGAAGCCCTGGATCGCCACCCGGGCGCCCTCCATCGGGATGCCCAGGCGCTTCATGGCCTCGCGGGCCACCACGTAGCAGCCGCGGCCAGTGGCGTCCTTGCGCCCCAGGCTGCCGCCCATCGACACCGGCTTGCCGGTGACCACGCCGGTCTGGGTGCTGCCCTGGTTGATGGAGTAGGTGTCCATCATCCAGGCCATGATCTGCTCGTTGGTGTTCACGTCCGGGGCCGGGATGTCCCGGTCGGGGCCGATGATGCTGCCGATCTCGCTGGTGTAGCGCCGGGTGAGGCGCTCCAGCTCGGGGCGGGACAGCTGGGCCGGGTCCACCTTGACCCCACCCTTGGCGCCGCCATAGGGCAGGTTCACCGCGGCGTTCTTCACCGTCATCCAGGCCGACAGGGCCATCACCTCGGAGAGCGTCACGTCCGGGTGGAAGCGAACGCCGCCCTTGCCCGGCCCGCGGGACAGGTTGTGCTGCACGCGGAAGCCCTCGAAGTGGCGGATGCGCCCGTCGTCCATGCGCACCGGCACGTCGACGATCAGGCAGCGCTTGGGGTGGCGCAGGGTGTCCAGCCATTCGGCCAGCGGGCCGAGGTGGGGTTCGACCCGTTCGAGCTGTTCGAGGAACATGCCCCACGGGCCGACCCGGGCCGGGTCGATGTAGGAGGGTAGGGTCTGGGTGGTCATGGTGTGGTGTCTCCGTTGTGTTTTTTGTGGGTGCTGCGGTGTTTCAGTGCTGCAGGATCTTGGCCAGGAACTGGCGGGCGCGCTCCGAGCGGGGGGCGCCGAAGAAGGCTTCCTTGCTGTCGTCCTCGACGATCTGGCCGCGGTCCATGAAGATCACGCGGTTGGCCACCTTGCGGGCGAAGCCCATCTCGTGGGTCACGCACATCATGGTCATGCCCTCCTGGGCCAGCTCCACCATCACGTCGAGCACCTCGTTGATCATCTCCGGGTCGAGGGCCGAGGTGGGCTCGTCGAAGAGCATGCAGATCGGGTCCATGGCCAGGGCACGGGCAATTGCCACGCGCTGCTGCTGGCCGCCGGAGAGCTGGCCGGGGAACTTGGCGGCGTGGGCCTTGAGGCCGACCCGGTCGAGGAGCTTGAGGCCCTTGTCGGTGGCTTCATCCTTTGAACGCCCGAGTACCTTCACCTGGGCGATGCTCAGGTTGTCGGTGATGCTCATG
>JAEUNU010000202.1 GCA_016789125.1 Zoogloea sp. | reverse complement strand
GGAGGCTGCGGGTTTCAGCGTGGATGTCGGCGAGGGCCTGGGCGGTGGTGGCCTGGAGGCTGGCGTGGGTCTGTTCGACGCTGGCCAGCAGGCCGGCGGAACGGGCTTCGAAGGTGTCGGTGAAGCGCCCGAGGGTGGCATCGAGGCCGGTTTGCAGCGCGTTGCTGTTTGCCTCGTGGCGGGCGAGGGCGCTGGTCCAGCCGTCGGCGACGGTGGTGACGGCGCTGCCGAAGCGGCTGGCGAGGCCGTCGAGCTGGGTTTCGACCTTGCTGGCGAGGCCGGCGTGGAGGCTGCGGGTTTCGGCATGGATGTCGGCGAGGGCCTGGGCGGTGGTGGCCTGGAGGCTGGCGTGGGTCTGTTCGACGCTGGCCAGCAGGTTGGCGGAGCGGGCCTCGAAGGTGTCGCTGAAGCGCCCGAGGGTGGCATCGAGGCCGGTTTGCAGCGCATTGCTGCTTGCCTCGTGGCGGGCGAGGGCGCTGGTCCAGGTGTCGGCGACGGTGTTTACCGTGCTGTCGAAGCGCCCGGCGAGGCCGTCGAGCTGGGCCGTCACGGCGTCGGTGAGGGTCTCGCGCAGGCTGCTGGTTTCGCGGGCGATGCCGGCCATGGTGGCTTCGACCACCGGCTGGATTGCCTCGCCGGCCAGGCGGGCGCTGTGGCTGAGGCTGTCGCGGAGGGACTGGTCCACCGAGGCGGCGAGCCCGGTGTACAGGCCCTTGGCCTCCCGGTAATGGCTTTCCTGGCCGGCGAGCAGGCGTTCGGCCAGCTGCTGGTTGTGGCGTTCGAGCTGGGCCATCATGGTCTGCAGGGTGGTCACCACCTCGGGCAGCGCCTGGGCCTGGGCCTGGATGGCCTTGAAGGCTTCCTGGCGCTGGTGGCCCAGGGAAAAGCCGCGCAGCACGCCGGCGATGCGGGCGTCGAGCAGCTGGCCGGTGAGCAGACGCTGGCGGCGGCACAGGGTGGACACCAGGCCGAGCATTGCCGACGCGGCCACGCCCGCCACCGAGGTGCCGAAGGCCACGCCCAGGCCCTTGACCGGTGCGGCCAGCGCGGCGCGGATGGTGTGCAGGTCGGTGGTGCTCTCCAGTGCCAGCACCGCGCCGTTGAGGGTGACGACCATGCCCAGGAAGGTGCCGAGCATGCCGAGCAGCACCAGCAGGCCCACCAGGTAGGGCGTGACCGCGGGGCCGGGCAGGCCGCTGCGTTCGCCCTCGATGCGCAGGCGCACGGCGTTGTGCAGCGAGGGATGGACCTGGCCCAGCCAGTCGCCCAGGCTGGCGAGCCCGTCGGGGATGGCGTCGAGGGCCCGGGCCAGGGATGCGGTGGCCTGCTGGAAGCGCAGCAGTTCGAGCCCGCCGGCGAGGTACACCACGCCGATCAGGGCAGTCATCGTGAGGGCCAGCGGGCTGTGGCCGATGTAGCCGGCACCCACCCAGCCCACGGCCAGCAGGCCGAGCAGGAAGGCCATCAAAGCAAGCTTGCGGTTCATTGTGGTCTCTTTACCTCGTTGAGTGCGTCCATCAGGCCCTGCACCGGCTGCAGGCGCAGGTCGAGCTCGGCCAGCAGCACCAGGCGCATGTCCTGGCAGAAGGTGTGGAGCCAGGCACCGGGCTGCAGCCACCGGGCCGGGTCGTCGGTGGCGCCGGCGGGCAGGGCGCTGCGGTGCGCCTGGTGGAGTTGTTCGAAGTGGCGCCCCAGAAGCTGGGGCACGCTGGCGAGCAGGCTGCGCTCGCGGGGGGCAAAGGCCTGGTCGAGCACCCCGTCGAGGGTGGCCAGCTGGCGCAGCGCCGGGGATTGCCTGGCCAGCTCCGCCCGCAGGCTGGCCCGCAGGGGGGCGATGGCGGCGCCCATGTCCCGCTGGTGGGCCAGGTAGTAGCGGTGGTAGGGCAGGTAGTCGGCCGCGCCCTCGGTGTCGGCGTGCCAGGCCGGCGCGGGCAGCCGGATGCGCGCCTTGCCGGGGGTGAGCAGGCCGTCGGTGTTGATCGATTCGAGCAGGGCGCCGCGCACGCGGGCGAACTCGTCGCCTGGCGCCGGGTGCTCTGCCACGGCGGGGGCGCTGGTGTCGGCCGGATTGTCGAGGGCCGAGAACAGCGCGATCGCGTCGGCGAAGTCCAGCCATTGGCCCAGCCGGTCGGCAAACGACTGCCGGGAGTCGGCGACGTCGGTGGCGACCAGGGCAGAAAGGGCGCGGATGAGCTGGGCGCTATCGAAACGTGTACGCGGGGAAGCTCGCGCCATACAGAAAACAGCCGGAAACGCCGTCCAACAGCAAAAACGGCGCCAAGACTACTACAAACCGGCAGGCAGGTCAGCGATGCCGATAGTCGTCCCGGCGCCCGGTCGGGCGCGGGCGGCGTGGTGATTGACGTACCGCCGGGGCGTCAGCGGG
>JAEUNU010000200.1 GCA_016789125.1 Zoogloea sp. | reverse complement strand
TGCTCAGCGGTTCGGAAGGGGCTTTCAACAGACACCGAGCCTTTACTGACTCGGCTTGTGTCATTGACGAGTTCGTTCGCCCTTGGCGTTTGTTCGGAATGGATACGATCGTTGCCATGCCCGACCGTGGGATGTCGGATTACGCTGCGCTAATCCGACATCCCCAGCTCCCGCTTTCCGCCTTTCCGTCGATCACACATACCCGCCCTGCAACGCTCGGTGATTCCGAAAAGCCCCTTCTGAGCCGGTGAAGCGGGGTCGCCTTTCTTGCCCACTTCTTTGGCGACGCAAAGAAGTGGGCCGGCCGCCGGGCCGGGACCCGGCCAATGCAAGGCTAAATAGCGGAAAGCCGCTGGTCCCCATCAGCGAACAGAAACGGCGGATCGGACTACGATGCCAGCTCCATCGCGCACCTGATGTACGCAGGCAAAACAGCAGCGGCAAATTCGCCGTTTAAGGTTAGCGCCCCCTCTTCAGCACGAAGGCATTCCCCGCCGGCGCGAAGCCCAGCGCCGGGTAATACCCCATCGCCGCCGGCGCCGACAGCAGCACGATGGAGACCTCGTCGCCGAGCGCTGCCCGCAGCCGTTCCACCAGCCCGTGGCCGATGCCCTGGCGCTGGAAGGCCTGGTCCACGGCCAGGTCGGACAGGTAGCAGCAGTAGCTGAAGTCGGTGAGCGCCCGGCACAGGCCGACCAGGCGCTCGCCGTGCCAGGCGGAGACGACGATGTCGGCGGCGGCGAACATCCGGTTGATGCGCGCCGGGTCGGCGGTGGGGCGCTGGATGCCGGAGGCGTCCAGCACGCGGAGGATGTCGGCAAGCACCAGCGGGGCGTCGACGCGGTATTCGATCAAGTTGGGCTCCCGGGCGGGGGGGCGAGGCTGATTCTAGGATGAAACCGCCGCCGCCTCGGCCAGCCCGCTCAGGAAGCAGGCCTTGAGCCAGCATTCGGCCCACTCGTCGGTGGCGACCGAGTCGTGCACCACGCCGCTGCCGATGCCCATCCGGCCGTGGCCGGCGGCGTCGATGAGGAGCGTGCGGATCGCCACGTTGAGGCGTACATCGCCGTTCGGGGCGAACCAGCCGAGGGCGCCGGTGTACAGGCCCCGGGGCGCGGCCTCGAGTTCGTCGATGATCTGCATGGCCCGGATCTTCGGCGCGCCGGTGATCGAGCCGCAGGGGAAGAGCGCGGCCAGCAGGCTTTCCGGGGCGAGGGCCGGGTCGGCCAGGCGGGCCTCGATCCACGACACCATCTGCCACACCGTGGGGTAGGGCTCGACGGCGAAGAGTGCCTGCACCCGCACGCTGCCGGGCCGGGCGAGGCGGCCCAGGTCGTTGCGCAGCAGGTCGACGATCATCAGGTTCTCGGCCCGGTTCTTGGTGCAGGCCTGCAGCGCGCGGGCGGCGGCCTGGTCGGTGGCGGGGTCGGCGTGGCGGGCGGCGGTGCCCTTCATCGGGCAGGTGAGGAGGCGGTCGCCGGTTTTGTCGACGAACAGCTCGGGCGACAGGGATAGCAGGGCGCCGTCCTCGTCCAGCACGATGCCGCCGTAGCGGCTCGGCTGGCGCTGGCGCAGCGCCATGTAGAGGGCCAGCGGATGCCCGTCGAGCCGGAAGTCGATGGGAAAGGTGAGGTTGATCTGGTAGCAGTCGCCGGCCCGGATGTAGGCGTGAACGCGGGCGATGGCGTCCCGGTAGCGGGCCTCCGTCCAGCCGGAGCCGAGCCCGCTTACCCGGAAGTGCCGCTGGCCCGGTGGCAGCGCGGCGAGGCGGCGGGCCAGCACCGCCTCGACCGCCGGCCCGAAGAGCGCCCGGCGGCGGCCGAAGAACAGCAGGCGCACCGTGGGCGCGGCCGGTGCGGGCAGGCCGCAGGTCGGCTCCAGCTCGCGCCCGAGTTCGTAGTCGAGCCGGGCGACGGCCCACCAGCCCTCGGCGCGGGCGCGGGCCAGGGCGGCGCCGAGGCCCGCGCCGTGGCCCTGCCAGCTGCCGGCGTAGTCCTCGAACAGCCAGCCGGCCGCTTCGCCCGGCTGGGCCAGGCGGTTCTCGAAAAGGGCGAAGGGCGGGCTGGAGCTGCTCATGCGCTTGCTCAGTGGCTGGCCGCGTGGGCCACCGGCGCTTCCCAATCCTGGTAGTCGTCGGCCTGGCGCAGACGCAGGGCGCGCTCGGCGGAGCGCAGGGTGTTCTCGATGAGCATGGTGACGGTCATCGGCCCCACGCCGCCGGGGACGGGGGTAATCCAGCTGGCCTTCTCCTTGACGCCGTCGAAATCCACGTCGCCGACGATCTTGCCATCGGGGAGGCGGTTGATGCCCACGTCGATCACGATGGCGCCCTGCTTGACCATCTGCGGCACGATCAGGCCCGGCCTGCCGGCGGCGACGATGAGGATGTCGGCGAGGATGGTGTGCTGGGCGAGGTCGCGGGTTTTCGCGTGGCAGATCGTCACGGTGGCCTCGCGCTGGAGGAGCATCAGGGCCATCGGCTTGCCGACGATGTTGCTGGCGCCCACCACC
>JAEUNU010000168.1 GCA_016789125.1 Zoogloea sp. | reverse complement strand
GGAGGGGGGCAGTCATGGCAGCGGGCCGACGGCGGGCGGGGCGCCAATGATAGCGGATCGCCGCGGCGGGGTTTTCCGGGGGGGGCGCAGAAAGACCGTAGACATACTCAGGCGCGCTTTCCTGGCCTACACTCCCAGGTGTCGGGGCGGCCCTCCCAGGGCGCCCGCCGTTTCGATTCCGCCGGAGGCTGCCATGCACGACGATTACGATTTCACCGCCACCTTCGACTTCAGCGACAGCGACTGGAAGGCCATCGATCAGGCCCTGGCCTTGCTCGAAGAGAAGTTCGCGATGCTCGACGACATCGAGGGGGAGGCGGACGAGGGCGACTTTCCCTTCGACGCGGCCGCCGAGGCCTACACCCGCAGGGCCATCGGCGAGTTGCGCAAGGAATGGGTGCATTTTGTCGACGACTCCTGGACCGACCTCGACGAGATCCGCGGCCACCTGCTCAGCATCGACCAGCTGCGCCCGCGCCTGCGCCGCCTGCGCGAGCTGTGCCGCCGAGGCCAGGCCAACGTGCACGTCATCGGCAGCGAAGCCTACGATGCCTGCCTGTCCGGTCAGTTCACCCTCGAGCGGCTCGGCAAGGGCGAGCGGCTCAAGCGCCTCAATGAGATGAGCACCGAAATGCGCAAGCCCCACGTCAAGGCTCTGCTGGGCGACGGCGAAGACACCTCGCTGGTGGACCACGAAAGGGAAGAGCCTGGCAGTTGAAGCCGCCCGCCGAATGCCGCCCGGCCCGCCCGCCGGGTCCGTTTTACCCACCCTCGCCCGGAGCTCCACCATGAAAGACTACCGCGCCACCTTCGATTTCAGCGACGCCGACTGGAAAGCCATCGACAAGGCCCTGAGCTTGCTGGAGGACAAGTTCTCGGCCCTCCGCGACATCACCGACGAGGATCGGGCCTGGCAGGTCCCCTTCTCGACCCGCGCCGAGGCCTTCTGCCGCAAGGCCGTCGACGTGATGGTGAAGGACCGCGACGTGCTCATCGACACCGACGTCGACCTCGACGAGATCCGCGGCGATCTGCTCAGCATCGACGAGCTGCGCCCGCGCATCAGCCGCCTGGAGAGCCTGCTCGAGAAATGCCGCGACAACGAGACCTGGCTCAAGGGCTTCCTGTTTACGGGCTGCATCGACGGCTACGTGGTCTTCGACCTCGCCGGGCGGGCGGGGCCGATGAAGCCGCTGCACGATGCCATGTCGTTCAAGAAGCCGGGCCTCAAGATGCCGCTGGTGGACCGCAGCGGCAAGGGCCCGGCGATCGACCCCGACGCCGAGTAGATCAGCCGGCGCGGGCCCGCTGGCCGCGCCGGTAGGCCAGCCCGGCCATGCAGCTGGCGAGCCCGCAGGCCACCAGCGTGGTGCGCACCCCGAAGGCGTGGGCCAGGCTGCCCACCGCAAAGCTGCCCAGCGGCGCGAGGCCCAGGAAGGCCATCGTGAACAGCGCCATCACCCGGCCGCGGTAGTCGTTGTCCACCGCGGTCTGGATCAGGGTGTTGCTGCCCGCCACGCACAGCAGCACAGCAAAGCCCAGCACCAGGAGTGCCGGCACGCTCAGCCACAGGCTGGGCGATAGCGCGAACACTGCCAGCGCCACCCCCACCAGCGGCGCCATGCGGCCCACCAGTGCGCCGAGGCCGGCGGTGCCTTCGCGCAGGGCCAGCAGCACCGCGCCGCCCAGCGCGCCGCAGCCGGCGGTGCCCATCAGGAGGCCGTAAAGGCGCGCGTCGCCGCCGAAGATCTCCTTGGCGAAGAGCGGCATCAGCACCGTGTAGGGCGTGGCCAGCAGGCTCAGGCTGGCGATCAGGAGCAGCGAGGCGCGGATTTGGCGGTGCCCGGCGGTGTAGCGGATGCCCTCGCGCAGGGCCTGCAGCGGCGGCGTGGCGGGGCCGCGGCGCCCGGCGGCGGGCAGGCGGATCGCCACGAGGGCCAGCAGCACCGCCAGGTAGGACGCCGCGTTGAACAGGAAGCACAGGGCCTCGCCCGCCGTCGCCACCACCCAGCCGGCCAGCGCCGGACCGACGAAGCGGGTGGCGTGCATCATGAAGGAGTTGAGGGCGATGGCGTTGGGCAGGTCGCCCTTGTCATCCACCAGCTGCACCACGATGGCCTGCCGCGCCGGCACGTCGAGGGCGTTGATGCAGCCGAGGCCAAAGGCCAGCGCGATCAGGTGCGCCGGCGTCGCCACGCCCCGCCACACCAGCCAGGCCAGCAGCAGCGCCTGCACCATCGACAGGGCCTGGGTGAGCATCAGCAGGCGGCGGCGGTCGAAGCGGTCGATCAGCACGCCGCCGAAGGGGCTGAGGACGAGGATCGGGATCTGGCTGGCAAAGCCCACCACCCCCAGCACCAGCGCCGAGCCGGTGAGCCGGTAGGCCAGCCACACCATGGCGATCTGCTGCATCCAGGTCCCCGCCAGCGACACCAGCTGGCCGGCGAAGTAGATGCGGTAGTTGCGGGAGGCGAGGGCGCGAAGGGCGGGGGGCATGGGGGGGCGGGGTGTGCGGTGCGGCCGCTACGGTAGCCCGGCGCGGCGGCCGAGGGAAGGGGGCGCGGCGGTTTGTTCGCCCGGGGCGGTCTCTGGGCGGGAGGGCTGGCGTCATCCCCGGCGCCCGTGGTGAGCCGCGGCTGCACCACGTTTCAATGCAAGCCACATCCACCCTGATGGTCGCGGGCAGCGCCGCCCCCATAGACGTGGGAATGTTCATGTCGTATTTGCGGGGCATCGCGCCCCGTGTACCATCCGGGGGTCGCCATTGGCATCGCCCGCGGATCTCCGCGGCATGCGGCGGCAACCTCATAACGATCAGGAGCCATCCCATGAAACAGAATCTCGTCTCCCTCGAATTCAGCGCGGCCCAGCTCGAGGCCGTCGATGCGGCCCTGGCGGCGCTCGAGAAGAACCTCGCCGAGCTGGTCACCCTCACCGCCGAACAGCGCCGCAAGGCGTTGAAGATGGGGGATGGTTCCGAGGTGTTCTGCCGCCAGACCGAGCTGGTGCTGCGCCAGAACGCCGGCATGGTGCCGCCCGATTTCGAGCTGGCCGAGTTTCAGCAGGACCTCACCACCCTCGACGCGCTGCGACCGCGCCTGCAGCGCCTGCGCGCGCTCACCGACCGCGCCGACGACACCGAGCTGGCCCTCGGCAGCGACATCCTGAGCGCGTCCCTCGACGGTTATGCGCTGACCAAGGTCTTCGGCAAGGGCACCAGCCTCGACACCCTCAAGGAGGCGATGAAGACCCGCCTGTCGCGCAAGCCGCGCAAACCCGCCGATCCCGCCGCCTGAACGGACCGCCCACGGCCTGCCCCGCCCGGGGCGGGCCGGCTTGCGCGGGCCGGCACGCCTGGCTGGGCAAGCGACCCGTTGCAACAGCCCTTATCGCCCGCGCCGCGCGACGCCCGGTTGAGGGGCGGCCCTACCCGCTCTGTCGGGTTACGCTGTGCTAACCCGACCTACGCCATGCCGGAAGCCTGGCTGGCCTGCCACCTGGCCGAGGCGTCTCGGCCTGCCGTCCAGCGGCCCTTTCCGTTCGCCCGACGGACCACGGCGAAAACCCATCCGACGACGACGCGCGTCCGGCCGACAAAGGTGGAGGCTCAGCCGACGGCCCCGCGTGCCCAGTCGATCACCTCCGCGCCCCAAGCCCGGGCCTCGCCCGCCCGGCCAATCACTTCCTGCGCCCAAGCGATCACGCAGGAGGTCCAGCCGAGCAGCGCCGGGAGGGTATGGCCCACTCCGAGAAGCCCTCGCGAGCACGAAATCCGTGCAAGGCCTGGGCGCAACAGACAGGGTCGCCCTATCCGCCGGACAGGCGCGTGGGTCTTTGAGGGACTCGCGAGCAGCCCGGCGACAGGGCCGCACACCCTGCACGACAGGCGCCCGTCGCCTCGAACTGCCCACGGGACGGCTTCCGGGCTGCTCGGGACAGCTTCCGGTATAGGACGCTACAGGCGCCGGGAGGGTCGCGAGCCCCTAGCGGACAGGTGGGTAGGGCGTGTCCGGGGTCGGGAGCACGGGCGGGATGGGACGTGCGGTGCGCCGGTATGGCCCGGCGGGCTCTGATCGGCAAAGGCTGGCAGTTGCGCACCCGCGCCGCTCTCGCCATCAATTCTGCGCGCTGTCGAAGCTGAGGTCGTAGTACATGTCACCCAGCGATAGCGTCACGCCGATGAGGGGCATCGCGATCTGGGATTCCATGCCGATGATGACCTGACTCTCCCAGCTGCCAGCGGCGTTCCGGAAGTAGAACCGGACACGCGGCCGCTTGATCGACACGAGGAGGATGTACTGCATGGAGGGAAGCGACTTGTATTCCTCCAGCTTATCGACGGCGTCGACCATGCCGGTGCTTGGGGATTCCACTTCAATGACCAGCGTCGGCTTGCCGGCCTCCCGGGCGCTGCCGGCGGGGTCTCCACAGTCCACGCTCAGGTCCGGGTAACGAACCTGGTGAGTCGAGATCTTGACGGCTATATCGGCGGAGCGGGGGCGGCAGGGCTTGCCCAGCAGCTGGTTGCCGATCAGCCGGCTGGCATTCATGACGACCGTGTCGTGGGCAATCGTCGCCCCCGCCATGAGCAGCGGCTGCCCGTCGACCAGCTCATGACGTTCGCTCTGTGATTCGAGCCATGCATAGAACTCGTCGGCGTTCATCAAGTGTTGAATCCGTTGTTCCTGCCCCATACGCAAACTCTCCCTGAACGCAAGCCATGTCGTCGCACGTGAAAACCACCGCGATGTCACCGGACGATTGTAATGCCTGATCTGCCGCCAGCCGGCTGCAGCCGCCCGCCCTCAGCGCACGAAAGCCGCCTCCCCCATCACATGCGTCGCCACCACGCAGCGTTCGTCCCCCAGCATCATCAGCGCGAAGAGGCGCTCGGCGAGCCCCTGGCAGCGTTCCATGCGCCAGGCCAGTTCGGGGGTGGCGGCCCAGTCGAGGGCGATGAAGTCGGCTTCGCGGCCGGGCTGGAAGCTGCCGATGCAGTCGTCGAGGTAGAGCGCCTGGGCGCCGCCGAGGGTGGCGAGGTAGAAGCCGCGTAGCGCCGACAGCGGGGCCCGGCAGGCCTGGCCGACTTCGTAGGCCTGGGCCAGGGTGCGCAGCAGGCTGAAACCGGTGCCGGCGCCGATGTCGGTGGCGAGGCCTACGCGCAGGCCGGCTGCGCGGCTCGCGGCGAGGTCGAAGAAGCCGCTGCCGAGGAAGAGGTTGGAGCCCGGGCAGAAGGCCGCCGCGGCGCCGCTGGCGGCCATGCTGCGACGCTCGGCGGCGCCGAGGTGGATGCAGTGGGCGTGCAGCGTGCGCGGGCCGGCGAGGCCGTAGTGCTGGTAGACGTCGAGATAGCTGCGGCGCTCGGGGAAGAGCTGCTTCACCCAGTCGAGCTCGCAGGGGTTTTCGGCGAGGTGGGTCTGCAGGTGCAGGCCCGGCCGGCTGGCCAGCAGCTCGCCGGTGAGGCGCAGCTGCTCGGGGCTGGAGGTGGGGGCGAAGCGTGGGGTGAGGCTGTAGCGCAGGCGGCCGCGGCCGTGCCAGCGCTCAATGAGGCACAGGCTGTCGGTGATGCCGCCGGTGGCGGTGTCGCGCAGCTCGGGGGGGCAGTTGCGGTCCATCAGCACCTTGCCGCACAGCATGCGCAGGCCGCGGGCTTCGGCGGCGGCGAAGAAGGCGTCCACCGAATGCGGGTGCACGGTGGCGAACACCGAGGCGGTGGTGGTGCCGTGGGCGAGCAGGCGGCGGACGACGAAGGCGGCCGTGCGCTCGGCCTCGGAGGCGTCGGCGAAGCGCGCCTCGGCGGGGAAGACGTAGTCGTTCAGCCAGTCCAGCAGCTGGCGCCCGTAGCTGGCGATCACGCCGGCCTGGGGGTAGTGCAGGTGGCAGTCGACGAGGCCGGGCAGCACCAGATGGCCGCGGTAGTCGTGGAGGATGGCAGCCTCGCGCACGCCGGGCGGCAGCGCGGCGCTCAGGCTGGCCCAGGGGCCGCAGGCGCGGATGTGGCCGTCGGCGATCCACAGCCCGCCGTCGTCGAAGAAAGCCCATGCGGCGGGGTCGTCGGCGGGGCCCGGGTCGGCCAGGAAGTGCAGCACCTGGCCGCGGACGAGGCGGTGCGCTGGGGTGGTCATGGGCGCGGCAGCGACGACAGGGGCGGGGCCGCGGGGGGCGGATGGGCGGCGTGCTCGATGGCCTGGCGGGCCTCGCGCACCTGCTGGAGCTGGGCTGCCACCGCAAGGGCGATCACCGCCGGGTGCTTGCCCTGGATGCCGGGGATGCCGATCGGGCAGCTGAGGTCGGCGAGGCGGTCGGGGTCGAGGCCGCGGATGACGAACTGGCGGGTGAAGTTGTTGCGCTTGGTGGCGGAGCCGATCAGGCCGAACCAGGCAAAGTCGTGGCGCGCGAAGATCGCCTCGCAGAGCGCGAAATCGAGCGGGTGGCTGTGGGTCATCACCAGGAAATAGCTGCCCGGCGGGGCGGCGCGCACCTCGGCCTCGGGGCTGTCGGTGGAGACTGCATGCACGCCGGGCGGGAGCTGGGGCGGGAAGATGTCGTCCCGGGTGTCCACCCAGGTGATGCGGGCGCCCAGCGGGGCGAGGGCGCGCACCACGGCCTCGCCCACGTGGCCGGCGCCGAACAGGATCACCGGAAAATCGGCGCCGGCGACGAGGTGGGTGAGCTCCCAGCGGGTGCCGTCGGTGAGCAGGTGGGCGGTGGCGTGGGTGGCCTGGGCCGGGTCGAGCAGCTTCCAGCGGGAGGCGGCCTCGTCGGTGGCGAGCTGGCGCCGCAGGCCCCGCCCGGCGGCCACCGCGTCGGCCCGGGCCTGCCAGTCGGCAGCGCTGTCGGGGGCGATGCGTTCAAGGGCCAGCCACACGATGCCGCCGCAGCACTGGCCCAGCGAGGGGCCGAGGGCGAGGCGCATCAGGCGCGGCGGGCCGCCGACCTCGAGCAGGGCTCGCGCGGCGCTGATGGCCAGCCATTCGAGCTGGCCGCCGCCGATGCTGCCGAGGCTGCTGCGGGTGTCGACGAGCAGGGTGGCGCCGGCCTCCCGCGGCGTTGAGCCGACGGTGTGGGCGACGGTGACGAGGACGCAGGCTTCGCCGCGGGCGAGCCGGGTGGCGAGGGCGGGCAGCCATTCGGTCATGGCAGGGTGCCTCCGTGGAGGGCGCGCAGGATGGCTTCGGGGGTGGCCGGGGCGTCGAGTGGTGGCTGGGCGCCGGGGCCGAGGGCGGCGGCCACCGCGTCGCGCAACGCGAAGAAGGCCGACAGGGCCAGCATTAGCGGCGGCTCGCCGACGGCCTTGGAGCGGTGGATGGCGTCCTCGCGGTTGGGCTGGTCCCATAGCCGCAGGTTGAAGACCGGCGGCAGGTCGGCGGCGGTGGGGATCTTGTAGGTGGACGGCGAGTGGGTGAGCAGCGCGCCGTCGGGCCCGAAGACCAGCTCTTCGCTGGTCAGCCAGCCGAGGCCCTGGATGAAGCCGCCTTCGATCTGGCCGATGTCGATGCCCGGGTTGATGGAGCTGCCGGCGTCGTGAAGGATGTCGACGCGCAGCAGGCGGTGTTCGCCGGTGAGGGTGTCGATGGCGACCTCGCTCAGCGCGGCGCCGTAGGCGAAGTAGTAGAAGGGCCGGCCGCGCATGGCGCTGGCGTCGTAGTCGAGCTTGGGGGTGGCGTAGAAGCCGGCGTCCCACAGCTGCACGCGGGCCATCCAGGCCTCCTGCGCGACCTGGGCGAAGGGGGCTTCGAAGCCCGGGGCGCGCACGCGGCCGGCTTCGAAGCACACGCTGGCGGCGTCCATCCCGAGCCTGCCGGCGACGAAGGCCGCCAGCCGCCCGCGGATCGCCCGGCAGGCGGCCTGGGCGGCCTTGCCGTTGAGGTCGCTGCCGGTGGAGGCGGCGGTGGCCGAGGTGTTGGGCACGCGGGTGGTGTCGGTGGCCGACAGGCGCACGTCGCCCACCGCCAGGCCGAACTCGGCGGCGACGATCTGGCGCACCTTGGTGTGGAGGCCCTGGCCCATCTCGGTGCCGCCGTGGCTGATGCCCACGCTGCCGTCCTTGTACACATGCACCAGCGCGCCGGCCTGGTTGAGGAGGGTGTTGGTGAAGGAGATGCCGAACTTCACCGGGGTGAGCGCCAGCCCGCGCTTGAGCACCGGGCTCGTGGCGTTGAAGGCGGTGATCCCGGCCCGGCGCCCGGCGTAGTCGGCGCTGCTTGCCAGGCGCTCGACCAGCGGGGCGATGATGTCGTCTTCGACGCGCATGCCGTAGGGGGTGAGGTCGCGCCCCGGCCCGGCGTAAAAGTTGGCGCGGCGTACCGCCAGCGGGTCGAGGCCGAGGTGACGGGCGATGGCGTCGAGCACCGATTCGATGGCGAACATGCCCTGGGGCCCGCCGAAGCCGCGGAAGGCGGTGTTCGATACCGTGTGGGTGCGGCAGCGCAGGCTGCGGATGGCTACCGCGTCGAGGTAGTAGGCGTTGTCGGCGTGGAACACCGCGCGGTCGTTGATCGGGCCCGACAGGTCGGCCGAGAAGCCGCAGCGGGAGGCGAGCCCGAGGCGCAGGCCGGTGATGCGGCCGTCCGGCGCGAAGCCCACGTCGTAGTCGATGCGGAAGTCGTGGCGCTTGCCGGTGGCGCGCATGTCGTCGTCGCGGTCGAGGCGCAGCTTGACCGGCCGCCCGCTGGCCCGGGCGAGCAGCGCGGCGATGCAGGCCCACTGGGCGGACTGGGCCTCCTTGCCGCCGAAGCCGCCGCCCATCCGGCGGCATTCGCAACTCACCTGGTGCATGCGCCAGCCGAGGGCGCGGGCCACCGCCTGCTGCATCTCGGTGGGGTGCTGGGTGGAGCTGAGCAGGTGCAGGCTGTCGTCCTCGCGGGGGATCGCGCAGGCCACCTGGCCTTCGAGGTAGTAATGCTCCTGGCCGCCGGTGCGCACGCGGCCGGCGAGGCGGTGGGGGGCGGCTTTGATGGCCGCCTCCACGTCGCCGCGGCGGAGCTCGACGGGTGGCAGCACCTCGCTGCCGGCGTCGATGGCCGCGTCGATGTCGAGCACGGCCGGCAGGGGCTCGATGTGCGCCACCGCCAGGCGGGCCGCGCGGCGGGCCTGCTCGCGGGTGTCGGCGGCGACGGCGAAGAGCGGCTGGCCGTGGAACAGCACCTCGCCGGCGGCGAGGATGGGGTCGTCGTGGACCACCGGGCCGCAGTCGTTCTCGCCGGGGATGTCGGCCGCGGTGATGACGGCCCGCACCCCCGGCGCGGCGCGTACGGCGCTGAGGTCGAGCCCGATCAGGCGGCCGTGGGCCACGCCGGACAGGCCGACCGCGGCATGCAGCAGGCCGGCCGGCTCGGGCAGGTCGTCGGTGTAGGCGGCGCTGCCGGCCACGTGGAGGTGGGCGCTCTCGTGGGGCAGGGGCTGGCCGATGGGGGGCGGGCGGTGTTCGGCGGCTTCGGCTGCGGCGGGCGTTGGCGGGGCTGTGGGGGTGAGGTCGGTGAGGCGCAGTGGCGCGGTGCCGCGGGTCTCCAGCCACAGCCGGCGCAGCAGGCCGGCGGCGGCCTGGCGGCGGTAGGCAGCGGAGGCGCGCAGGTCGGTGAGCGGTGTGAAGTCGGTGGCGAGGGCGGCGCTTGCGGCTTCGAGGGTGGTTTTGGCCCAGGCTTGGCCGATGAGCGCGGCCTCGGTGGCGCGGGCCCGGGCGGGTGTCGCGGCCATGCCGCCGAAGGCGATGCGGGCGTGGCTCACCCGGCCGTCGGCGAGGGCGACGGCGAAGGCTCCGCACAGGGCCGAGATGTCCTGGTCGTGGCGTTTCGCGACTTTCCAGCAGCGGAAGATCTGGCCCGACGGGGCGGGCGGCAGCTCGACGGCTTCGATGAATTCGCCGGGGGCGAGGGCGGTCTGCCGGTAAGCAAGGTAGAAGTCTTCGAGGGGCAGCCGGCGTTGCCGTGCGCCCTGGCGCAGCACGAGCCGGGCGCCCGCGGCGATGAGGCCGGGCATGCTGTCGCCGATGGGCGAGCCGTTGGCGATGTTGCCGCCGAGGGTGCCGGCGTGGCGTACCGGCGGGCCGGCGAAGCGGCGGGCGAGCTCGGCCCAGCCGGGCTCGAAGGCGACCAGCGCAGCGAAGGCGTCGGCGAGGCTGGCGGTGGCGCCGATCACGAGGCCGCCGTCGGCAGTGCGGTGGATTGCCGCGAGCTCGGGCACGGCGCCGAGCCACAGCAGGTCGCCCGGGTCACGCAGGCCTTTGGTGACGGTGAGGGCCAGGTCGGTGGCGCCGGCGACGATTCGGGCGCCCGGGTTGGCCTGGCGGGCGGCGGCGAGTTCGGCGAGGCTGCGCGGGGCGAGGAAGCGGCGTCCGCCGGCCCGGTAGTCGAGGGGCGGTAGCGCCGCCAGGGTGGCCAGCGCGGCGAGGATGGGGCCGCGGTCGAGGCGCACCGGCGGCAGGCGGTAGGCGGCGGGCAGCGTGTCGACGATGGGGCGGTAGCCGGTGCAGCGGCACAGGTTGCCGGCCAGGGCGTCGATGACGGCCGTGCGGCTGGGGCAGGCGGGGTGGTTCTCGTAGAGGGCGAACAGGCTCATCGCGAAGCCCGGCGTGCAGAAGCCGCACTGGGAGCCGTGGCCGCTCGCCAGCGCCTGCTGCACCGGGTGCAGACGCCCGGGGCCGGCGAGGGTGGCGAGGTCTTCGACGGTGAACAGGGCCTTGCCGTCGAGGGTCGGCAGGAAGCGGATGCAGGCATTGACGGCCCTTAGCTGCAGCGTGCGGCCGACGGCTTCGCCGAGCACCACGGTGCAGGCGCCGCAGTCGCCTTCGGCGCAGCCCTCCTTGGTGCCGGTGGCGCGCATGTCTTCGCGCAGCCAGTCGAGCAGGCTGCGCGTGGGCGCGGCGCCTTCGACCTGGCGGATGGCGCCGCGGAACCAGAACTGGATGGGGCGTTCGCTCATGCTGCGGAGCCGGCACCCGAGGCGCCGGATCTACGGTGACGCTTTCAACTTACCACATGGGCCGCGCCTCTGCTGCGCTGGCGGGGCTCAGGCGGTGGTGGCGTCGCCGGCTTTGTCGCGACGGGACAACCAGTGCAGCAGGGTGGCGTAGAGCAGCTCGGCGGTGAAGGGCTTGGCGATGAAGTCGTCCATGCCCGCGGCCTGACAGCGGGCGCGGTCTTCGGCGAAGGCGTTGGCGGTCATCGCGATGATGGTGGGCGCCGGGCGGCCCGGCTGGGCGCGGATCTGCCGGGTGGCCGCGAGGCCGTCCAGGCGGGGCATCTGGATGTCCATCAGGATGATGTCGTAGGCCTTGCGAGCGGCGAGCTCGACGGCTTCGGCGCCGTCGCAGGCCACGTCGACCTCGTGGAAGCAGTCGGCGAGCACTTCCAGTGCCACCTCGCGGTTGATCGGCTCGTCCTCGACCAGCAGCAGGCGGCGCTGGGCGTGTTGCGCGCGGAGGGCCGCCTCGATGGGGGAGTGGCCGTGGGTGTGGTGGGGGTCGGCGTCCGGCAGGCCCTTGCGCAGGCGGGCGGTGAACCAGAAGCGGCTGCCGACGCCCGGGGTGCTGCTGGCGCCGGCCTGGCCGCCCATCAGCTCGGCCAGGTTGCGGGTGATGGCGAGCCCAAGCCCGGTGCCGCCATGCCGGCGGGTGGCCGAGCCGTCTACCTGCTCGAAGGCAGTGAACAGGCGCGGCAGCTGGTCGGCGGGGATGCCGATGCCGCTGTCTTCGACTTCGAAGTGGATCAGCGCGTTCTCCGGCGATTCGTCGTCGACCCGGATGCGGATGCTCACGTGGCCGTTTTCGGTGAACTTGACGGCGTTGCCGGTGAGGTTGAGCAGGGCCTGCTGCAGCCGTGGCGCGTCGCCCCGCAGGTGAGGCGGGAGGGGCGCGAGGTGGGTGACGAGCTCGACCTGCCGGGCCCGCGCCCGCTCGGCCAGCATCGAGCAGACGCTGGCGGCGATGGCCTCGAGCTTGACCGGGCCATCGGCGAGCACGAACTTGCCGGCTTCGATCTTGGAGAGGTCGAGGATGGTGTTGATGATCTCGAGCAGGTGCTGCCCGGCCACCTCGATACGCTGCAGGCGCCCGGCCTGCTTGTCGGGCACGCCGGCGCGGCGGATCAGGTGGGTCATGCCGATGATGGCGTTGAGCGGGGTGCGGATCTCGTGGCTCATGTTGGCGAGGAACTCGCTCTTGATCCGCACCAGCCGCTCTGCCTCGCGCAGGGCCTGGCGGCGGGCCTCGTCGGCGGCCTTGCGCTGGCGGATGTCGGTGAAGCTCACCACCGCGCCGACGATCTGGCCGTCCCGGTGCATCGGCCGCGTGGCGGTGGCGACGGGCAGCGGGCTGCCGTCGGCGCGCCAGAACAGGTCGTCGTCGTTGTGCACCGATTCGCCCCGCACGAGGGCGGCCAGCATCGGGCAGTCTTCCGGTGGGAACTCGGTGCCGTCGGCGTGGTGATGGTGCACGCTCAGGTGCACCTTCTGGCCGATCAGGCTGCCGTGGGGGTGGCCCAGCAAGTCGCTGGCGACCTGATTGATGAAGGTGAAGCGGCCCTGGGCGTCCATGCCGTAGAGGCCGCTGGCCGAGCTCTCGAGGATCAGCCGGCTGTAGGCCTCGGCCTCGGTCAGCTGGGCGGTGCGCTCGGCGACCAGTTGCTCGAGGTGGTTGCGGTAGGCGCGCAGCTCGGTGTCGAGGCGGACGCGCTCGGAGATGTCCTCGAAGACCACCACCGCGCCGATCACCCGGCCCTGCTCCTGGACCTGGGCGGTGTGGTAGGAGACGGGAAAGCTGCTGCCGTCCTTGCGGAAGAAGTGGTCCTGGGCCATGTGGCGGGGCTGGCCGTCGAGCAGGGTCTGGTGGCTCGGGCAGGCCTCGGCGGGGTAGGGCTGGCCGTCGGGCTGGCTGTGGTGGGTGAGGGCGTGCATCGGCTGGCCGATCAGCTCGTCTGCCGTGTAGCCGAGCAGCGTGAGCGCCACCGGGTTGATGAAGGTGGTGCGCCCCGCGGTGTCGAGGCCGAAGATGCCCTCGGCCACGGATTCGAGCAGCAGCCGGTTGTGGCGGCCCAGTCGGCCGGCCTCTTCGAGGGCAGCGGCGGTCTGCTGGAGCGTGAGGGTGAGGTGCTGCTGCTGTTTCAGGTGGAAGATGCGCAGCACGTGGGCCATCGAGGCGGCGATCAGCACGCCGCAGGCGGCACGCAGGATCTGCACGGGGATGCCGACGGTGGCGGAGAAGACGTCCTGGTTGAGCCAGCTTGCGGGCGGCCACGGGGCCTGCGGCACGATCAGGCCGGCCAGCACGCCGTAGGCAGCAAAGGCTGCCCCGGCGAGCTGGCAACTGCGTCGCACTGTGGTGAATTCGCCGGCCGCCAGGGCGGGGCGGATGCGCCGGCTGGCGTAGGCCTGCAGTCCGACGGCCGACAGCAGGGCCGCCGGAAAACCGTAGAGGTAGCGTGTCCAGATGGCCAGGCTGTCCAGGGGCGCGTCGTGGGCGAAGCTGCCCGCCGCGACGCTGCCCAGCAGCAGGGCGTGGATCCAGGCGCTGGCGCGCTGCCGGTGGGGCGTGTCTGCCTGGGCGGCGTGCAGCATGCGGCGCCCGAACTCGAAGAGCAGCATGTAGGACGCGAGCAGGGTGAGCGGGCGGGCGGTGGCGAGCACCGGGTTGTCGCCGCGGACGACGCGCCACAGCTCCATCCATTCCAGCGTGCCGTGCACGAAGGCAAAGCCCGCCAGCCACAGGCTCAGGCGGGCAAACTCGAAGCGGCTGCCTTCCTTGGGCCAGATGACGATGACGACCCCCAGCACCATGAAGGCGAGGCCGTAGATGAAGAAGACGATGTCCATGTCGTCGAGCTTTGGCGGGGGCGAGGGCGAGGGCGAGGGCGAGGGCGCAGTGTACTGCGTATCCGCGTGCCCTTGACGGCCCGTCGGGTGGAAACTTTCGCCGATTGTCGATCCAGCGGGCAGCGGGGCCTATGATTGAGCCTTGTTTGCCCGTGGAGACCGATCATGACCTGCGCCGACCCGCTCGCTCTGGCCCTTGGCATGCCGAAGGCGGAGCTCCACATCCACATCGAGGGCAGCCTGGAGCCCGGCCTGGCCTTCGCGCTGGCGCGCCGCAACGGCGTCGCGCTGCCCTACGCCGACGAGGCGGCGCTGAAGGCGGCCTACGCCTTCGACAGCCTGCAGTCCTTCCTCGACCTATATTACGCCTGCGCCGATGTGCTGCGCACCCGCGCTGATTTCCGCGACCTGATGCTGGCCTACCTCGAACGGGCCGCCGCCGACGGGGTGGTCCACGCCGAAATCTTCTTCGACCCGCAGACCCACACGGCGCGGGGCATTCCGTTTGCTACGGTGCTAGACGGCCTGGGCGACGGCCTCGTCGAAGGCGCGCGGCGCTGGGGCATCTCGGGGCGGCTGATCATGTGCTTCCTGCGTCACCTGAGTGAGGACGAATGCCTCGCCGCGCTGGCCGAGGCCGAGCCCTTCATCGCGCGCATCCACGGCTTCGGGCTGGATTCGTCGGAGCGCGGGCATCCGCCGTCGAAGTTTGCGCGGCTGTTCGCGCGCTGCCGGGCGCTGGGCCGGCCGGTGGTGGCCCACGCCGGCGAGGAGGGGCCGCCGGCTTACATCACCGAGGCGCTCGACATCCTCGGCGCGCGACGCATCGACCACGGCGTGCGCGCCCCTGAAGACCCGGCGGTGCTCGCCCGCCTGGCCCGGGAGCAGGTGCCGCTCACGGTGTGCCCGCTGTCGAACACGCGGTTGTGCGTGTTTGGTTCGATGGCGGAGCACAGCCTGCCGCAGCTCATCGCCGCCGGCGCGAGGGTGACGATCAACAGCGACGACCCGGCCTACTTTGGTGGCTATCTCAATGACAACATCCGCGCCGTGCAGGCCGCCTTCGGCTTCGACGCCGCCACCTGGTACCGGCTGGCCCGCAACAGCTTCGAGGCGAGCTTTGCGACGGACGCTGAGAAGGCCGGCTGGATCGCCCGGCTGGATGCGTATTTTGCGGCGGCGGGGGCGGCGACGAGCTAGCTAGTGTGTCACCGAGCCCGAGAACAGCTGCAGCACGACGACCCCGCTGACGATCATGGCGATTCCGACGATCGCGGCGCGGTCGAGCACCTGCTTGAAGAAGAAGCGCCCGGCCAGCGTGACGAGGGCGACCCCCGCCCCCGACCAGATCGCATACACCACGCCCACCGGCAGCACGTCGAGGGTGCGCGAGAGCAGGTAGAGCGACAGGGCGTAGCCGCACACCACCACCACTGACGGCCCCAGGCGCCGGAAGCCGTTGGACGACTTAAGTGCCGAGGTGGCGATCACCTCGGCCAGGATGGCCACCGCGAGCCACAACCACTGCATCTCAAGCGCCCTCGCCGGCCCGCAGCGTCACTCGACTGCCGCCTTCGAGAGGACGTTGATGACCACCACGCCGCCGACGATCAGCGCCAGGCCGGCGAGTGCCGGCGCGTCCAGCGGTTGGTCGAGAAAGAACCACGCCACCAAGGTGATCAGCGCCACCCCGACCCCCGACCACACCGCATACACGACGCCGACCGGCATCTTCTTGAGGCAGTGGGACAGCAGCCCGAAGGCCGCCCCGTAGGCGAGCACCACCACCACCGACGGCTCCAGGCGGGTGAAGCCCGCGGTGGATTTGAGCAGCGAGGTGGCGACGACTTCCGCGACGATGGCGGCGAAGAGCAGGAGCCAGGGCATGGTGGCGTTCTGACGATGGCAGGGCCGCGCCCCGGCGGGAGCAGCCCCAGGCCCGGCCTCAGGCGGCGAGGGCAGCCTCGATCGCCTCGACGAGCTTCGGTGCATCGGGCGCGGTGTCGGGCGCGAAGCGGCGCAGCACCTGGCCGTCACGGCCGATCAGGAACTTCTCGAAGTTCCACAGCACCTCGGGCGCGGCGGTGGGTTCGATCTTGTAGCCGCGCAGGGCTTCTTCCATGCCGGCGCGGTCTTCGGTCTCGGGCTTCGCGGCGGTGAGGGCGGCGTAGAGCGGGTGCTTGCCCGGGCCGGTGGCGACCAGCTTGCTGTACATCGGAAACTGCACGCCGAAGTTGGCGCTGCAGAAGCCGGCGATCTCGGCATCGCTGCCCGGCTCCTGGCCGGCGAAGTCGTTGGCCGGGAAGCCAAGCACCACCAGGCCCTGGTCGCGGTATTGCTCGTAGAGCTTCTCCAGCCCTTCATACTGCTTGGTGAGGCCGCACTTGGAGGCCACGTTCACCACCAGCAGCACCTTGCCGGCGTGCTCGGCGAGGGTGGCGGGGGTGCCGTCGATCTTGTTCACAGGGATGGCTTGCAGGGTTTGGGTCATTGGGGCTCTCCTGGGGATTCTGGCGGTCTGGGGTGGTCGCTCATGGATGAAGTTGGCGCGTGACGGGTTCCGGGCGGGGCCTCTCTGACTCGTCAGCGCCGGCCGGCCGCAACCGGCGCGTGGGCAATCATAGCCCACGCCGGCTAGGCACGGCTCGCTGCTGGCGGCTACGGGCCAACCAGCCTTGCTAATCTCCACTCGATCGCTTCCCGCTTGGGGTACATCTGCGCCTCACGCGGAAGGAACAGCGGCTTGCCTTCCAACTCGGCCAGCGCGCGGTAGTCGGGGATGCGCCGGTCCAGGGCCGGGCTCACGCGCCAGCGGTAGTCGGTGTCCGGCGCGATAAGGTAACGATCGAGCGCCCAGTGCATGTCCGGCGTCAGGGCCAGCCCGTTGCGCGGGTCGTCGTCGCCGGCTTCGCTGAAGGGGTGGATGTGCGCCGCTTCGACCATCGCCGCGCCGTCGGGCAGTACGAGCCGCAGGCCGCTTGCCGCGCAGCGAAAGTCGTAGAGCTCGGTCACGACCCGTCGGAAGGCAGGGTCACGGACATAGCCCGGCGTGGCTTCGGCGGCCATGAGCGCGGGGCGGCCCGGGGCGCGGAGCATGGATTCGTAGCGGTTGATCTCCCGGGTTCGACTCACCACCGCATCGAGATCCTGCAGGCCCCGATGGAACCAGGTCTCAGCGAGCACTGCGCCGAGCACGTCGACGGCGGCCGGGTCCTGCAGCAGCGCGAACAGCGCCGGGTCGAGGCGGGCGTGGTCGATGTTGTCCTGCACCTGCTTCGACGTCCGCACCGTGCCCAGGCCGGCCAACACGGACTCGTGGCCAGACCTGGGCTGCAGATGCCAGAAGCTCGCGTCGCCGCCGCGCAGGCGCCCGGCCAGGTGGAAGAACGGGAAGTAAGGGTTGGGGTGATCGCTGTCGCCCCTGACCGCCTTGAAATACATCGCATAGCGCTCGAGCAGCGGGGGTGCGTAGGCGATGCGGTTCCGCGTCAGGGCTCCGCCCCGCGCTAAGTCAAGCACCGCCAGCAACATGCAGATCTTGTGCGGGCTGGCCTGGCCGTGGGCCACATTCACCTTGATGCGGCGGAATTTTTCGGCGTAGGTGGTGAGATTCATCAACCGGCCAAGTATTTCGCCCTGGCTGGGGGGACCCAGCGCACTCCGCCGTGTGGGGCAGGCGCATCGCCCGCGTAGCGCGGGATCAGGTGCAGGTGGAGATGGGGCACCGTCTGCCCGGCGGCGGTGCCGTCGCTGATGCCGATGTTGAAACCATCGGGCCGGCAGCTTTCATCGAGCCCGGCCTTCGCCTGGGCAAGCGGCTCGACCATGCAGGCGTGCTCGGCCGCGCTGAGCTCGAAGAAGGATCCGACATGCCGCCGGGGGATCGCCAGGCTGTGACTGGGCGAGAGCGGAAAGGTATCGCGAATCAGCCATGCCTCGGCACCCGACAGCACGATGCGCTCGGCCGGCACCTGGCTGAAGGGGCAGGCTGTTTCGTTCATGCCGGGATGTTACGACGATCCAGCCTTGATGGTCGGGGCGCGTGCCTCGCCATCATCAGCATCGCCAGAAAAAACGCCCCGCAGGTTACGCGGGGCGTTGTCGTTCAGCCGGGCTGGCAGAGGCCTTACACCACCCCCGCCCCGTGGGCCTGCTGGTCGGCCCAGTAGCTGGAGCGGACCATCGGGCCGCAGGCGGCGTTCTTGAAGCCCATCTTGAGGGCTTCGGTCTCGAACATCTTGAACACGTCGGGGTGCACGTAGCGCAGCACCGGAAGGTGGCCGCCGGAGGGCTGGAGGTACTGGCCGATGGTGAGCATGTCCACGTTGTGGGCGCGCATGTCGCGCATGACTTCGAGGATCTCGTCGTCGGTTTCGCCGAGGCCGACCATCAGGCCGGACTTGGTGGACACCTCGGGGTGGCGCGCCTTGAACTGCTTGAGGAGCTCCAGCGAGTAGGCGTAGTCGGCCCCCGGGCGGGCCTGCTTGTAGAGGCGCGGCACGGTCTCGAGGTTGTGGTTCATCACGTCCGGCGGGGCCTGGTCGAAGATGTCGAGGGCGATCTCCATGCGGCCGCGGAAGTCGGGCACCAGCACCTCGATGGTGGTCTTGGGGCTGGCCTCGCGGGCGGCGCAGATCGTCCCGGTCCACGCTGGTGATCACCACGTAGTTGAGGCGCATGGCGGCGATGGTCTTGGCCAGGTTGGCCGGCTCGTTCACGTCGAGGGGCTCGGGGCGGCCGTGGCCCACGTCGCAGAAGGGGCAGCGGC
>JAEUNU010000144.1 GCA_016789125.1 Zoogloea sp. | reverse complement strand
CGGGCTCCTGCCCAACGCAGGCCAGGAGCTGCTGTCCTACACCGTGTATCGCTGGGAATGTGCGGTGCGGGCCTCGGTGGTGATGGGCTTCGTCGGCGCCGGCGGCCTCGGGCAGCTCATGGACCAGTCGATGAAGATGCTCAACGGTGGCGAGGCGGCGACGATTCTGGCCACCTTCCTGGTGCTGGTGCTGGCCGCCGACGGCGTGAGCGAAACCCTGCGACGGAGGATGGCATGAGCGGCCGGGCCGGGGTGTCGGGCACCGCGGTGCTTGCCGTGGGCGTGTTGCTGGCGGCGGTTGCGGGCAGCTTCGCGTGGCTGGACATGCCCCTCGCGGCTTTGTTCACGGCCACCGCGGTGGAGGAGGCGGGTGGCTTCGTGGCACGTTTCTTCCCGCCGGACCTGGCGCCGGATTTCATCGCCAAGGTCGGCTGGGCGGCCCTCGAGACGCTGGCGATCTCGCTCGTCAGCACCTTGCTGGCGGCCGTCGGCGGGGCCTTGCTGGCGCTGCCGGCGGCGGGGCGGCATGGCCTGGCCGGGCGCCATGCGGCGCGTTTCGTGCTCAACCTTCTGCGCTCGGTGCCGGAGCTGGTGTGGGCGACCCTGATGGTGCTGGCGGCTGGCCTCGGCCCCTTCGCCGGCACCCTGGCGCTGGCGCTGCACACCACCGGGGTGCTCGGTCGCCTGTTTGCCGAGGCGCTGGAGAACAGCCCGCCCACGCCGGCCGAGGCGCTGGCGGGCGGTGGTGCGCCGGCCCTCGTCACGTTCTTGTACGGCACGCTGCCGCTGGTGGCGCCCCAGTGGCTGGCCTACGCGCTGTATCGCTGGGAGATGAACATCCGCATGGCGGCGATCCTGGGTTTTGTCGGTGCCGGGGGGCTGGGTGCGCTGCTTTACTACAGCCTGTCCCTGTTCCAGGAGGCCCAGGCGAGCACCGTGATCATCGCGATGCTGGCGATGGCCGTGGCGGTGGATGGGGCCAGCGCCTGGCTGCGGCGCCGGGCCGGGGCCTGAGCGGCTTCCTGGGCCGCCGCGGTGTATTCCGATGCGGGGGCGAGCGTGACGTAGTTCCTCATGGGCGACTTGGGCGGCCTTCAGTCTGCCTCCGGTGGTCCGTAAAGCACACCATCGTCAATAAATGTAAAAAGGCAAACCGCCCGGAAACGGCGGGACGCAAAGCCATCGGACCTCACCCCCGCAAGGGAAAGGTGGCCGGGTTGCACAGGTGGGCGCATCGCGCTCCCGCTCCTCCGGCCTTCGGCTGCCGCGCTTTCCTGCCGGTCTTGTCCGTGCTGCATGGGTTTGCCTTGCGAAACCCAGAAGGAGCATCACCATGTCCGATCATCCTGCCAGACGCACTGCGCTTCTCGTCGGCTTGCTGTGTGCCGCCACCCTGGCGCGGGCCGGCTGCAGCGTGCCGGAGCACGCGGCGTCCGACATCCGCGAGGTGGTCGTGCAGCATGGCGGCTACGAGATATCCCCGGCCAAGTGCGAGCTGCTAAACCGGCAGAACCTGCGCCTGGCCGTCACCGGCGAGGCTGCGGTGCTGTCGGATGTGTCGATCGGCTGGGCGACGGTGCGCCTGATCAGCAACAACAACGTGGTGTCGTCGCTGGTTCAGACCTCGACCTATGTGAACCGCTTTGCCGGCAGCAGCGAAGTGGCTGGCGAGCTGCTGATCCGGGCCATCAACGATGCCGTGGCGGGGCTGGATTTCGAGCTGGCGGCCCAGGAGGTCAAGCGCAAGATGGCTAACCGCTAGCTGCCGCAGGGTGCCGGTCTGCTGCGCCTGCAAGCGATGATGCCGCTGAAAAAATCAACCCCGCCGTAGCGGTAATGCCGTTCAGTTAAGGTCTTTCTTCAGAAACCGGACGATGTAACGAGTGGGGCGTGCTTTGACGACACGGGGGCTTTGACGCCCCCGTCGCTTTTCGACGACGGCAAGCTGCATCTGGGTGCGCAGTCGTATC
>JAEUNU010000139.1 GCA_016789125.1 Zoogloea sp. | reverse complement strand
CCGAACAAGGCCAAAACGACGCTTGCCAGCACCCCGAAAAACCACCACTCTTGAACCCCCGAAGACGTCCCTCAGAGACGATTCAAACTGGCTCCTATATGCCGGTCAGAGGTGGCTCTATTGTGGCGGTCAGTGACAGGTGGAGCATGCCCATGCGGTTGTGAGACGCGCTGATCGTTGATGCAGGCGTCTCCGGGCTGTTGTGACGGCCCACAACACGAAGTGCACGGCTGCACATTCGATTGCGATAGTTTGCAATCGAATGTGCAGGCATGCAGATAAGGGAAGAAGCTATAACAATCGTGTTGTCGCGGATCACAACATGGTCGTTATAGTTTGCATTCGAATGTGCGGGCGTGCAGTTAAGGGAAAAAGCTATCGCAATCGTTTTGTCACGCGTTACAACACGATTGTTATAGTTTGCATTCGAATCTGCAGGCGTGCAGGCAAGGAAAAAACTATCACGCGATCGGTGGTGTCGGGCTGAAGCCCGACCTACAGGCACTTCCGGGCCGGCCTCGCCTGCCCGGAAGTTGGCTTACTTCTTCAGCACCTTCGCAAACGCGCTGGCGAGCGATCCCGCCATCGCCGGTTCGCGCTGGGGCTTGGCGGGGCCACCGCGTCCGCCACCGCGGTTGTCGCGGGCATCGCGGGCGCCGCCGCCGTGGCCGGCGGCCTGCGGCTGGTCGCCCATGCGCATCGTGAGGGCGATGCGCTTGCGCGGGAGGTCGACCTCCAGCACCTTCACCTTCACCACCTGGCCGGCCTTGACGACGCTGTGGGGGTCTTTGACGAAGCGGTCGGCCAGCGCCGAGACGTGCACGAGGCCGTCCTGGTGCACGCCGATGTCTACAAAGGCGCCGAAGTTGGTGACGTTGGTGACGACGCCTTCGAGGATCATGCCGACGGCGAGGTCCTTGAGGTCTTCGACGCCTTCCTTGAAGCTGGCGGTGGTGAACTCGGGGCGGGGGTCGCGGCCGGGTTTGTCGAGTTCCTTCAGGATGTCCTGCACGGTGGGCAGGCCGAAGCGTTCGTCGGTGTAGCGTTCGGCCTTGATCTGGCCAAGGGCGCGGCTGTCGCCCATGAGCTCGCGCACGCTCTTCTTGATGTCGGCGAGGATGCGTTCGACCACCGGGTAGGCCTCCGGGTGCACCGCCGAGGCATCCAGCGGGTTGCTGCCGGTGGTGACGCGCAGGAAGCCGGCGGCCTGCTCAAACGTCTTGGGGCCGAGGCGCGGTACGTCGAGCAGCGCGGCGCGGCTGGGGAAGGGGCCGTTGGCGTCGCGGTGGGCGACGATGTTGGCGGCCAGCGTGGGGTTGAGGCCGGAGATGCGGGTGAGCAGCGCCGCGGAGGCCATGTTCACATCCACGCCGACGGCGTTCACGCAGTCTTCGACCACCGAGTCGAGGGCGCGCGCCAGGCGGCTCTGGTTGACGTCGTGCTGGTACTGGCCGACGCCGATGGATTTGGGGTCGATCTTGACCAGCTCGGCGAGCGGGTCCTGCAGGCGACGGGCGATGGAGACGGCGCCGCGCAGGCTCACGTCGAGGTCGGGGAACTCCCTGGCGGCGAGTTCGGAGGCCGAATACACCGAGGCGCCGGCTTCCGAGACGACGATCTTGGTCATGTGAAGCTCGGGGCGCAGCTTGATGAGCTCGGCGGCGAGCTTGTCGGTTTCACGGCTGGCGGTGCCGTTGCCGATGGCGATCAGCTGCACACCGTGCTTCTCGCACAGCTTCGACAGCGTGTGCAGGCTGCCGTCCCAGTCGCGGCGGGGCTCGTGGGGGTAGATGGTGGCGGTGTCGACGAGCTTGCCGGTCTGGTCCACCACCGCCACCTTGACGCCGGTGCGCAGGCCCGGGTCGAGGCCGAGGGTGGCGCGGGGGCCGGCGGGGGCGGCCAGCAGCAGGTCTTTGAGGTTGCGGCCGAAGACGCGGATGGCTTCTTCCTCGGCCTTCTCGCGCAGCTGGCCGAGGAGCTCGAGCTCGAGGTGCAGTGAGATCTTGACGCTCCAGGCCCAGCGCACGGTCTCGCGCAGCCAGGCGTCGGCCGGGCGGCCCTGGTCCTTGATGCCGAAGTGGCCGGCGATGCGCCCCTCGCAGGGGTTGGGGCCGGCCGGGCTGCCGTCGGTCGGGTCGGAGTCGAGCCCGAGCTGCAGGCGCAGGAAGCCTTCGTTGCGGCCGCGGAACAGCGCCAGCGCCCGGTGGGAGGGCACGGTCTCGATGGCTTCGCGGAAATCGAACCAGTCGCGGAACTTGGCGGCGGCCGGGTCGGTCTCTTTATCGGCGATCACGGTGGAGGCGACGACGCCGTGGTCGCGGAGGTATTCGCGCAGCTTGCCGAGCAGCTCGGCGTCTTCGGCGAAGCGCTCCATCAGGATCTGGCGGGCGCCGTCGAGCACGGCCTTGGTGTCGGCGAAGCCGGCGTCGGCGTTGAGATAGGCGGCGGCTTCCGCCTCGGGCGTGAGGCCGGGGTCGGCCAGCAGGGCGTTGGCCAGCGGCTCGATGCCGGCCTCGCGGGCGATCTGGGCCTTGGTGCGGCGCTTCTGCTTGAAGGGCAGGTAGAGGTCTTCGAGGCGCTGCTTGGTCTCGGCGTTCTCGATGGCTTCGCGGAGCGCCGGGTCGAGCTTGCCCTGTTCGGCGATGCTGTTGATCACCGCCACGCGGCGGTCTTCGAGTTCGCGCAGGTAGCCGAGGCGTTCTTCGAGATTGCGCAGCTGGGTGTCGTCGAGGCCGCCGGTGACTTCCTTGCGGTAGCGGGCGACGAAGGGCACGGTCGCGCCTTCGTCCAGAAGCTGCACCGCAGCGATGACCTGACGGGGTTGTACACCTAACTCGGCGGCAATGCGTTGTTCGATCGGCAGAAGCATGGACGGGCCCGAATTCAGAAAAGGGCGCATGGTGCCCAATCTCCGGTCTTGCCCGCAAGCCCGTCGAAGTAGGAGTTTCCGGTAAAATCCCAGGATTATTCGTGTCGCGGGCCTTTCGATTGCCCGTGCACCCCACGCCGGCCGCCCCTTTGCGGCGTGCCCGGCCACGCAGGAGATGACACCGTATGAACCACGTATTCGCTGCGCTGGCAGTGGCGGCGTTTGGCATGGTGGTGCTCGGGGGCGATGCCTCCGCCGCGCCTGCTGCCACGCAAGCCAAGCCCGCTCACAAGCAGGCGGCCCCCAAGGCCGCTGCCGTCAAGGCGCCTTCCAAGAAGGCCGCCCCCAAGGCTGCGGCTGTGCGCGCCCCGGCTGCCAAGGCGGCCCCGGCAAAGGCCCAGGCCGACAAGCGCCAGGCAGAAAAATCCCGGGTCGAGAAGGGCGCCAATGCCAATGGCCGCACCAGCAAGGAGAGGGCCGAGAAGGAAGTCGTCAGCAAGAAGGCCGACGCCCAGGCGGGCAGGCCGGTGCGCCTGTCGAAGGCCGAAGCCCGTGCGGCTGCCCGTGAAGAGCGCCTTGCGGCCCGGGGCAAGAAAAGCCGGGTAGCCCGCGAGGAGCCGCCGGCCCGCGAGCCCAGGGGCCGTGCGGTGGCCGCGCGTGCCGAGCGCGAGCAGCCCGTCCGCGGCACGCGGCGCCAGGCTGCCGAGGTGGCGGGCCGCGTCCCCGCGCCGACGGTGTCGGCGGCGCGCCAGGCGCAACTGCCCCTGCCGGCGCCGATGCCGGCCCCGGGCCCGGCTACCCGCGGCATCGGCCGCGAGGCCTTCGTCCCGACCACGCCGCCGGTGCCGCGGGGCGAGGCTGTGCGGCAGTTGCGCTCGCCCCAGCCGATTCCGGCTCAGGCGCCGGTGGGGCGCCAGACCGTGGTGATCCCGCCACCGGCGGCACCAAGCGCAGCGCCGGTGGCGCAACTGCGCCCCACCATCGAGGCACCCAAGCCGGTGGCGCGTCCGGCGGTGCCGGTCTATGCGCCGTCGAGCAGCCTGTCGGCGGCGGAGGCCGCTGCGGCTGCGGCGGCCGCCATGTCGGTGGCCCGGGTGGCCGAATCGGCCCCGGCGCCTGCTCCTGCCCCCGCTCCGGCGCCGATTCCCCAGGCCCCGGCGCCGGCCCCTGCGGTCAGCGCACCGGCACAGCCGCCGCTGGCGGCGCCCGCCGCGGTGATCCAGCGCCCGGCCCGCGGCGCGGCGCGGGCTTATGCGATGGACGGCGCAACCTTCTATCAGGGCGGGCGCAAGATCCGAGTGCAGGGCCTGGATGTGCGTGAGCCGGGCATGACCTCCGAACACGCCACCCAGCGCCTGCAGCGCGCCCTGGATGGCGGCAGCCTGAGCGTCGAGCCGGTCGAGACGGACGGCTCGGGTCACCTGATCGCCGTGGTGCGGGTCAATGGCCGCAACGTGGCCGACACGGTGCGAGCTGCAGCCAACTAGGACATAGTTGGGGGGCGTCGGCCCCACCGGCAGACTATGATGCGGCGGTGCCTCCCTTCGGGGGGCGCCGCCGCTTTTTCATTGGCGCGGCGGTTTCCTGGTGAGGACGCTGGAACGGTTCGGGTGAAATGAGTCAGGGTTTCAGAGCGGATATTCAGGCCTTGCGCGGCCTGGCGGTGTCGCTGGTCCTGCTCTACAACGCGGGCTTCGATTTCTTCGGGGCAGGCTTTCTGGGGGGATGTCTTCTTCGTCATCTCCGGCTTCCTGATCACCGACATGGTCCGCAAGGAGGTCGAGGCCGGGCGCTTCAGCTTCATCAACTTTTATTTCCGGCGCGCCAAGCGGCTGCTGCCGGCGGCCTACGTCACCTTCCTGGCGTCGGCGGCGGTGGCGCCCTTCGTGCTCAACGCCCAGGAGCTGCAGGATTTTACAAGGCAGGTCTTCGGGGCGGTGAGCTTCAGCGCCAACATGGTCCTGCTGATGCAGGCGGGCTACTTCGCCGGGGCGGCCGACCTGAAGCCGCTGCTGCATACCTGGTCGCTGTCCATCGAGGAGCAGTATTACCTGCTGCTGCCTGCCTTCCTGGCGTTCGTGCCGCGCCGCTACTGGGTGCCCGGCGGGCTGGTGCTGTTCCTGGCCAGCCTCGGCTTGTGTCTGGGGCTCCAGCCCTACAAGCCGATTGCCACCTTCTACCTGCTGCCCACCCGCGGCTGGGAGCTCGGCGTGGGCTCGATGGTCGCGCTGATGCCGGCCCTGATGGGGCGTATCCGACCACTGCTGGCGGTGCTGTTCTGGCCGGCGGTGGCGGTGCTTGCGGTGATCCCGGTGTTCCCGACGGGCCTCCCGCACCCGGGCCCCGATGCGCTGCTGGTGTGCCTGGCGACGGCGGTGGTGATCGCCCGCCGCCATCCGCAGCTGGAGCGCTCGCTGCTGTCGAGGAGCCTCGCCCGCATCGGCGACGTGTCCTACTCCCTCTACCTGGCCCACTGGCCGCCCTTCGCCTTTCTCAAGAACGCGTCGGTCGCCGGGGTCACTCCGACCCAGAACCTGCTCACCCTGCTGCTGGGGATCGTCCTCGGGCTGCTGCTCTACCGCTTCGTCGAGATGCCGACCCGCCGCTGGCAGCCGCAACCCTCCCGGGGCTTCGCCTTCGGCACCCTCGTCACCTCGTGCTGCGTGATCGGCGCGCCGGTGGCGATGGCCGCCGGGGTGGCGTCGGCGGGCGTCGACTATGCCCACCTGCGCCGGGCCAACGACGGTTTCTCGGCGGCCTGCGTGTATGAGACGCCCTTCAGCCCGAAGGCCGCCTGCCAGAGCGGCGAGAACCCGGCGGTGATGGTGTGGGGCGATTCCTTCGCGATGCACCTGGTGCCGGGCATCGCCGCGACCAGCGGCCGCGGCGTGCAGCAGGCGACCCGCGGCAACTGCGCGCCGGCGGTGGGGTTGGCAGCGCTGTCGGATGTGTTCTATCAGCGCCCCTGGAGCGAGGCTTGCATGGAATTCAACGATTCGGTGCTGGCCTACCTGCGCGAGGCGAAGTCGATCGAGGTGGTGGTGCTCTCCAGCCCCTTCCGGCAGCTCCTCACGCCGGAGGACGCCAAGCACCACTGGCGCACCCTGGCGCGGGTCGACGGGCAGCTGGTGGAGGGCGAGGCGAGCCTCGAGCGGGCGTCGGCGGCGATGCGCGAGACCGTGCGGGCGCTGACCGCGATGGGCAAGCGGGTGGTGCTGGTGGCGCCGCCACCGGGATCGGGCTTCAACATCGGCACCTGCGTGGAGCGCCGGGCCCAGGGCAAGCTGGTGCTGGGCGCGCCGCGGGCCGACTGCGACGTGCCGGTGGGCGACTATCACCGGATGTACGCGCGCACGCGGCAGCTGCTGGAAGCCCTGAAGGGCGAGCCGGGCGTGGAGGTGGTGTCCCTGGACGGGCTGCTGTGCGATGCGTCGCGCTGCGTGAGCAGTCTGGATGGCCAGCTGCTTTACGTGGATGGCGCGCACCTTACCCACGAGGGCTCGGTGCGGGTGGCGCAGAGGCTGGGCTTCGGGGCCTGGTTGAATCCGCTGCCGGCCGCTGCGCCGCGCTGAGGGCTTAGCCGCCGGGCCGGCTTACATCGCTACCAGCGATTGGCGGCCCCACCAGTTGGCGCCGGGGGCGAGCTCGATGGGTTCGCGCACGGCGGCGGCCTCGACGCACAGCATGCGGCGGAAGCCGTCGGCGGGCATGTCGGCGAGGGCGGCGCATTTGTCTTCCCACGGGTTCCATACCACCACGTCGGGGAAGTTCTGGCTGTGGATGCCCATCGCGCGGCTGTCCTCGCGGACCAGGAGGGTCGGCGGGGCATTATGGTAGATGCGGTCCATCTCGGCCTCGATGCTCACGCCGACGCCGGTTTCCTTCTTGATGGCGTCGCCGTCGGCGCTGTCGCAGTAGTCGAGGCCGCGCAGGCCTTCGATGCGCAGGTGCTCGACCTCGCGTACCTTGAGGTAGGTGTGCAGCGCGGCGGTGAAGCTGAAGGGCGTGCTGCCGGTGTTGTCGACCTCGAGCTCCAGGTCGAGGCGGTCGCCGCTGATCGAGACGCTCATCTCGGCGCTGAAGGCGTGGGGCCACAGGGCGCGGCTGGCCTCGTCGTCGGCAAGGCGCAGGGTGGCGAGGGCGAAGTCCTTGCCGGAGCGGGTGTTGCTCACCGCCCACAGGCGGCTGCGGGCGAAGCCGTGCCTTGGCAGTGGGCCGCGGCCGGCGAACTGGGGGAAGCACAGCGGCACGCCGCCGCGGATGGGCGTGGCCCCGTCGAAGACGGCATCCGGGCTGAGGTAGAGGCGATCCTCGCCGCCGGCGGGCACCCAGGACAGCACCTGGGCGCCGAACAGGCTGATGAGGGCGACGGCGCCGTCGGGCGTCTGCAGCTTGAGGACAGGCTGTCCGTGGAGTTCGGCGGTTTCGATGTGGGCGGTCATGGGCGGTGTAGCGGATTTGTCAGGCGGGCGATGATAGCCTAGCCACCTCATGGTGGCGAAAGCAGCCGGTGACGTGGTCGTTGACCAGCCCGGCCGACTGCATGAAGGCGTAGCAGATGGTGCTGCCGACGAAGCGGAAGCCGCGCTTCTTGAGCGCCTTGCTGAGGGTGTCGGAGAGTGGGGTGCTGGCGGGCACCTGGCTGAGGTCGTCCCAGGCGTTGTGGATCGGCCGGCCATCGACGAAGCGCCACAGCCAGGCGTCGAAGCTGCCGAACTCGGCCTGGATGGCGAGAAAGGCGCGGGCGTTGGTGATCGTCGAGGCGACTTTCAGGCGGTTGCGGACGATGCCCGGGTTGGCGAGGAGGGCGGCCTCGTCGGCGGGGCCGAAGCGGGCCACCTGCGCGGGGTCGAAGCCGGCGAAGGCGGCGCGGTAGTTGTCGCGCTTGCGCAGCACGGTGATCCACGACAGGCCGGCCTGGGCGCCTTCGAGGGTGAGCAGCTCGAAGAGGGCGCGGTCGTCGTGGAGCGGCACGCCCCATTCGCGGTCGTGGTAGGCCTGATAGAGGGCGTCCTGCCCGCACCAGGCGCAACGGGAGCTGTTGCCGGGAGCCGTCGTCATGCGCGTATTTAACCCAAGGATGCACCAAGGCGCGCCGGGAATCCCGGAGCGCCTTGGTGGATGGAACTGCTGGTGGCGACGAGGCTCGTGCAGGCCTCCGCCGGTTCAGCCCTGCAGCGGCAGCACGCCGTGCTTGATGGTGTTGTCTTCCGGGTCGTTGTTGAGCACGAAGCCGAGGCTGCTGACGAACTTCAGCATGCGGTCGTTGTTCGACAGGAAGATGCCGGTCATGGCCTGCAGGCCGCGGTTGCGGGCGGTTTCGATGAGCACGCCCATCAGCCGGCGGGCGAGTCCGCGGTGCTGCCAGTCCTCGGCCACGACGATGGCGAACTCGCAGGTCTCGCCGTCGGGGTTGACTGCGTAGCGGCATACGCCGATCTCGATCTCGTCGCCGTTTTCGTCGGGCATGGTGGCGATGAAAGCCATTTCGCGGTCGTAGTCGATCTGGGTGAGGCGGGCGACCATCGCGGGGGGCAGCTCGCGCATGGTGTTCATGAAGCGCAGGTATTTGGTCTCGGGCGAGAGCTTGCGCACGAACTCGATCTCGAGCTCGGCGTCCTCGGGCTTGATCGGCCGCACGGTGATCTCGCCCTCGGGCATCGACAGCTTG
Organism: Zoogloea sp.; assembly: GCA_016789125.1. Classification (GTDB taxonomy): domain Bacteria; phylum Pseudomonadota; class Gammaproteobacteria; order Burkholderiales; family Rhodocyclaceae; genus Zoogloea. The sequence continues at coordinate 6,085 of JAEUNU010000139.1, read as the reverse complement.
GTGATGAGGTGCGACGGGTAGGGGTGGATCGCCATGTGGTCGTAGCGATCGGCCGTCGGGGCGATGTTGTCGACGATGATGCGGGCGTCGACCGCCACCGCGCCGTTTTCGTCGACGATCAGCGGGTTGATGTCGATCTCGCGGATCCAGGGCAGTTCGCAGACCATCTCGGAGATGCGCAGCAGCACGAACTCGAGGGACTCCATGTTGATCGGCGGCATGTTGCGGTATTCGCCGAGGAGGGTCGCGATGCGGGTGGACTTGATCAGATCCTGCACCAGGTAGTTGTTGAGCGGCGGCAGCGCGACGGCGCGGTCGGCCTGGATTTCGACGTGGGCGCCGCCTTCTCCGAAGGTGATCACCGGCCCGAAGATCGGGTCGCGGAAGGCGCCGACCATGAGTTCGCGGCCGTAGGGCTTGACGATCATCGGCTCGATGGCGACGCCGTTGATGATGGCGTCGGGGCGCTTGCGCTTTACGTCCTCGAGGATCTCCTGGTAGGCGGTGCGCACCGCGGCGAGGCCGTTGAGGTTGAGGCGCACGCCGCCGGTGTCGGCCTTGTGGGTGATCGAGGGCGAGTCGATCTTCATGGCCACCGGCAGGCCGAGCTCTTCGGCGAGCACCATCGCCTCGGTGGCCGAGCGGGCCACGACGGTCTGGGCGATTGGAATCCGGAAGGCGGCCAGCAGGGCCTTGGATTCCATCTCGTTGAGGTTCTTGCGCCGCTCGGACAGGGCGGTCTCGATGACCAGCCGCGCGCTCTCGACCGACGGCGGGTTGAGGTCGGACGACAGGGACGACGGCGTCTGCACCAGCAGCTTCTGGTTGCGGTAGTAGGCTGAGATGTGGCCGAACAGCTCGACGGCGGGCTCGGGGGTACGGAAGGTGGGGATGCCGGCCTTCTCGAAGAGCTGGCGGCCCTCACGGACTTGCTCTTCACCCATCCAGCAGGTGAACAGGGGCTTGTCGGCGGTGCGCTCGACCTCGATGACCTGCTGGGCGACCTCGGTGGAGGAGCTCATGGCCTGGGGGCACAGCATGGTGAGCACGCCTTCGACGTTCTCGTCGGCGAGCACCACGTCGAGGGTCTTGCGGTAACGTTCCGGGTCGGCGTCGCCGATGATGTCGATCGGGTTGCCGTGGGACCAGTTGATCGGCAGGAACTCGTTGAGCTTGGCGACGGTGGCGTCGCTGAGCTTGGCCAGCGGGATGCGCAGGTCGGCGGCGCGGTCGGCGGCCATCACGCCCGGCCCGCCGCCATTGGTGATGATCGCCAGGTGGTTGCCGCGGGGGCGGAAGTGGGAGAACAGCGCGTTGGCCGCGGCGAACAGCTGGCCCAGGTTGTAGAGGCGGATGACGCCGGCGCGGCGCAGCGCGGCGTCGAAGACGGCGTCCTCGCCGACCATCGCGCCGGAGTGCATGTGGGCGGCGTGGGAGCCGACCGGGTGGCGCCCGACCTTGATCAGCAGCACCGGCTTGACGCGGGCGGCGGCGCGCAGCGCGCTGACGAAGCGGCGGGCGTCCTTGATGCCCTCGACGTACAGGAAGATGCTCTCGGTGCGGGAGTCGGACACCATGTACTCGAGGACTTCGCCGAAGTCGATGTCCACCGAGGTGCCCAGCGAGACCACCGATGAGAAGCCGACGTTGTTGGGCTTGGCCCAGTCGAGGATCGCCGAGCAGAGGGCGCCGGACTGGGAGATCAGTCCGATCGAGCCCTTGCCCGCGCCGCCGTGGGCAAAGCTGGCGTTGAGGCCGAGCTCGGGGCGCAGCACGCCGAGGCAGCTGGGGCCGAGCAGGCGGATGCGGTGACGGCGGGCGTTCTCGTAGGTGTTCTTCTCGAGCATCCGGCCGCGCGGGCCGGCGTCGGAGAAGCCGGCGGGGATGATGATGACGGCCTTGGTGCCAGCCCGGCCGCAGGCATCGACGATGGCCGGGACGCGGTCGGCCTTGGTGGTGATGACGGCGAGGTCGAGGCGGTGCGGGATGTCCTCGACGCTGCGGTAGCAGGGGACGCCGAGCACTTGTTCGTATTTGGGATTGACGGCGAACAGCTTGCCCTTGAAGCCGGCCTCCAGCATGTTGCGGACGACGACGGAGCCGAGGGACCCCTCCCGTTCGGTGGCGCCGATCACGGCGACGGAGCGGGGCTCGAAGAGGGGGGTGAGGTAATGCTGTTCGTTCATGATGGATGCCCGGTGGATGCGATTCTCATGCCTATCGGCCTGCGCCCGCCGCCCTTAAGCAAGCGTGCAGTCCGGATCGGAATTTTACCCTGCAAGACCGGACGTTGGCATTGGTAGAAATGCGCATTTATTGCGATGCACAACAAAACTTGTGACATAGATCAAAGCCCGCGGATTCAGCTCCTTGGCGCCGCGCCGCGCCGCGGTGTTTCGGTGCGCAACACCCTCCGGGGCGGGCGCGGCGCGCTGGATGGCGGCTGACGGGCCTTTCGGCGCTCAGTGGCTGAGTGTGAAGAAGAAGCTGGCGCCCTTTTCGGGAGCGGACTCGGCCCACACCCGGCCTTCGTGGCGCTGGATGACGCGCTGCACCGTGGCCAGGCCGATGCCGGTACCGGCGAACTCGCTGATGCCGTGCAGCCGGTGGAAGGGCAGGAAGAGCTTGGAGGCGAAGCTCATGTCGAAGCCGGCACCGTTGTCGGTGACGCAGTAGACGATCTGCCGCTCGCGCATCTCGGCGTGGAACTGGATCTGCGCCACCTCGCGGCGGCTGGTGAACTTCCAGGCGTTGCGCAGCAGGTTCTCGAGGGCCACGCGGATCAGCGCCCGGTCGGCGGCGGCGATGAGGTTGGGCTCGACGTGGGCCTCGATGTGCCGGGCGGGGTCTTCCTGGCGCAGCTCGGTGAGGATCTGCTCGACGATCTGGCTGAGGTTGACCTCCTCGCGCTTCATGGTCTGGCGGGTCAGGCGGGCCAGGTCGATGAGGTCGTCGATGAGGCGGGCCATGCGCTGGGTGGCGATGCGGATGCGCTGGAGGTATTCGCGGCCGGTCTCGTCGAGGCGCGGGGCGTAGTCTTCGGAGACGATCTGGGCGAAGCCGTCGATGGCCCGGAGCGGCGCGCGCAGGTCGTGGGAGACCGAATACGAGAAGGCTTCGAGCTCGCGGTTGGAGGCTTCGAGCTCGGCGGTGCGCACCCGCACGCGGGCCTCGAGTTCGCGGTTGAGGTCGCGCTGGGATTGCTCGGCCTCCTTGCGCGCGGTGATGTCGTCGAGGGTGCCGGAGCTGCCGACGACGTGGTCGTAGGTGTCGCGCAGGGGGCGGATGGTCGCTTCGACCCAGCGCGGGCCGTCGGAATGGGTGCGCAGGCGGAACTCGAACTGGGCGATGTCTTCGTAGCCCTCGCGGATGCCGCGCAGCCGCTGGTCGACGCGGATGCGGTCTTCTTCGGAGACGAAATCGAGGAGGCTCTGCCCTATGGTCAGCCGGGCGTCGAAGCCGGTGGTGTGCCCCCAGGCGCGGTTGAGGAAGGTGACGTGCCCGGCGGTGTCGGTCTGGAAGAGGATTTCATTGACCGACTCGACCACGTCCCGATACATCGCGCGGCTCTCCCGCAGCACCTGCTCGGCCGACAGCCAGCGGGCGACGTCGCGCATTACATAGAGCATGGCCGGCTGGCCGTCGAAGTGGATGCGCACACCGGTGGCTTCGGCGTTGATCGGCTCGCCGTCGAGGCGCTGGTAGCGCAGGGGCAGCGGCTGCAGGATGGCCTGCGGGCTCTCGGCGAATTCCTGCAGGCGGGCGGCCTCCAGGGCCCGGTCGTCGGGGTGCACCAGGGACAGCATCTCGACACCGTCGAGGGCGCGCCGGTCGCTGGCGCCGAAGAGCCGGCGGCTGGCCTCGTTGGTGAGGTGCACGCGCCCGTCGATGCACACCAGGGTCGCTTCGGGCGAGAGCTCGAAGAGCAGGCGGTAGCGCTCCTCGCCGGCACGGCGGGTGTCGAGGGTGTTGCGCAGGGCCGAGATGTCCTCGATGGCGACGGCGAAGAAGGGCGGCGTGTCGTCGTCGCCCGGGATCAGCCGGGCCGATTCGCGGCACCACAGAGTTTGGCCGTCGGCGCCGTGGTAGCTCGCCTCACGGGTGAAGTGGCGGGTCTCGCCGGACAGGCAGCGCGCGCGCAGGGCCTTGCCGGCTTCGGCGGCGTCGGCGTCGAGGAAGCTGTCGACCGGCGCCCCGGCGATCTGGTTGGCGGGGCGGCCGAGGAGGTCGGCCAGGGCGTCGTTGACTTCGAGCCAGCGCCCGTCGGCCGAGATGCGCCCGACGCAGGCCGGGGCGCCGGCGAAGAGGGCGCGGAAGAGGGCTTCGTTCTCCTGCAGCTGATCGCGGGCCTCGACCTCGGCGGTGATGTTGCGGGTCGTGCCGCAATAGCCGGCGAACACGCCGTTGCGGTCGAACACCGGGATGCCGCTCTCGGAGAGCCAGATGGTCCGGCCGGCGTGGTCGTGACGGCAGAAGACGAGGTTGGAGAAGGGCTCGATCTGCTTGAGGTGGGCGATGTGCTCGGCCCACGGCGCCTCGTCGGGGGATTCGCCCGGCAGCTCCCAGCGCCGGGTGCCGATGGCGTCTTCGGCGCCCAGGTCGGAGAGGTGGCCGGAGCTGGCCGAAATGGCGGTGTAGCGGAGGTCGGCGTCCTGCTCCCAGTAGCCGTCGTTGCTGTAGGCGATGAGGGCGTGGATGCGCTCCTCGTTGCGTTCGAGTTCGGCGCTCAGGCGGGCGTGGTCGGTCACCTCGCGGCCGATGCCGCGGTAGCCCTGGAAATGCCCGCTGGCGTCGAACACCGGGCGGCCGCGCAGCTCGAGGTAGCGCAGCTCGCCGCTCTGGCTGCGGCGGGTGAGGGTGACGACGATGGGGCCGTGGCGGGCGAGGGTGTCCCGGTGGGCCTGGGCAAAGTCGGGCGGCACGTCGGGCATGATGACCTCTTCCCAGTCGCGGCCCGGGTAGTCGTGCGGCGCGATGCTCGGCGCCGTCGGCGCGCCGGGGATGGCCACGAAGCGGTGGTGGGCATCGATCTCCCACAGCCAGTCGCCGGAGATCTCGACGAAGTCCAGCCAGGGGGGGGAGACCTTTTCGGGCGGGGGAGGTGGGGTGGGCACGGGGGGCGGTTTGCGCCCGGCCAGGCGGCCGACCAGCAGCCCGGCGAGCAGCCCGCCCCCGGCCAGCAGCAGGCCCGACAGCGTGAAGACGCCGCCACCTGCGACGTCGGCTGCCATCGCCGCGGGGGCGAAGAGGCTGCCGCCGGCCAGCAGCAGGGGCAGGGGGCGCATCGGGGAGCGAGGGGCGGTCGGTCGGACGGGCATCGCGCGATATTATCCGCGGTCGACGGGTTTATGACGTCATGAGTGTGCCGCATTCATGCGGCTTGACACGGATGCGGCAAGATTCTCTCGCCCCGGAAAGGCGCCTCCGGAGGCTTTGGAAAAAATTTAGAAGAAGTTTGACGATCGCCGGGCGGCTCTGTATTATTCGCGCCTCTCGGGGTGTAGCGCAGTCCGGTAGCGCGCTTGCTTTGGGAGCAAGATGTCGGGAGTTCGAATCTCTCCACCCCGACCAAAGCTTCGCTCCGGTGCCCGCGGCAATCGATATCTGCCCGTAGCTCAACTGGATAGAGCACCGGCCTTCTAAGCCGGGGGTTACAGGTTCGATTCCTGTCGGGCAGGCTCTTGAAACATGTTTTTGGGTTGGCGACGCAAGTCGATGACCTTCAGTGGCGGCATTAGCTCAGTTGGTAGAGCACTGGATTGTGATTCCAGGTGTCACCGGTTCGATCCCGGTATGTCGCCCCAGCTTCATTCGTTGTTCCTGCCGTACCGATGGCGGCATTAGCTCAGTTGGTAGAGCACTGGATTGTGATTCCAGGTGTCACCGGTTCGATCCCGGTATGTCGCCCCAAGTTCCAAGCAAAAAGCCCTGACGTGTCAGGGCTTCAGACTGCTGACAAAGCCCCAAGCCCCCGCCCGTCGGGGGCTTCGTTTTTTTATAATGGCAGCATGCTCAAGCCTGCCGCTGCCACCGCTCAGACCGAACTGGAGATGGTGACGCTGGACCAACTGGTTCCGCGTGATCA
>JAEUNU010000137.1 GCA_016789125.1 Zoogloea sp. | reverse complement strand
TGATCACGCGGAACCAGTTGGTCCAGCGTCACCATCTCCAGTTCGGTCTGAGCGGTGGCAGCGGCAGGCTTGAGCATGCTGCCATTATAAAAAAACGAAGCCCCCGACGGGCGGGGGCTTGGGGCTTTGTCAGCAGTCTGCAACCCCGGCCACGGCCGGGGTTTTTGCTTCTTGCGCGCGGGGGGCGCTGGGGCACGATTTGCGCGGCTCTGGCATCATACGGCCTCCCTTTGCAGACTGAGGCAGCATGGCCGGAACCACTCTCATCGCACTCATCGACGACATCGCCAGCATCCTGGACGACGTCGCCGCCATGACCAAGGTCGCGGCCAAGAAGACCGCCGGCGTGCTAGGGGACGATCTCGCCCTCAACGCCCAGCAGGTCACCGGCGTGCAGGCCGACCGGGAGCTGCCGGTGGTGTGGGCGGTGGCCAAGGGCTCGCTGGTGAACAAGGCCATCCTGGTGCCGGCAGCGCTCTTGATCAGCGGGCTCGCACCCTGGCTGATCACCCCGCTACTGATGGTCGGTGGCGCCTTCCTGTGTTTCGAGGGCTTCGAGAAGATCGCCCACAAGTATCTGCATTCGCCCGCCGACGCCGATGCCGACCACGCCCGGACGGTGGAAGCCCTGGCCGACCCGGCCGTCGACCTGGTCACCTTCGAGAAGGACAAGATCAAGGGCGCGATACGCACCGATTTCATCCTGTCGGCCGAGATCGTGGTGATCACCCTGGGCACGGTGGCGAGCGCAACGCTGGCGCAGCGCGTGACGGTGCTCGTCGGCATCGCGCTGCTGATGACGGTGGGTGTCTATGGCCTGGTGGCCGGCATCGTGAAGCTCGACGATCTGGGCCTCCGGCTGCAGCGCAGCGCGTCGGCGCTGCTGCGCAAGGTGGGCATGGGGCTGCTGCACACGGCGCCGAAGCTGATGAAGACCCTGTCGGTGGTCGGCACCGCCGCGATGTTCATGGTCGGCGGCGGCATCCTGCTCCACGGCTGGCCGGCCCTGGGCCATGCGGTGGAAGCCTACGCCGGCACGCTGGGCGACCTCGCCGGCGGGCTGGTCAATGCTGCCGCTGGCGCCGGCCTTGGCGTCATCGCCGGCGCCGTTGTGCTGGCGGTGGTGAGCGGGGTGCAGCGCCTGCGGCAAAGCTGAAAAACAAAAAAGCCCTTTTCCAAGGCCTCTTTTGAAGTGAAGACAGGTTTCAGCCCTGGTCGGGGTTGCCCAGCGCGGTGATGTTGAAACCCGCATCCACATACATGACCTCGCCGGTCACGCCGCTGGCGAGGTCGGAGCACAGGAAGGCCGCGGTGTTGCCGACCTCGTCGATCGTGACATTGCGGCGGAGCGGGGCGTTGTGCTCGTTGAAGGCGAGCAGCTTGCCGAAGCTGCCGATACCCGAGGCCGCGAGGGTCTTGATCGGGCCGGCCGAAATGGCATTGACCCGGGTGCCTTCCGGCCCAAGGCTGACCGCCGCGTAACGCACCGCTGCCTCGAGGCTGGCCTTGGCCAGACCCATGAGGTTGTAATTGGGCATGGTCCGCACGGCGCCCAGGTAGGTCATGGTCAAGAGCGCACCGTGGCGGCCCTTCATCATGGGCCGCGCGGCCTTGGCGAGGGCCACGAAACTGTAGGCGCTGATGTCCTGGGAGACCCGGAAAGCGTCACGGGATGCGCCTTCGAGGAAATCCCCTTCGAGGGCCTCGCTCGGCGCAAAGGCGATGGAATGCACCAGCCCATCCAGCCCGTCCCAGTGCTGGCCAAGTTTGTCGAACAGGGCGGAGATCTCCTGGTCGTGCTGCACGTCGCAGGGAAAGACCAGGGTGCTGCCGAACTCGGCGGCCATCTTGCTGACCCGCTCCTCGAAGCGCTCATTCTGATAGGTGAAGGCAAGCTCCGCCCCCTCGCGGTGCATCGCCTTGGCGACGCCGTAGGAAATCGAGCGGTTAGACAGCAATCCGGTGATCAGGATGCGTTTGCCAGAGAGAAAGCCCATCAAGGTGTCTCCATTGAGATAAGCCCTGGATTATAGCGGATGGCCCGCTGCTTGAAGCCTCGGGCCCATTGCGAGCCCCTGCGAAGGGCATTTCCGGCCGATGTTTCACCCGCCACAATGCAGGCATTGTGACATCCGCTTGACGACGAAGGCCTGTCACAGTGCTAACATCCCAGCCCTCGCAAGCTTCAGCCAACTCATCGATGGACAACACCACCCCCACTCAGACCGCCCCCGCCGAGATCCGGAGCCCCAAGGAAATGCTCAAGGCCCTGCGCACGGCCTTCCCGGTTTTCGCGGAGTTCAAGCCGCTGGCCATCGGTATCGACAAGCAGGTGATGGCGATCCACCCCGAGTTCGACAAGAAGCTTCTGCGGCCGGCCATGGGCTTCCATACCCGGTCGATCTCTTACCTCAAGGCCATGCAGAACGCCTCGAACCGCTTCAACCTCGACGGCAGCCCCGCCGACCCGGTGACGGCCGAGCAGCGGGACCACGCGGCCCAGCAGCTGCGTGAGCACTTCAAGGCCGGCGCCGAGAAACGCCGGGCCGAAAAGGCGGCGGCTGCCGCCGCTGCTGCCGAGGCCGCCGCCGAAGAGGAACGCACCCGCAAGCTGGCGGCGCTGGCCAGCAAGTTCGGCCGCAAGTAGCCCCGCAAGCCAGCCTCCATCTCCAGCAGGCCCGGCTCAGGCGCCATCCTCTGGCGCCCCCGGAGCCGCCGGCCGGGAGGAGGGGGCTTCAATCTGCAGCAGCGTGAGCGCCTGAAGCCGTTCTTCCGCGACCGAGGCGCGTTGCGCCTCACTTTCAAGCTGCCGCATGAGCATCGAGATCTGCGCCTCCTGGCCGCCGAGCCTCGCCGCGTCGGCCACCTGCGCGGAGCGCAATCGCGCCAGTTCGTCCTCCAGGCCAGCAGCGCGACGCGCAGCCTCATCCACCGTGCCTTCGAGCTGAAGGCGGACCGCGGCAAGCGTTGAAGCCCGGCTTTCCACCTCTTCGTTCTTCTGCCGCTGGCTGGCCAGGGCAGCTTCCAGCTTCGCGACCCTCAGCTTCAAGTCGTCGACCGCCGCCACGTGATCCTGGCGCAGCCGGTCGGTCTGGCGCATGAGCAGCTCCCGCTCGCCAACGGCCCTTTCCTGCTCCAGGCGGATCTCATCGAGCAAGCGCTTGCGTTCGGCAGCCGCCTCGTCGGCCACCCGTTGCAATTGCAGGGCGTGTTCGGCCCGCAGGGCTTCGAGGCGCTCTTCGGCTTCGATGAGCCGGGCGTCCTGTAGCGCCCGCTGCCCGACGAGGTCGGAAATCATGCCCTGCCGGGCCTCCGCTGCCGCCTCGAGGGACTGGACCTCGGCCTCGAGCTGCGCGGTCCGGACTTGCTCGCCGTGCAGCCTGTCCAGGGCTGCGGCTGACGCCCGGGCGGCTTCCTGCACCTCGGCGGCCAAGGCCTGCTCCCGCTCCTCGAAAGCACGCCTGCACGTTTCGGCGGAGGCATTCGCCGCTTCGGCGGAGAGCGCAAGCAGGCCATCGAAAAGGCTCCGGGCCTTCAGCTGCAAGGCT
>JAEUNU010000126.1 GCA_016789125.1 Zoogloea sp. | reverse complement strand
GTTGGTGAGCGGTACGGTGATGATGTCGGCCGAGGTGGCCGCGGGGGCGTCGTCGGCGCTGGTCTGGATGAGGCCGGGCTGGCCGGCGACGAAGTTGACCTGGCCGGTGTCGCCCAGCACGACGCGGGTGGCGTTGTCGGCCGCACTGGCGCCGAGGGTGTCGTTGCCGGCCCCGCCGAACAGGTAGAGCGTGCCGGCGCCGGCCGAGATGCTGTCGTTCCCACCGCTGGCGTCGGCCAGGGTGTTGAGCTGCTCGAGCCGCCCGGAGGCGCCGATGTCGAAGGCCGCGGTGCCGGCGTCGCCGAAGATCATGGCGCTGTCGCCGGAGGCCGTGCTGGCCTCGATGCGGTCGCTGCCCGCGCCGCCGAAAGCCAGCAGCTCGCCCGAGCCGAGGCGCAGGGTGTCGTCGCCGCCGGTGAAGGGCTGCAGCACGGTGGCGAACAGGCTTCGGTAGCGCGCGCCGGGGTCGGTGGCGCTGCCGTCGCTGCGGCGGTAGTCGAGGTTGTCGCCGCTGGCCACGCCGACGTAGCGGTTGGCCGCGCCGACGGTGAGCACGTCGCCGCCAACGCCGCCCGCCACGACGTTGAGGTCGGTGAGGCCGGCGACCGCCGGGCTGGCCGAAGCAACGGACAGCTGCACGGTGTCGTTGCCGCCGGTGGCGGCGTCGGTGTCGAGGGTCGAGAAACCGGTGAGGCGGCCGTTGGCGTCGAGGATCACGGTGGCGTTGTCGCCGGCGATGGCCCGCTCGCGGGCGGCTTCCGGGGTGCTGCCGCTGCCCTGCACCGACGAGACGGTGATGCTGTCGCCGCCGAAGCCGCCGACGACGAGCTTGTGGCCGTCGTCGGCGCCGCTGCCCGCGCCGAGCTCGATGGTGTCGGCGCCGCCCTGGGCCACACCGAAGCTGGTGGCCTGGCGCAGCACGCCGGACGACCAGGTGAGCGCGGCGCCATCGCCGAACACCACGCCGTTGCCGCGGCCGCCCCGAATGCTGTCGCCGCCCTGGCCGCCGATCAGCACCGCGGTGCCGGAGGTGGTTTCGAGGATGTCGGCGGCGCCGAGGTCGGGCGACAGGGTGGCCACGCCTTCGAGGTAGGACGTGCTGCCGGGCGTGGCCTGGCCGTTGGCCCATTGCATCGAGACCTGGGCCAGGCTGGGGCCGCTGGCCGGGGTACCCTGGACGATGGAGACCTGGCCGTTGTCGCCGATCATCAGCGTGTCGGCGCTCTGGCCGGTGACGGTCAGGCGGTCGGCGCCGATGCCGCCGAGCAGGATCGCCTGCCCCATCACGCCGGTGAGGCTGCCGGAGACGCCGAAGCGCAGGGTATCGGCATCGCCGGTGGAGGAAGTCTGGTCGAGGGTCTGGGCCGAGATGAGGTCTTCGGCCTGCCAGGCGGTCCTGCCGATGCCGGCGTAGCTGAAGCGCGCATTGTCGCCCGCCGCGATGCGGAAGGCGCTGCGGTTGGAGCCCACGGCCAGGGTGTCGCGCCCGTAGCCGCCGATGAAGCTGACGTCGCCGTCGCCGATGCTCACGCTGTCGTCGCCACCCAGGGCGACGCTGCTGCTCTCGATGCGCTGGAGCGCGCCGCCGCCGGAGGCGTCGAAGGCCACCACGCCCGAGTCGCCCAGCACGATGCTGCGGTTGGTGGCGGTGGCATTGCCGTTGGCGTCGGGGAGGTCGGTGGTGCGCAGGGTGATGTTGTCGGCCCCGAAACCGCCGATGACGAGCTTGTCGCCGCGGCCCGAGACGATGGTGTCGGCGCCCCCGCTCTCGGGCACGCTGCTGGTGACCGAGAGGGTGGCGTAGCCGCGGGCCCGGCGCAGCAGCTCGCCGTTGTCGCCAAGAATGAGGTCGGTGGAGGCGGCCTGGTCGCGCACGGTGAGGGTGTCCGCCGCCATGCCGCCCATGATCACCTGGTAGCCCAGGTCGGCCGTAGCGGCTATGCCCTGGGCGCCGAGGGTGATGCTGTCGGCGCCGCCGGTGGCGGCGATCGGGTCGAGCGTGGCCATGGCGGTGAGGCCGCTCTGGTCGTCGAACTCGAAGCGGACGTTGTCGCCGGCGACGAAGCGGCCGTTGCGGCCACGGTTGCCGGTCTGCGCCGCGGTGAGCGCCGCACCGCTTAGCCCACCGGTCGGCAGCGTGCCGGCCACGCCGACCACGCTGGTGACGCGCACGAGGGAGCCAAGGGCCCACACCGCGGCACCGATGGCCTCGCTGCTCGCCGCGCTGCCGCTGACGTTGCCGAGGTTGTCGGCGTCGATCTGGATGGTGTCGGCGCCAAAACCACCGGAAACCAGCTTGAAGCCCTCTTCGAGGGTGATGCTGTCGTTGCCGCCGATCACGATGTCGGTGCCGACGACGGCACGCAGCACGCCGTTGCGGCTGACCGTGTCGTAGTCGATCTGGGCGTTGTCGCCCATCACCAGGTTGTCGCCGTCGCGGGCGTGGATGATGTCGGCGCCGAAGCCGCCGACCAGCACCTTGCCGCCGTTGGCGGTGAGGATGCGGTCGTCGCCGCCCTTGTCGTTGTGGGTGGTGGCGACCTGCAAGAGCAGGTTGGGCGTGCCCGAGCTGCCGGCGGCGCGCTCGATGCGGCCGTTGTCGCCGACCACGATGTCCTCACTGACGGCCTTGCCCATGCGGTCGGTCTTGGCCACCGTGTCGTACTCGGCCGAGATCCAGAGCTGGTCGGCGGCCATCCCGCCAAACACGAAGTTGAAGCCGAGATCGCCAACGCTGCTGGCGTCACCGATGCGGATCACGTCCTGGCCGCCGGTGGCGGCGATCAGGTCGGTGGTCTGGAAGACCAGGAAGCCGCCCAGGCTGTCGTAGGTGATGTCGGCGTTGTCGCCGGCGATCAGGCGGGTCGATGCGGTGCTCGTACCGACGGTGATGGTGTCGTTGCCGACGCCGCCGATGATCGTCTTGTCGCCGTTGGCCGTGAGCACCCGGTCGTCACCACCGAGCCCGGCGGTGATCTGGGTGGAGTAGACGTGGCTGAGCAGGCTGGAGCCATCGGGCCGGGTGATCACGCCGTTGTCGGCGAGGATCACGTCGGTGCTGCGGGCGGCGCCCTGGATGACGACACCGGTGGCCGCGTCGTAGACGGCGGAGACCAGCAGGGTGTCGCTGCCCATGCCGCCGATCAGGTAGTTGGTGCCCAGGTGGCGGGCGATCAGGTCAGCGGGGCTGCCGACCGAGAGCGTGTCGTTGCCGCCTGACGTGGCCTCCGTGTCGGTGCTGGCGAAGGCGGTGACGCTGCCGTTGGCGTCGGTATCGATGCGGGCGTGGTCGCCGGCGATGAAGCGGGTGTTGGCCCCCGTCGAGCTGGCGGCGTTGAAGGCGATGCTGTCCTGCCCTGCCCCGCCGAACACGATGGCCGAGCCGCTGCCCATGCGCAGGGTGTCGTCGTTGCCGCTGCCGCCGGTCTCGGCAACCGGGGCCTCGACGTAGTCGAGCATGTGGGTGTACGCGCCGCTCAGCGCAAAGGTCAGCTTGGTCTGGCCGGCCACCGAGGTTTCGACGGTCTTGTACTGCACCGTGCCGTTGTCGGTGAGCACCACGTTGAAGCTGCCGGCCGCATCGGCGCCGTAGACGGTGTCCCGGCCGTTGCCGGCGATCAGCAGGTTGCTGCCGCTGCCCAGGTAGATGGTGTCGTTGCCACCGCCCCGGTTGCCGAAGCTGGTGGCGGAGAGCGCACTGCGGTACAGGAAGTCGATCTGCACCCGGCCGAGGTCGGCGAGGATGGTGTCGTTGCCTTCGCCGCTGCCGCCGATGTTGATGATGTCGCCGCCCAGGGCGCCGAGGATCACGTCGCTGCCGCTGCCGCCCTTCAGCACCTGGGCGCCGGCGGTGGTGAGGCTGCGGTTCTCGAGGGTCTGGCCCTTCCAGATCCAGTTGCGGGCCGCCGCGCCGAACTCAGCCGCGCCCACGGCCTGCAGGCTGAGGTAGTCGGAAACGTTCTTGAGCGAACTGTCGAGGGGCCGGGTCTGGCCGGCGAGCAGGTTGGTGTAGGTGACGAAGGTGTCCGCCACCAGCAGGTCGTGGGCAGCCTGGCCTTCGAGGGTGTCGGTGCCGTCGTTGCCGACGAGGAGATTGTTGCGCCCGTCCCCCACCAGCCAGTCACCGCCCTGGCCGCCGAAGATGTTGTGGAAGCCGCGCACCTGGATGTTGCTGGCGCCGGCGTTGCCGAAGGCGCTGTTGCCCTCGGCATTGACCTGCACGCTGCGGGTGTATTCGGAGAAGTCAAGGGTGTTGCGGGCGTTGGCGAGCTCGTTGCCGCCGGCGTCGTGATGCCGGCCGGCGGCCGTGTCGCCGCTGAGCGAGCCGGTGAGCGACGCACCGTCGCGAACCCGGAAGACGTCGCTGCCCTGCCCGCCCACCAGGTTTTCGAAGCCGGTGAAGCGGAAGCCCCGGCCGGCGTTGTCGCCGGCGTCCTTCATTGCCTGGGCGGTGGTGCTGGCGAAGGAGGCCTGGGTCATGCCGCTGGCGCTGCCCTTGACCCAGCCAGCGTTGGTGCCGGTGATGCTCACCAGCAGGTTGGCGGTGTTGCCAGAGAGGTCGATGATGTCGGCGCCCGAACCGCCGCGCATTTCGTCGAGGGTGGTGGCTACAGACCACTGCAGGGTGTTGCCGCCGCGCAGGGCCTTGAGCTCGGCGTCGTCCACGGTGACCGCCGCCGTCTGCCGGCTGAGGTCGACGATGTTGGCGCCGCTGCTGTCGGTGATGCTGGCCTGGCCCCAGTTGCCGAGCACGCGGTAGGTGTCGTCGCCGGCACCGCCGATCATGCTGGTGGTGCCGCCGCGGGCGATGAGGAGGTCGTTGCCGCCGTTGCCGGTGAGGGTGGCGGTGCCGCTGTCGGAGCCGATCAGCACGTCGTCGGCGGAGCCGCCGATCAGGGTGTCGTTGCCGCCGCCGGCGATGAAGAGCACCGGGCGGTCGAGGCCGGAGGCGTCGAATATGTCGTCCCCTGCCCCGCCGAAGGCCTTGACCTTGGAGACGCCCACGAAGGTCTTGGTGTAGGTCTGGCCGTTGGTGAGGGTGGCCGAGATGTTGACGGTGCCGCCGCTGCCGGTGAGGGTGTAGCTCTCATTGCCATCGTCGGTGCTGCGGCGCTTGCGGTCGGCGGCGGTGTTGGTGACAGCTTCCTGGCCGTCGATGCTGCCCACGCCGGAGCCGGCGTTGAGGCTGAGCGTGGAGCCGGCCATGGTGCCGAGGATGGGCTTCTTGGACGCGGGGTCGTGTTCCCAGGTAAACAGGGTGACGTCCATGAAGGTCCATTCCCACACCCGCTCCCAGTCGAACAGCAGGAAGATGTCCACGTAGGCGGCGATGTAGGCCGAGCCGCGCAGGCTCATCGAGACCACGTCGAGGGGGTCTTCGGAGACGGCGGCGATGAGCTCGGAGGCGCGGTACTTGTTGTCGCGGTTCTCGTCGTAGATGTCGAGGGTGCCGGTCATCCGGATGCCGCCCTCCACGCCGCCGCGCACGATGAAGGCGTTGAGCTCGGCAAAGGCGGCCAGCTTGGCGTCGAGGCGCACCTCGGGCAGGTCGACGCCATTGACGATGTTGTCGCTCACATAGAAGCCGTCGAAGATGTCGACGATGTTGTGGCTGTCGAAGAACTTGCTGATGCCATGGGTATCGAAGCCGAGCGCCAGCGAGGCCGACAGCTTGATCTCGCCGCCGATGCCCACGTAGAGCGGCGGGTAGATCGGGTAGGACACCCGGAAGCCGACCTTCACCTCGAGGTTCTGCGGGCGGAACAACATGAGGTCGGCGGGCTTGCCGGTGAGCATGTTGATGACCGCGGTGAGCGGGTCGTCGAGGATCGGGAAGGTGAGCGCGTTGCCGGGCTTCTTGAGCTTGTCCTTGAAGTTGTTGAGGGCGTCCATCGGGCCGACGGTCTGCTGGCCGGGCACGTCGATGGCGGGCAGGCCGATGTTGATGCTCGGCAGCGACGGCAGGCCGGGCAGGCTGATCGACCAGTCGATGCTCGGCAGCAGGTCGGCCAGGTTGATGCTGGGCAGCCACACGTCGGGCATCTCGACGACGACGGTGCGGGACGGGTCGACCAGGGCGGCGAGCAGCCCGGCGTCGCTGATGAGGCTGCTCCAGCCCAGGTCGGTGTGGCCGGTCTGTTCCCAGACGAACTCCTTGCCGAGGCCGACCCAATGCACGGTGGGCCACTTGACCTGCACGGTGGGCAGGAAGGCGCTGATGCCCGGCAGCGCCACGTCGAAGGAGGCGCCGGTGAGGTCGATGGTCTTGATGTTGCTGGCGCTGACGAAGGATGCCACCGCGTCCGGCCAGCGGACTTCCACTTCGCCGCCGGCGGCCCATTCCCAGGTGTGGCTGCCGATGGACCAGCTCATCTTGGGCAGCAACACCTTGAGGCGCGGCAGCATGTCAGGCGTGAGGTCGATGTCGGGCATCACCACCGTCACGTCGAAGCGCGGGGCGAAGTTGCCGCCGAGGATGTCGGAGAGCCGCAGGTCGGGCCAGCCGGCCTTGATGTTGAGGGTGAACTGGGCCACGTTGCCGCTGCGGTCGAGGACGCCCGGGAGGGTGAAGTTCACCGGCGTCACGTCGACGTAGGGCGCCGGCACCTTGACGTCGGCATTGAGGGCGAAGTCGAAGGACAGCGGCGGCAGGTTGCCCTTGAAGATCTCGAGAAGGCTCGTGTCCTGCTTCCAGCCCACGCCGGCCGACAGGCTGAACTCCAGGCTGCCGTCCTTGACGGCGACATCGGCGAGATTTAGGTAAGGCAGCTCTACCGGCACGTCGATGTTGGGGATGCCCGGCAGCGCCGGCAGCGCGGCGAGGTTGAGCTTGCGGTCGCGGGTGCCCGAGACGATCAGCGACTGGGCGACCGGGATCAGCATGCGCGCGGTGTTGGTGGGCAGCCCGTCGATCACGTCGAGCAGGCGCACCATCGCAATGATGAAGTCAACCTTGGAGATGCCACCGAACAGGGCCGACATGTCGGAGGCCAGGTCGACGATCGAATAAGCCCGGCCCATGAGGTCGGAGATGCCGGGGATGGGCGTGGTCAGCGCGTCGATCACCGGCATGATCGGGTCGGTGACGTCCTGGATGACCTTGGCGATCGGGTTGAGAAAGCGGGTGAAGAAGGTGCCGCCGTCGAGGTAGACGTCCGAGAACCAGATGCTCGGCGCCCCCACCTTGAACAGCTTGTCGTAGCCGGAGGCGAAGAACTGGTCGATCTTCTGGACATACGGGTTCTTGCTGTTGGCCATCCACGTCATGTGGAAGTCGCCGACGATGGACGGCAGGTAGCCCTCGCCACCCAGCGATACGCCGAGCTCCATGTGGAGGTTGACCTGGGCCTTGGCGTCCCAGTCCACCTTGATCAGGTCGGCCAGCTTGGCGTTGCTGAGGTCGGTGAAGGTGAGGCGGCCATTGGTGAAGCCCGACAGCGCCGAAATGCCGAAGAGCCCCACGTCCTTCAGGTCGACGCCGAAATTGAGCTGCAGCCGGGTGCGCGAGCCATTGGCGCCGCTGTCGCCGTCGAACATGGACGTGCTGCGGCCGTAGTTGGCGTTCTGGGTGCCACTGAGGCGGCCCATCGAGTCGGTGCCGCTGCCCCAGATGCCGGTATCGTTGTCCTTGATCCAGCCGTCCCAGTTGTCGGTCATGGTGCCGTTCAGGAAGAACAGCTCGGCGTTGAGCTGGGCCGGCGAGTTGCCGGCGCCAGGGGCCAGGAAGACGTCCACCCGTGCCTGCAGCTCCTTGACGGCCGCGGTCTGGCCGGGCTTGCCGACCAGCCACAGGTTGTCGATGTAGGCATCCCGGGCGTTGTCGGCGATGCCGGTCGCCACGCCCTTCAGGGCGGGGTCTGTGCTGTAGGAGGTGACTTCGCCGATGCCGGCGTTGCCGGGCATGTTGGTGATGACGTAGAAACCGTCGGTCACATCCACCCCGAAGCCGAGATAAAGATCCCAGTTGAGCTCGAGGCCGATGCCGCCATCGAGGCCCAGGTTGAGGCCCGGCACGCCGATGTCGAAGGACAGGTCGAGGCTCGGCGTGTAGGTCTGGCCGAGGTTCATGCGGAACTGGATGGCCGTGCTCTGGTTGATCGCCACCTGGGCGGCGACCTCGGCGGCCTGGTCCTTGATGGCCTGCTTGAACTCGCTGAGCACCGCCTTCGGCACGTACTGGGTGCCGTTGACGAGGTTGGCGCGGAGCACCGCCGCGTCGGCGGCCAGCGCGCCGGTGGACGGCCGGAAGCCGTCGGCGACATCCGAGAGTACGGCGGCGGTGACACCGGCGCCGAACACGTCGGTGAGCAGCTGCTGGTAGTCGTAGCCGTCGGCGGCCTTGTCGGCGATGAAGGTGACGATGCGGGTCAGGCTGTTGAAGAAGGACGGCTGCTGGGCGATGCCGCTGAACAGGGTGAACAGCTCGCCGGCGGTGGCGTTGACGCTGTCGATGGCATCGGCGATGTCGTCGACGATGCGCAGCAGGCTCTGGTCGAGCACCACCTGGCCGGCCTCGCCCACGTAGCAGGGCGTGCCGTCGTCGTGGTAGACGATGTTGCCGTCGGCGTCGCGCTGGACCACGTTGAGGCCCGAGGTGACCCAGGCGGTGCGCTGGCCGGCGATGACCGCCGGAATCGGGTTGCCGTCGCTCGCGCCGAGGTATTCGGAGAGCGCCGGGTCGAGCTCGGGCTGGCTGAAGCCGGCAAGGTATTCGACCACGATGTCGTCGGGGGTGATGAGCGCGTCGCCGTTGTAGTCGCGCAGGAAGTTGAGGAAGACGTTGCTGTTGATCTCGCTGGCCTGGATGACGTAATCACCGTTGGTGTCGGTGGTGAGCATGTCGAACAGGCTCATGCGCAGGGCGTTGTCGAGCCCGCCGTACACATCGACCGCGTTGGCCAGCGCGGTCTTGATGGCATCCACCACGTTGCTGCGCAGGCCGGCGACGAACTGGGTGGCCTCCTGCAGCTGGTCGCCGATGATGGGCAGGTCGAGCACGCTGCTGAAGGCGTCGAGGCCCTTCTGGATGCTCTCGAGCACCTTGTCGACCGTGTTGACGATGATCGTCGGGTCGCGCAGCAGGAAGATCAGCGGGCCATTGATCGGCTTGTCGGGGTCGCAGCTCTCGCCGACGGCGCCCTTCAGCACCTGGCCGAGCTGGAGTTGCCAGAACTCGAAATCGGGCAGCACGAGGCTGATGTCGTAGCCACTCGCCGACGGGTTGGTGCCACCGCTGCCGAACAGGCTGCCGCTGCCCACCGCCACGCTGGACGGCGTGGTGCTGGCGCCGGCACCGTCGGTGGACGACACATAGGGGTCGGGGTTGGTGGCGGCGAGGCTGCCCTCGTTGTCGTTGTCGACGGGCGCGCCCTCCTGGGTGGCCACGCCGCTGCCTGTGGAGATGACCGGCCGCGCAGGCAGCACGGCCTGGGCGATCTGGCTGGAGATCACCGCATGGCTGTCGGTGGCCTCCTGGCCGTCGAGCAGCGCGATGCCGCCCTGCCCGCCCAGTTTGGCAAAGCTGTCGCCCAGGTTGCGCCAGGCGATCTCCATCTTGCCGAGCGGCAGCGGGTTGATGAAGCCGTCGATCTGCTCCATCGCCAGCTGGCCGAGCTGGTCGGACACCCTGAGCGTCATCGGCAGGGTGGCCGACGCGCTGCCGTCGAAGAAGACGTCGAAATTGGAGGCTTTCAGCGCACCGGCGGCGGCCGTGTCGAGCTGGCCGTAGCTGCGCAGATAGAGCCGGCCGTCGGCCGCGCCGTCGCTGGCGTCGGAGTGGAGCGCGAAGCCACTGCCCCCCGCCACGCTCACCGTCGCACTGCCGCCGGCGATGCCGAGCCGGTAGATGCCCTGGCTCGACTCGAAGTCGAGGCCCGCGCCGGTGGCCGTGAGCGCGTCGAGGCGGGCAAAGGTGCCGCTGTCGCCTGCCAGGCCGGCGGCCCCCGTCTCGGCCCGGTCGAAGAGGAAGACCTGGCCCTTCTTCGCCGTGTTGCTGAGGTCGATGCCGAAGTCGAGGTTGAAGGTGAGGTCGGCGTGGAGCTGCAGCTTGGCGGCGCCGGCCGAATCCTTGAGGCGGGTGATCGAGCCCACCAGCCCGGCCAGCATGGCCTGCTGGGTGGGCGAGAACAGGCTGAGGAGCGCCTCGTCGTTGAAGATCAGCTCCAGTGACACGGCGCTGTCGATGAGCA
>JAEUNU010000045.1 GCA_016789125.1 Zoogloea sp. | reverse complement strand
CATCGCGGCCACCCTGGTGGCGGTCAATTTTCGTGAGCGCTACGTCACGGTGTGGAACGGGGGCAACCCAGGGCCGCTGTTGATCCGGCCCGACGGGGGCGTGCGCCTGCATTTCAATCGTCACCATTTCCCCCTCGGGGTGGTCGATGACGACGAGTTCGACGGCACCGTCGACTCCCACGTGGTCGACCCCCACGACCAGCTCCTGCTGTTTTCCGATGGCTTGATCGAGCAGGAGGACGCCGCGGGGCGTGCGCTGGGCGTGGATGGGCTGGGCGAAGTGCTGCTCGGCCAGAGTGGCGCGGAGCGGCTGCCCCACCTTACCCGGGTCGTCAGCCGGATGACCGGGGGCAGCCCGCCGCGGGACGATGTATCGATTGCGCTGATCGACCTCGCTGACGCGCCCGGTCCCAGCCACGCCGCCCAGGCGGGGGATTCCGCGCCGCCCTTCACCGCGAGCGACTGGAGTCTGGGCCTGCGCCTCGGCGCCGCCGACCTCAAGCGTCTCGATGCGGTGCCGCTGGTGCTTGGCGCGATCGAGCATTTCGAAGGTGTCCGCCCCTTTGCCGGGCGGCTCTTCCTGGTCCTGTCCGAGCTCTTCAACAATGCGCTCGATCACGGCCTGCTGCGCCTGCCCTCGTCCCTCAAGGTCGGCGCGGAGGGGCTCGATGCTTATCTCGAGGAGCGCGCCCGGCGCCTCAACCGTCTTGCCGTCGGGGCCGTCGAGTTCGAGCTCACGCTGCGCCAGACCCTTGGCGAGCCACCGGCCCTGCTCATCACCTGCTCCGACACAGGGCCAGGCTTCGACCACCAGCAGCAGGTCGAGCAGGCCCTCTGCGAGCCGACCACCGAAGAGATGCTGAAGGGCCACGGGCGTGGCATTCCGCTCCTCCTGAGGGTGTGTGAGGAGGTGCGTTACAGTGGCCCGGGTAACCGGGTGGAGGTCCTCTTCCGGCTCGCCGAGCGGGCAACCGACAGCCCTCGTTAGCGCGTCCCGCCGACGGCGTGTCAAGTTCCGACCGCCGTGGTCGATAAAACCGGCTGGTGCATGCATCTGCTGGGGCATGGCCTGAGTGATGCCGGTTTGCCACGCAGACCGACGTTTCTTGATCACGCACAACACGGATCGGTCGGCGCATGTCTATCCAACTTCTCTCCCTTGCCCTCGGGCTGATTGCAGCCCTCGCCGCGCTGGCCACCGCGGTGCTGGCAGGCCAGCCGATGTCTGCCCCTGTCCTTGGCCTGTGCTGCGCGAGCGGCGTGCTCGTCGGTGTTGTTGCGGCGCTGGCGCTCAAGGTTTATTTCGTCAGGCCCCTCGAAGCCTTGCGCGATGGCATACGTGCGATGCACCGGGATGGCGACCTGTCCCGCCGGGTCGGGCCCAGCGGTGGGGTGATCGGCGAGGTGGAGTCGGCCTTCAACGATCTGATCGGCAGTTTCCAGGGCATTGTCGGCAAGGTGATCTTCGATGCCCAGCGGGTTTTCGAGGCCGCCGGGCAGCTCGAGGGGCACGCCGGCCGGGTGGCGGAGGGTTCGGGTGCCCAGCAGGCAGCGGCTGAAAGCATGGTGCACACCATCGAGCAGATGACCGGCGGAGTCAGCACGGTCGCCGAGCACGCCAGCCAGACTGCGGCCCACGCCCAGGTGGCGCGCGATCTGTCCGTTCAGGGCGCCGACGTCGTGGCTGCGGCGTCCCAGGAGATCGAGCGGATCGCCCGCTCGGTCGAGGACTCCGCGGTGGTGATCGCCGCCCTCGGTGAGCGCTCCGAGGCCATCAGCGGTATCGTCAAGGTGATCCGCGAGATCGCCGACCAGACCAACCTGCTCGCGCTCAACGCCGCCATCGAGGCGGCCCGGGCCGGCGAGCAGGGGCGTGGGTTTGCGGTGGTCGCGGACGAGGTTCGCAAGCTGGCGGAACGTACATCTAGCGCGACCACCGAGATCGGCGCCGTGATCCTGGCCATCCAGGGCGAGACGCGCAGTGCCATTGCCGCCATCGACAGCGGTAGCGCCCAGGCCAATGTCGGCGCCGAGCTGGCCCACCGGGCGGCAGGTTCCCTGGGGCAGATCACCGATGGCGCCCGCCAGACGATGGAGAGCATCGATGCGATTGCCGAGGCGATCGGCGCCCACAGCCGCGAAGCGGAGCGGGTGGTGGGCCACGTGCGGGAGATCATGGAGGGGGCGGGGCACAACTCCGCCGAGGCACGGAACACCCTGGATGAGGCCCGGAGCCTCAGCAGCCTCGCCGAGAACCTGCGGGAGATCAACCGGGTGTTCAAGCTTGGAGCCGCGGGCGAGCGGGCGATGGAGGTGCACCGGCGCATGCCCGAGCTCGTGCGCGAGGCCGCGCAGCGCATGGGGGCGTTGCTGGATCAGGCGTTGGCCGGCCGCCAGATCAGCGAGGCTGAGCTCTTCGACGAAAACTACCGGCCACTGCCCGGCACGCGACCGCAGCAATACAGCACCCGCTTCGATACGCTCACCGACCGGATCTTTCCCAGCCTCCAGGAGGCGGTCCTGTCGGAGCACGACGAGATCGTCTATGCGATCGGGACGGACCGCAATGCCTACGTGCCGACCCACAACCGCTGCTTTGCCCATGCGCCCACCGGCGATCTGGCCTGGGATCTCGCGCATTGCCGCTCAAAGCGGATTTTCGACGACCCCGTGGGGCGCCAGTGCGGCCAGCACGAGATGCCCTTCCTGCTCCAGACCTACCGGCGGGATACGGGCGAAATCATGCACGACATATCGGCCCCCGTTTACGTGGGCGGCCGCCACTGGGGCGGCTTCCGGATCGGCTACCGGGCCTGAAACCTGCCGGCAGGTGGTGGCCGGCCGGGCCTCAAGATTGTTCGGCCCCCGCCGATATTGTTTTCATGTCGGGACCTGCTCCATCGGGGTGGCAGGTGGTCTGCGACGGAGAGTGAGTAATGTCCGAACTTCTCAGAAATATCGATGCGCGTACCCGCCTGGCGGGGACCAACAAGCTCGAGATCCTGCTGTTCACCCTTGGTACCGATCCGCGGACCGGGCGGCGCGAGACTTTCGGGATCAACGTCTTCAAGGTGCGCGAGGTCATGCGCACGCCGCCGATCACCGCCGCGCCCGAGATGCCCTCTTCGGTGGAGGGCATGGTCAGCCTGCGGGGCGTGCTGGTGCCTGTGGTGGATCTGGCCAAGTATGCCGGGATGAGCATCGAGTCGCCCCGGGAGATCATGATCGTCACCGAGTACAACGGCCACACCCAGGGTTTCCTGGTCGAGGCCGTCGACACCATCCTGCGCCTGGATTGGTCGCAGATGCGGGTGCCGCCGGAGATGCTCACCGCCAACCTGGGCGGGCTCGTCACCGCGGTGACCGAGCTGCCCGGCCCCAAGCTGGTGATGCTGCTCGACGTCGAAAAGGTGCTCTCCGAGACCACCCGCTACGACGACGAATTCCTCTTCAAGGGCATCGAGCCGCTGGCGATCGACGAGCCGATCACCGTCTATTTCGCCGACGACTCGTCGGTGGCCCGCAAGCAGATCGAGCGCACCCTCGACGCCCTCGGCGTGCGCTACGTGGGGTCGGTGAACGGCCGGCAGGCGTGGGAAGAGCTCGAACGGCTCGCCAGCTACGCTGCATCCTCCGGGCGCAAGGTCAAGGATCTCCTGGCCCTGGTCCTCACCGATGTGGAAATGCCCGAGATGGACGGCTATATCCTTACCAAGCGCATCAAGACCGACCCGCGCTTCGATGGGGTGCCGGTGATCATGCATTCGTCGCTCTCCGGCATGTCCAACCAGCAACTCGGCCGTTCGGTTGGTGTCGATGAATACGTCGCCAAGTTCGAGCCGCAGCGCCTGGCCGAGGTGCTGCGCCGCCTTATCACCCAACACGCCACGGCTCCTGGCGCAGCCTGAGCCAGGGGAAGGATGATGAACATGGATCGCGTCAATTACGGGGTGCTTGAAACCGTCGATGCCCGCACCAAGCTGGCGGGCTCCAACCGGATGGAAATCCTGTTGTTCTCCCTCGGCACCCAGGAGATCTTCGGGATCAACGTCTTCAAGGTGCGGGAGGTGTCGCGCACGCCCTTCATCACCAAGGCGCCCAACATGCCGGTTGGCGTGGAAGGCCTGATCTCGCTGCGCGGCAACGTGATCCCGGTGCTCGCGCTGGCGAAGGTGATGGGCATCGCCGAGCCCGGCGACCCGCTGGGTGAGTCGATGATGGTCACCGAGTACAGCAAGCGTACCCTCGGCTTCCTGGTCCACGAGGTCGACCGCATCATCCGCGTCGAGTGGGACAAGGTCCGGGCGCCGGACAACGTCACCTCCGGCGGCCATCATTTCATCACCGCGATCACCGAACTGGGCGACGGCAAGCTGGTCTCCATCCTCGACGTGGAGACCATCCTCGCCAGCACCTTCGGCGAGGCCGTGGTCGGGCAGATCCACCCCCTCGAAGGCTGCAGCGATGTGAACGTCTTCTTCGTCGACGATTCGGCGGTGGCCCGCAAGAAAATCGCCGAGACTCTCGACAAGCTCGGGGTCAGGCACAAGCACGCCCTCAACGGGCTGGAGGCCTGGACCCGCCTCGAAGGCATGGCCGGCCACGCCCAGCAGCGGGGCATGAGCTTGCGCGACGAGGTGAGCCTGATCCTCGTGGATGCCGAGATGCCCGAGATGGACGGCTATGTGCTTACCCGCAACATCAAGGCGGATGCCCGTTTCGAGGGCATTCCGGTGGTCATGCATTCGTCCCTGTCGTCCGAGGCCAACCGGGCGATGGGCAAGAGTGTCGGTGTGGACGCCTATGTGGCCAAGTTCGACGCCGACGTGCTGGCCGAAACCCTGCGCCCGCTGCTCATGCGTGCCAACCGGGATTGAACCCGAACCCAGGTTGAACGGAGATCAACAATATGTCGGACCCCAAAATGAAGTTTCTCGTCGTTGACGACTTTTCGACCATGCGGCGGATTGTCCGCAATCTGCTTAAGGAGCTCGGTTTCACCAACGTGGATGAAGCCGAAGACGGGCAGGTCGCGCTGCAGAAGCTCAATTCTCTGCCCTTCGACTTCGTCGTGACCGACTGGAACATGCCCAACATGGACGGCCTGACCCTGCTCCAGAACATCCGTGCGAACCCTTCGCTCAAGCATCTGCCGGTCCTGATGATCACCGCCGAGGCCAAGAAGGAAAACATTATCGCGGCGGCCCAGGCCGGCGCGAGCGGTTACATCGTGAAGCCCTTCACGGCGGCAACCCTTTCCGAGAAGCTCGAGAAGATCTTCGAGAAGATGGGCAAGAAGGCGGCCTGAGCGCCCCCCCCAGCACGGAGTTCCACCATGGCAAAACGTCTAAAATTCGACGAGTCGGGCGACAGCGACGACCTGCAGGCCCTCTTCGACAGCATCGCAGGATCGTCGGCCGCGGTGACGGCCGCCCCTCCGCCTTCGCCGCACCTGGAAGTCGTCCCGTCACCGGCGGTGGCGGCAGAAGCGCCTGCCGCCGGTGACGACGACGAGCTGCAGGCGCTCTTCGACTCGGTCGCCAGCGAATACGCGCCGGATGCCGAGGTCACCGGGCCCGGCAGCAGCCCCGATAACGGTCATCTGGTGTTCAACCGGATAGGTGTGATGACCCGCCAGCTCCACGACACGCTTCGGGAGCTCGGCTACGAGCGCAGCCTCCAGGAGGCCGCTCACGCCATCCCCGATGCGCGTCAGCGTCTCAGTTACATCGCCGAGATGACCGAGCAGGCCGCGAGCAAGGTGCTCAACGCCACCGACATCGCCAAGCCTCTTCAGGACAGGCTCCAGACTGGCGCCGAGAGCCTGCGGTCCCGTTGGGATCTCCTCTACGCCAACCAGCTGAGCCCCGACGAGTTCCGCGCCCTGGCCGGCGAGACCCGGGAGTTCCTCGGCGGGGTCGTCAGCGACACGCGGGAGACCAACGCTCAGCTGCTGGAAATCATGATGGCCCAGGATTTCCAGGATCTCACCGGGCAGGTGATCAAGAAGGTGGTCGATCTGGCCCAGAGCCTCGAGCAGCAGCTGCTGCAGGTGCTCCTCGAGGCCATGCCGGCCGAACGCAAGACCGAAGCGTCGGAATCGCTGATGAACGGCCCGGTGATCAATGCCGTCGGGCGTGACGATGTGGTGTCCAACCAGGAACAGGTGGACGATCTGCTGGAGAGCCTGGGTTTCTGAGCCTTGCCCCCGGGGCAAGTGAGGCCCGGCCGGGCCGGTGTCCTAGCCACAGCAGACGGAGCGCGGGCGGTGCCCGCAAGGAGTTAAAGCAATGAGCGATTTCGCCGGGATGGAAGATTTGTTGCAGGATTTCCTCGTCGAAGCGGGGGATCTCCTGTCGGGCGTCGACAACAAGCTGGTGGATCTGGAGCGAGCTCCGGGCGACAAGGGCTTGCTCAACGACATCTTTCGCGGCTTCCACACCATCAAGGGTGGCGCCGGCTTCCTCAACGCCGCCGAGCTGGTCTCCCTGTGCCACCTCACCGAGAACCTCTTCGACAAGCTGCGTAACGGCGAGCTGGAGATCACCCCCGAGGTGATGGACGTCATCCTGTTCTCCACCGCTGCGGTGCGCGACATGTTCGACAGCCTCGAGCAGGGTGTGCAGCCTGCGCCGGCAGACCCCAGCCTGATGGACAAGCTGCGCGAAGCCCTGGCTGGCGAACTCGGTGCGGGAGAGCCCGCCGCCGCGTCGCGGCCAGCCCCGGCATCCGCGCCGGTCGTGGCCGCGCCTGCCGCGGTTGCGGTTGCGCCGGCAGCGATGCCGGCCGCCGAGTCGGCCGACGGCCTCGACTGGAACATGCTCTTCGAGTCGGTCACCGGCACTCCGGCGGCCCCGCAGCCCGCCGTGTCGCTGCCAGCGACGGTCGTCATGCCCGAGCCGGTGGTGATGCATCAGAGCGACGCCGAGCTCGCCAGCAAGACCCCAGAAGAAGTCATCAAGGCCGCCGTCGGCCGGCGCGCCACCGACAAGCCGGGCGCCACCGGGCCGGTGGGCCGGCGCGACACCGAAAAGCAGCGCGACAATTCGATCCGCGTCGACACCGCGCGCCTCGACCAGGTGCTCAACCTGTCCGGCGAGATCGGCCTCACCAAGAACCGCCTCAACGCCCTGCGCAGCGACATCCTCAACGGCCGCAGCGATACCGAGACCCTGCACGCCCTCGACCTGGCCGTGAGCCAGCTCGACCTGCTGGTCTCCGACCTGCAGAACGCGGTCATGAAGACCCGCATGCAGCCCATCGGCCGGCTGTTCCAGAAATACCCGCGGATCGCCCGCGATCTGGCCCGCAACCTGGGCAAGGACGTTGAGCTGGTGCTGTCGGGCGAGGAGACCGAGATCGACAAGACGATGATCGAGGACCTCTCCGACCCGATCATCCACCTGATCCGCAACGCCGTGGACCACGGCGTCGAGGAGACCCAGGAGCGCCTCATCAACGGGAAGCCCGAGAAATCCATCGTCCGCCTCGAAGCCCGCCAGGAGGGCGACCACATCGTCATCCTGGTGGCCGACGACGGCCGTGGCATGAACGCCGAGAGGCTGCGCGCCAAGGCGGTCGAGAAGGGCCTCATCACCGACGAAGAGGCCAACACCATGGACGAGCGCCAGAGCTACAACCTGGTGTTCCTGCCCGGCTTCTCGATGGCCAGCCAGATCTCCGACGTCTCCGGCCGCGGGGTCGGCATGGACGTGGTGCGCACCAACATCCAGAAGCTCAACGGCTCCATCGACATCCGCTCCAGCCTGGGCAAGGGCACCACCTTCATCATCAGCCTGCCCCTCACGCTGGCGATCCTGCCGGTGTTGCTGGTGCGTCTGGGTGACCAGCCCTTCGCGGTGCCCCTGTCGATGGTGCGCGAGATCCTGCCCATCGAGCCGGCCGAAGTGCAAGAGGTGGGCGGCCGCGCGACGATGGTCGTGCGCGGCGAGGTGCTCCCCATCATGCCCCTGTCCACCCTGCTGGGCTGGGATCAGGTGCAGACCCCCGAGTACGGCGTGCTGATGCAGAGCGCCGAACAGAGCTTCATCCTCGCCATCGACAGCTTTGCCGGGCGCGAGGACGCGGTGATCAAGTCCCTCGACGACTTCCGCCCCAAGGGTGTTGCCGGTGTGACGACCTTGTCCAATGGCCAGATCGTGCTCATTCTCGACATGAAGGAGCTGCTCGGCGCCCTCGGTGAAACCCGCGGGGTCTCCCGCCGCGTCCTGCTGGCGCATCTGGAGCGTCCGGCCCTCGCCGCGTAACGGAGTGCACGCCGGCCGCCCCGGTGTGACACTCTGCAACACGGGCGCGTGAATTAAACCGCTCATTTGCCGGGCGGGGACGGTTAGGATTTTCCCGACTGCCCCCGCCCTTTGCCATTCCGGCGACGCGACGCTGGCCGGGCAGCGGGGACTGGCATGGGCGGCTTTGACTTCGATCACTGGAAACACCTCGCCGAGCGCGACCCGGCGGGCTTCTTCCAGGCCCGCGACGAGGCGCTCCGCGACTGCATCGCCCGCCACCCCGATCAGGCCCATGCGCTCTCCGTGCTGCAGGCGCGCATCGACGCGACACGGGCCCTCGCCGGCACACCGCTGCATGCCAGCCGGGCCTTGATGGGCATGATGCACGAGCAACTGCGCGAACTCGGCGACCGGCTGGTCGAGCTCCAGCAGGAAACCGACGCCCTTCGCGCCTTGATGGTGAGCAGCAGCCCCTAAGCCGGGC
>JAEUNU010000098.1 GCA_016789125.1 Zoogloea sp. | reverse complement strand
GGTAGTGATATGGGTTTCGATCAGGTCAAGGCCGGCAAGGACGTTCCGAACGACATCAACGTGATCATCGAGATCTCCGCTCAGGGCGATCCGATCAAGTTCGAAGTGGACAAGGATAGCGGCGCGATCTTTGTTGACCGCTTCATGGGTACGTCCATGCGTTACCCGATCAACTACGGCTACGTGCCCCACACCATCGCCGGCGATGGCGACCCGGTGGACGTGCTGGTCGTCACCCCCTTCCCGCTGGCTCCGGGCGTGGTCATCCGCTGCCGCCCCGTCGGCGTGCTGAAGATGGAAGATGACGGCGGCGTTGACGCCAAGGTTGTGGCCGTCCCCGTCTCAAAGCTGACCCCGCTGTACGACAAGGTCCAGACCACCGACGACCTGCCCGAGCTGCTGATGAAGCAGACCGTGCACTTCTTCGAGCACTACAAGGATCTCGAGCCGGGCAAGTGGGTCAAGGTTCTGGGCTGGGGCACCGTCGAAGATGCCAAGCAGGAAATCCTGAACGGCCTGGCCGCTGCCGCCAAGTAAGCGTCAGCATCCGGTTTCGTCACAAAGGCCCGCGTTTGCGGGCCTTTGTCTTTGGTGCGTTCCCTAGAGCTCGAGGCTCAGGCCCTCGCCGGGCCGGGCCGGGAAGCGCGTGGCGTAGTTCTGGAAGCCCAGCCCCACGACATCCGCCCTGCCGTCGCGCCACGGTGCGGTGGTGGGCACCTCGTAGTTGAAGAGGAGCTCCGGGCGCCTGGGCGCGTGGCGCAGGATGCGCAGCAGGGCCTGGTGGTCCGGGTGCTTGTGCGTGGAGCCGTCGGTGGAGATCAGATAGCGGCTGCAATCCACCTTGTCGAGCACTGCGGCGTCGAGGTTCTTGGCGCTGCCGTGGTGGGCCAGCTTGAAGGCGTCGAGCGGCAGCCGCCCCTCGCCCAGCCCGCGCTCCTGGCGCAGGCGTTCGAGGGCCCGGGCGAGGTCCGGGGCGTAGCCGTCACCGGCCAGCAGGATGGCGCGGCCGTCGTGTTCGGCCAGCAGCATGATGCTCGATCCGTTGGCCGCTGAGGTGTCGCCGGCCACCGCGTCGCTCCAGCTGGGCGGCCAGGCATCGCTGCGCCCGAGCAGGTCGGCGGGGCCGTCGACACTGGCGGCGGGCGCCTCGTCGGTGCCGCCGAGCACGTCGAGCCAGCCCTCGCAGAGCTTGTAGAGGCGCGGGAAGGTGGGGCCGAGCACGGTGAGCCGGAGCCCGCCGCCCAGCGTGATGAGCGGCAGCGCGGCCTGCTCGGGCACCATGACCGCCCGGCCCTGCCAGTAGGGGTGGGCGTTCCAGGGCAGCTTGCGGGCAGCGAGCAGCCCGGACAGCTCGTCGCCCTGGCGGGGGCCGAGCAGGTCGGCGGGGGTCGGAAGCGTGGCTGCGGCAGCCCCGGCATCGGCGCCCCCCAGCAGGTCGTCGGGCCGGCTGCTGCCGACCGGCGCCGGGCTGCCCGCCGCCGGCAGGCCCATCAGCTGGGGCCGTCCGTTGAACCAGATGTCGTGGATCTTGAGCGTGGGGTGGCCGGCCTTGAGGAGCTCGATGATCCCCACGATGTGGTCGTTGTCGATGTGGGTGACGATCAGCAGCTCGATCTCCAGCGTCTCCACGCCCCGCTGGTGACGCAGGCTCTCGAGGCGCTTCCATAGCACCGTGGCGGTCTCGCCCAGGCCGCCGTCGATGACGACGAGCCGGCTGCTCCCCGGCGGGCCGTATTCGAGCAGGAGACAGTCGCCGCAGCGGGCGGGCAGCATTTCGAGGCGGAGCATCATTGACCTCCGAGCAGCCAGTCGCCATCGCCGAAGCCGACGATGGAGAGGATGCCGAGATGGCCTTCGCGCAGGAGCTGGCGCCGTATCAGGGGCAGCAGTTCGCCGAAGGTGGTGGGGGTGGGGCTGGCGAGCCTGTGGGCGAGGAGCGTGGCGATGCTGCGCGCGATCGGCACCGCGTCGCCGCCGCGGATGGGAGCGATCGGGGCGAGGACGATGTTCACGCCGGCGTCGCGGAAGCGTTCGGGGTAGGGCTGGAAGTCTTCGCTGACGCCCGCCGCCGAGCAGCCCAGCAGGAGCAGCAGCTGCGGCTGCCCGTTGGCGCCGCTGATGTCCCGGACGATCTCCTGCCGGCCGAGGCGCTGCAGCTCGCCGATCTCGAGGATCGGGGCGTTGCGGTAGATGTCGGTGTGGGCAAGCAGCACGAGCAGCTCCGGGTTGCTTGCCGCGTGCTGCCGCCAGGCTTTCCAGTCGGGTGCGTCGAGCACCGTGGTGGCCAGCGTGCCGAGATCGGCCAGCAGCGCGGTGCGCTCGGCGGCCTGCTCGGCGGGTGTGGCCTTGTAGGCGAAGGTGCGCGCGCTCGCGCCGAACAGGAGCCGGTCCACTTGGCCATAGGGCCGCTTGCTGGGCACGCAGGCGCCCTGGTCGGCAATCGGCGGGCTCTGCGTGCCGCAGCGCTCGATCGTCTTGCTGAAGCCCCAGAAGCGGAGCGGGCATACATGCCCCTTGTCGGCCTGGTGGGGGCAGGGTTCGAGGGCCTCGCTCCCCGCCACGGGCTGGCAGCAGCGGCCGTGCGCCAGGGCGCCGAGCAGGCTGGGGCAGGGCACCGCGTCGGTGCTGGGCGGTGGGCCGTCGTAAACGTATTCGAGCGGCAGGAACTTGTGGGTGGTGGGGACGAGCTGGATGCGCTCCCAGTCGTCGATGCCGTCGCCGCATTTCTGGCGCAGGTGCTGCGCCAGCAGTGAGCCATTGGCGGCCAGAGCGTAGAGGGTGTCGCCAAAGGCGGCCTGTTCGAGGAGGCCCTGGGAGAAGTCCCACAGGATGGCGGCGTCCTTGAGCGCTTTGGTGATGAGGACTATCGGCTCTTCGAGGCTGTCGAGGTCGACGGGCGTCGTGGTGTCGTCGCGCTGGATGGCGAGGTGGAGGTGGCCGCCGAGCTCGCTCACCTGGATCGCCACGTCATAGGCCTGGCGCTCGTCGAGGTCGTCGTCCCGGGGGTGGATCACGCCTTCGGTCCGGAGCTTCAGGGCGCCGGCGGCGGTGGCGTCGGCCGCCACATCGATGGACAGCAGCGAGCTCTGCAGCACCCGGTTGTTGTGGAGGATCGAGATGCGCCCGTCGCAGCGCTCGGCGCCGGGCAGCGGAAAGACCGCGAAGCAGGCAGTGCTGCTGTCGCCGACCGGCGGCAGGACGATGGGCAGCGACACCAGGGCGACCTGGGGCGCGCCGTCGTCGGCCACCGCCGCGGCGGGGAGGCCCGACGTCCAGGCGGCGAAGTCTGCCTGCTGGGTGATGTCGAGCGTCGCCGCCGATGCGGTGAAGCCCCACCAGCGATCGGGCTGGGGGTAGGGCGCGAGGCTCACGCCGGTCATCTCGAGCTGGACGGTGAGCGTGACCTCGCCGTGGTCGAAGCTCAGCCGATTGTCCGGGAAGGGTGCGTCGTCGCGGGGCAGCAGCGAGGGCCCGATGCCGGTCGCGAGCAGGTTCCAGCAGCCCGGCGCGAGGGTCTGGGTCGGGACGCCGGTGCCCTGGCCGGCCCACAGGCGGGCCTGGATCCAGCGGGGCTCGCGGGCGGCGGCGTTGTCGTCGTGCTGCTGGGCGAGGTCTTCCACTGCGCGCACGCCGTCGTGGGTTTCGGACATGAAGCGCCGGGAGCGGAAGCTACGCGCCATCCCGGCCGCTTCGGTGCTCGCGAGGCGCAGCGCTTCGCGTGCCTGCAGGGCTTCTTCAAGGCGGTCCTGGTGGGTGGCGATGGCCATGATCCGGCAGCCGTCGAGGGCGCCGGCGCTGCCGGTCACCCGCGGCGCCGGCAGGCCGCCGTGGCGGCTCGCGCTACAGACCGCGGCATGGATGCTCAGGTCGTGGGAGGCATGAAAGACGAGGTTCACGAACCATTCTTCCAGCTGCGCGGGCCCCGGGATGCCCGGCTGCAGGGCGATGCCCGCGGCGTGGAGCAGATCGAGCAGCGGGCGCCAGTCGGGCTCCGGCATGGCGGCGCCCGGCGCGACCAGACAGACCACGAAGCCAGCCCGCACCCGGCAGCGCGGCCGGCGCCGCAGGGCGTCGAGGCCGCGGGGGGTGAGGATCAGCAGGTCGCAGTGGTCGTGGGCGGCGCCGCCTACCACGTAGCTGCGGGCGAGCCGCCGGGCCCAGTCCGGCTTGCCCTGCATGTCCTGCAGGGGGGCGAGGAGGGGCTCGTCGTCGCCCTCCGGCAGCACGCCGACGCGCAGGGGCCAGTGCCAGGGGACCCGCGGCCGGGGCGGGAAGGGCAATTCGCCAACCAGCGCAGCGAGCCCGACGTCGGGGTGGCGCAGGCAGTCGTCGAGGGCCTCGTCGGAGAAGAGGTCGCCGCGCCCGTGGCGGACGACGGCCAGGCAGGGCTGCCGCCGGGGTTCACCGGCGCAGCGCGCGGCATGCAGCCGCCACCCCTCGGCCAGGGCGCCGGCCGATGGGTGGCGAGTCGTCTGCCAGTGGGTCGCAGTGGTCTGGGGGCCGACGTTCTGGGCGGCGCGCCAGACCGGGGTGCGCTCGCCATCTTCGAACTCGGCGGTGAGGGCCGCTGCGATCTCATGCGGGTCCGAGCTTGCCGGGTGCTGTTCGGTGCCGCGGGATTCGAGCACACCGAGGGCGGCCAGCGCGCAGGCGTAGTCGCCGTCGGGGAGGTCCGAGCCCCAGTTTCCGATGATGTTCTTCTGCATGTGCGTGCCTTAGCTGCGTGGTGGGGCTGGATCGGGTGGGCTACAGCGGCCACTCGGGCACCGGCCAGGCCGTGGGCTGCGGGGCGGTCAGGTGGGCCCGTTCCCGCAGCGACACATCACACAGGGCATAGCCCCAGTTGATGAGGTGGCCCTGCTGGGCGGGCTTGAAGGCGTTGAGGCGGGTCGGGATGTCTTCCAGGGCCTGGCTGGTTGGCGAGTCGGCGGTCATGCTGGGTGCTGCGCCGTAGGCCGCCATCCGGGTGCCGATGCCCCAGTAGGCGCCGTGCTTGCGCTTGGCCTCGAAGTCGGTGATCAGCCAGCGCTTGCGCAGGGCGCGCGTCTGGTCGATGAGGATGTCGCGCACCCGCCCGAGCTGCAGCAGATTGTCCTCCCAGGGCGATTCCGCGATCTCGAAGGGGGCGCCGGCGTCGCTCACCAGCACGAGGTCGACATTGTCCACCAGGGACTCGAGCCCCATGTTGTCGTAAATGCCGCCGTCGGCGAGGACGATGCGGCGCCGGAGGCTTTCCAGGGCGGGCAGCGGACGGCCTTCGGACCAGCTGTCCGGGTCGGTCTGCAGGACCACCGGCGAAAAGAGGGGCGGGAAGGCGCTGGAGGCGGCGACCGCCACGGCCAGATCGACCTGCGTGCTGCGCGAAATGCCCAGCATGTAGTCGGCGATCATGTCCTGCCGGAAGCGGAAGCTGCGCCCAGTCTGCATGTTGGTGGCGTAGAAGATGAAGTGCGGGTTGTCGCCGGCGACAGGGAGGTCTTTCAGCGTGGTGTCGCCGAAGAGGTCTTCCCGGTAGCGCTCGGCCAGGAAGTCGCCCGCCGTCCTGAAGGGTGTGAGGAGGCCGAGGACGCCTGCCTCGATGTCGATGCCGCGGCTGCAGAAGGCTCGCACCGGGTCGGCGACGAGGTGGACGAAGTTGCTCGCCCGACCGCCCTCGAAGGCCAGCGCCGACCACCGGTGGGCGAGCACGCCGGCCAGGATGGAGCCGCCCGAGACGCTGGTGACGCGGTCAAGCCGGCCGAGCAGCCCGGCATCGTTGAGGCGCCACAGGGAGCCGAGGCCGAAAAGGGTCGCGCGGTAGCCTCCGCCCGAGAGGGCGATGCCGAGGGTCCTGCCGTCGGTCAGCATCATGATCTCCGTTCTGGCCCGGGCGCGGGCCCTTTGCGTGGAGAAGGTTGGGACGCCGTCGCCGGCCCCGCCGGGGCGGGCGCTCACCGGCTGTTCCCGGTTTCAATACTGGCTCATCGGCTGGAATAGTCAAAGACAATGATCCCGCAAACGGACGCCTGGCGCTTGCGGGCGCATCCGGTGCGGCCGCTGGGGCGCCTGCGCCGGGATTCCGCTCAGGGTGCGTGCACCTGGCCTCGAGGCGCCGCCTTACAGGCAGGGGCCTGCCGTCTTGTCGGGAGAAGTGGCCGGGCCGTGGGTCGGCTCGGGGATGAGCCGCCCGGTGGCGCCCGCGGTGCCGCGTCGGCGAGGGTGTCTGGCGTGGCGGCGGAAAACCGCACGCGCCACGACGCGCCGTGCGGCGGTTCAGGCGCCCAGCGGGTTGCGCATGTCCACCAGGCCGTGGTGGGCGGCCAGGTGGAGCAGCTTGAAGTCGCTGTCGGCGTCGAGCTTCTGACGGATCAGGGACAGGTAGTTGAAGATCGTCTTGGTGCTGAGGTGCATCGCGCCGGCGATGTCGGCCGCGGTGCTGCCGTGGGCGAGCATGCGCAGCACCTCGAACTCGCGGGGGGTGAGGTCCTGCAGCGGGGTGGCGCCGCCCGTGGCCTGGTCGGCGAGCACGTCGGCCACGTCGGCCGAGAAGGCCCGCCGGCCGGCGGCGACGCGGCGCAGCGCGTCGATCACGTCGTCGGGCTCGCTGAACTTGGTGAGGTAGCCGTGGGCGCCGCTCTTGAGGGCCTGGCGCACGTGGCCGGCGCCGTCGTACATCGACAGCACCAGCACGCGCAGGCCGGGCTTGCGGGCGAGCATCCCGCGGATCGCCTCGAGGCCGCTGCTGCCCTTGAGGTTGAGGTCGACGAGGGCCACGTCGGGCTGGGTGCACTGCACCAGGGCGTTGGCCTCGTCGGCGCTGGCGGCTTCCCCGACCACCTCGAAGTCGGCCTCGGCCGACAGAAGGCGGCGGTAACCGGTGCGCACCACGGCGTGGTCGTCGATCAGTACGATGCGGATCATCCCTTGCTCCTTGTCATGCTGTAGCGCTTGCGCCCGCGCAGGGCACCCAGGCCGTCACGCACAGGCCGCGGCCGGTGCCCCCCGATAGGGCCAGCTGCCCGCCGGCCATGTCCATCCGTTCGGCCATGCCGAGGAGGCCGCCACGGCGCTCCGGCCCGCCGTGGAGCCCGCGGCCATCGTCGGCGACGCAGGCCTCGAGGCGCTGGCCGAGCACCGCGAGGCTCACCCGGCAAGATTCGGCGCCGCTGTGGCGGACAACATTGGTCAGGGCTTCCTGGATCACCCGGTAGAGGGCCAGCGCCTTCGGTTCGTCCACCGGCAGCGGTGCCGGCGGCAGGTCCAGTGCAAATTCGATGCCGGTCTCGCGGCTGCGCCAGCCGTCGACCAGATCCCGCAGCGCCTCGGCCAGCCCGGCGGCCTCCAGCCCGTGGGGGCGCAGCGTGGCGAGGATGCTGCGCAGCTGTTCGCCGCAGCTGCGGATGTCGCGGCGCAGGTCGGCGGCGCAGTCGGCCACGCCGGCGGCGTCGAGCCGGCCGGCGTTGCGCTCGAGATAGGCGGCGGTGACCTTGAGGGCAGTGAGGCTCTGGCCCATGTCGTCGTGCAGCTCGCGGGCGAGGGTGTTGCGCTCGGCTTCCTGTACCTCGATGAGCTGGCGGGCGAGGGCGCGCTGGGCGGCGCGGGCCTCCTGCAGCTCGGCGGCGAGGCGCTCGATGGCGCCGGCCACCCGCGAGAATTCGCGCAGGGCGAAGGGGGGCAGGGCCGGGTCGGCCTCGCCGCGGGCCAGGCGCTCGAGGCCGGCCTCGAGCCCGCGCACCGGCGCCAGCGCCCGGTCGGCCGCAAACCAGGCGACGAGCAGGCTTGCTCCAGAAAAGAGCAAGAGGGTGATCAATAGTCGAACGGTGTCCCCCAGCCGCTCGTCGATCTCGGAGCCGGGCTTGGGGGCGATGACGAGGCTGCGCTCGCCGATGCGGATCTGCTGCTCGCCGCCGATCTCCGGCACCAGCCCCAGCCAGGCCAGCCATGAGGGCGGTGGAGCGGCC
>JAEUNU010000092.1 GCA_016789125.1 Zoogloea sp. | reverse complement strand
AACGAGGGCTAAAGTTCACCCCCCCCCCCTTTTTGCCCTCTGCAGCGTCCCCATGGCCTCGATGAACCTCCTCCGCGCCCTCGCCACGGTCAGCGGCATGACCCTGCTGTCGCGCATCCTTGGCTTCGTGCGGGATTTCGTGGTGGCCCGGGCCTTCGGCGCCGGCATGGAGACCGACGCCTTCTTCGTCGCCTTCCGGCTGCCCAACCTGCTGCGCCGGATGTTCGCCGAGGGGGCGTTCTCCCAGGCCTTTGTGCCTATCCTGGCCGAATATAAAAACAAGCGCGGCGAGGCGGAGACCCATCGCCTGGTCAACCACGTGGCGAGCGGCCTCGGGCTGGTCGTGCTGCTGGTGTCTATCCTCGGCGCGATCGCCGCGCCGCTCATCATCTACGCCACCGCGCCCGGCTTCTCGGCCGACGCCAGCAAGTTCGAACTCACGGTGCAGCTCACCCGCATCACCTTTCCGTACATCTTCTTCATGTCGCTGGTGGCGCTGGCCGGCGGCGTGCTCAACACCTGGAGCCGCTTCGCGATCCCGGCCTTCACGCCGGTGCTGCTCAACCTGTCGTTCATCGCCATGGCCCTGCTGGCGGCGCCCTATTTCGACCCGCCGGTGCTGGCGCTGGGCTGGGCGGTGTTCATCGGCGGCCTCGCGCAGGTGCTGCTGCAGCTGCGCCCGCTGGCCAACATCGGCATGCTGCCGCGCTTCTCGCTGGACTTCTCCGACCCCGGCGTGCGGCGCATCCTCAAGCTGATGGCGCCGGCGATCCTCGGCGTGTCGGTGAGCCAGATCTCCCTGCTCATCAACACCGTCTTTGCCTCCTTCCTGCCGAGCGGTAGCGTGTCGTGGCTCTACTACGCCGACCGCCTGATGGAGTTCCCGGCGGGCATGCTCGGCGTGGCCCTCGGCACCATCCTGCTGCCCAGCCTTTCAAAGATGCACGCCGACGAGAAGCCCGCCGAGTTTTCCTCGCTGCTCGACTGGGGCCTGCGCCTCACGCTGATGATCACCCTGCCCGCCGCCCTGGGCCTGGCGCTGCTGGCGGTGCCGCTGATCGCCACCCTCTTCCACCACGGCGCCTTCACCACCGCCGACGTGTTCCAGACCCGCACGGCGTTGATCGCCTACAGCGTCGGCCTGGCCGGGCTGATCCTCGTCAAGGTGCTGGCACCGGCCTTCTATGCCCGCCAGGATGTACGCACGCCGGTGAAGATCGCGCTGATCTCGCTGGCGGCGACCCAGCTGATGAACCTCGTCTTCATCGGCCCGCTGCAGCACGCCGGGCTGGCGCTGTCGATCGGCCTCGCCTCGTGCATCAACGCTGGCATGCTCTACCGCGGCCTGCGCAAGCGCGGCGTGTATCAGCCCCAGCCGGGCTGGGGGCTGTTCTTCATCAAGCTGCTGGCGGCGCTGGCGGTGCTGGGCGTGGCGGTATGGTTTGCCGCTGGCTCCAACGCGCTGTGGCTGCACGCCTCCGGGCTGGAGCGGGTGATCCGCCTGACGCTGTTGGTGATCGGCGGGATGGCGGTGTATTTCGCGACCCTGTTCGCTCTCGGCTTCCGGGTGCGCGATTTCCGCCGTCGCGCCGCCACCTGACGCCAGCGCGGGGCGTCAGCCCTGCAGCAGCCTCACCGGCTCGACCACGTTCAGGCCGCGCTGCTGCAGCTCTGCGAGCGCCCGGTCCGGGTCGCTGAAGCGGAAGATGACCACCGCCTGCTGCCCCGGGGCGGTGCTGAAGGCGTACATGTACTCGATATCGAGCCCCGCCGCGTCGGTGGTGGCAAGCACCCGGGCGAGGCCGCCGGCGCTGTCGGGCACCTCGACCGCCAGCACCTCGGTGAGCTGCGCCACGTAGCCCGCCGCCTCCAGCGCCGCCTTGCCGGCCGGCGGGTCGGCGACGATCAGCCGCAGGATGCCAAAATCCCGGCTGTCGGCGAGACACAGGGTGTGGATGTTGATGCCGCGGGCGGCGAGGGCCTCGCAGGCGGCGCGCAGGCGGCCGCTGCGGTTTTCGATGAAGGTCGAGAGCTGGCTGATTTTCATGGCGGTCCTCACTGGCTGTCCTGGCGTTCGTCCCACACGCGTTTTGCCTTGCCCTCGCTGCGCGGCAGCGAATGGGGCTCGGCGAGGCGCACCGCCACGTTGAGGCCGGTGACGTTGTGGATCGAATGGGCGATGCGACCGCGCAGCGCTTCCATCGCGCCGATCCGGTCGCTGAAGAATTCCGGGCTCACCTCGATCTCGACCTGCATCTGGTCGAGCCCGTGCTCGCGGCGCAGCACGATGCGGTAGTGGGGCAAGGCGCCCTCGACGGCCAGCAGCGCAGCTTCGATCTGGGACGGGAAGACGTTGATGCCGTGGATGATCATCATGTCGTCGCTGCGCCGGCCGACGCGCTGCATGCGGCGGAGCGTGCGGCCGCAGGCGCAGGGCTCGGTGACAAGACGGGTGATGTCGCGGGTGCGGTAGCGGATCATCGGCATCGCGCGCTTCGACAGGGTGGTGAGCACGAGCTCGCCCTCCTCGCCGTCGGGGAGCACCGCGCCGGTCTCGGGGTCGATGATCTCGGGGTAAAAATGGTCTTCGAACACATGTAGGCCGTCCTGGGCGCTGCACTCGCTGGCGACGCCCGGGCCGATGATCTCGGACAGCCCGTAGATGTCAAAAGCCTTGATGCCCGCGTCCGCCTCGATGCGCTGGCGCATCGCCGGTGTCCATGGCTCGGCGCCGAAGACGCCGGCCCGCAGCGGCAGCTCGCGCAGGTCGATGCCGAGCTCGGCGGCCCGCTCGATGAGATGCAGAAAATAACTCGGCGTGGCGCAGATGGCATTGACCCGAAAATCCCGCAGCAGCATCACCTGCCGGTCGGTGTTGCCGCCCGACACCGGCACCACCGTGGCGCCGATCGCCTCGAGGCCGTAGTGGGCGCCGAGGCCGCCGGTGAACAGGCCGTAGCCGAAGGCGTTCTGCACGATGTCGCCCCGGCTGATGCCGGCCGCGGCGAAGGTGCGCAGCATCACCGACGACCACACCTGGATGTCCTCCTGGGTGTAGGCCACGACGATGGGCTTG
This sequence comes from Zoogloea sp., assembly GCA_016789125.1. Lineage (GTDB taxonomy): Bacteria > Pseudomonadota > Gammaproteobacteria > Burkholderiales > Rhodocyclaceae > Zoogloea. Next base: position 9,959 of record JAEUNU010000092.1, on the reverse strand, counting down.
CCGGTGGTGCCGCTCGAGGCATGCAAGCGCACGATCTCCGACATCGGGCTGGCGAAGAGGCCGAAGGGGTAGGTGTCGCGCAGGTCGGCCTTGACCGTGAAGGGCAGGCGCCCCAGATCGGCCAGCGACTCGATGCTGGCCGGCGTCACGCCGCGGACGTCCATGCGCCCACGAAACAAGGGCACGTGCGCGTAGGCACGACCGACAATGCTCTGCAGACGGCGCAACTGCAGGTCGCGCAACTGGGCGGCGGGCAGGTAGTCCGACGAGCTGACCGGATGAAATCCCGGCCCGGCGTCGTTCCAGGTCTCTCGCAGCATACGAGGTGTCTCCTGTGACTTGGGCCCCCGCTGCGCCCGCCCTCCCCTCGTGGATGTTTTTTGTGTGAGGCAGGGCGCAGGCTGGCGGCCGACTGAGTGGAAGCGGCTCTCTGCTCGGTCAGTTCACAGGCGGCATTATCGCGCGGCATGGCACCGGCGGGCTGCTAGAATTTGCCCATCATTCGGGAGGAGCAAACCATGCAACTGAGCAGCGAGAGTTTCAAGGACGGTGCGGTGATTCCGGGCGAGTTCGCCTTCTGCGTGCCGGCCCGGGAAGGCCACGTGGCCCTCAGCACCAACCTCAACCCCCAGCTCGCCTGGGCCGGCGCGCCAGCCGGCACCCAGTCGTTCGCGCTGATCTGCCACGACCCCGACGTGCCCAGCCGCGGCGACGACGTGAACCAGGAAGGCCGCAGCGTGCCCGCCGACCTGCCGCGGGTGGATTTCTTCCACTGGGTGCTGGTCGACCTGCCCGCCTCGACCATCGCCATCGCCCCCGGCAGCCACTCCTGCGCCGTCACCCCCAACGGCAAGCCCGGCCCCGAGGCCCCCGGCGGTGGCCGCCACGGCATCAACGACTACACCGGCTGGTTCGCCGGCGACGCGCAGATGAAGGGCAACTACTTCGGCTACGACGGCCCCTGCCCGCCGTGGAACGACAGCATCCGCCACCGCTACGTGTTCACGGTGTTCGCCCTCGACATCCCGCGGGTGCCGGTGGACGGCGCCTTCACCGGCCAGCAGGTGCGCGAGGCGATCGCCGGCCACGTCCTGGCCCAGGCCAGCCTCACCGGCACCTACAGCCTCAACCCGGCCGTGCCCGCCTGAACCTCTGAAACCCCGCGCCGGCGGCAGCTTCAATCGCCGCCGGCCCTGCCCTCCCGCCGCGGGTCGGCGGCACCCACCCAGCCCCGCCCGTGGCGCACGATCAGCGCGATGCCGCTGGTCATCTCCACTTCACGCAGGCCGTGGCCGCGGGCCTTGAGGGCCTCGATGAGGTCCGGCGCCAGCCGCCCCCGCTCCACCTCCAGCGGCCCGTTGCGGCTGCCCACCCGAGCCTGGGCGACCACCTCTATCGGCGTCATCCGCCCATCCACAAGGCCGATCAGGGCCTGGGAGACGAAGTTGGGAATCTGGCTGCCCCCCGGCGAGCCGAGCACCGCGTAAAGGCCGCGGCGGTCGAAGACCAGTGTCGGCGCCATCGAGCTGCGTGGCCGCTTGCCCGGCGCCACCCGGTTGGGCCCGCTATCGGAGAAATCGGTGAGCTGGTTGTTGAGGAAGAAGCCCCCCGCCATGCGCCGGCTGCCGAAGGCGTCCTCGATCGACGAGGTCAGCGCCACCGCATTGCCAAAGCCATCGACAATCGACAGGTGGCTGGTGGACGGCCGCTCGTCTTCCGCTTCGCCCCCTTCACCGCAGAGGCCCGCCGCCTGCTGGGCGGGCCCGGCCTGCTCGCCGATCGCCGCGGCACGGCGAGCCAGGTAGTGCGTGTCGAGCATCGCCGCGACCGGCACCGGAGCGGCGGCCGGGTCGCCCACGCAGGCCGCCCGGTCGGCGTAGGCCAGCCGCCCGGCCTCGGCAAAGTGATGGATGAACGCCGCCGAGCCCACCGGCGCTGCCGGCAGCCGGCGCCAGATGCCCAGCGTGGCGAGCACCGTCGTGCCGCCCGAGCTCGGCGGTGGAAAACCGCACACCTGGTAAGCCCGGTAGGGCCGGCACAGGGCCTTGCGCTGAAGCGGCTGGTAGGCGGCCAGGTCAGGATAGCCGAGCAGGCCGCGCCGGTCGGCCTCGTCGGCGGGCAGGTCGCCCCGCACTGCATCGCGCACACGTCCGGCCAGCTCGCCCCGGTACAGGGCCCGCGGCCCTTCGGCGGCCAGGACGCGCAGGCTGTGGGCCAGAGCCGGATTGCGCAGCCTGTGCCCCACCGGCCACGGCCGGCCTTCGGTGTCGAAGAACAGGGCCTGGGCTGCCGGATCGGCAAAACGCCCTTCCAGCGCGAGCAGGCCGTGCAGCCGCGGCGAGACGGCAAAGCCCTCGTCGGCCAGGCGGATCGCTGGTTCGAAGAGCCGCGCCCAGGGCAGCCGACCGGCCTCGCGGTGGGCCAGGCCGAGCATCGCCAGCAAACCCGGCGTGCCCACGGCGCGGGGGTCGCGCACCGCGCGTGCGAAGTCGAGGCGCTTGCCGGTGGCGTCGCTCAGTTGCCCGGCGGAGGCGGTCAGCGGCGCCGTCTCGCGGCCATCCCAGGCCTGCAGGCGCTTGCGGCGAGCGTCGAAGAAGAGCATCAGGCCGCCCCCGCCGATGCCCGACGACTGGGGCTCGACGAGACCGAGCACCATCTGGGCCGCGATCGCCGCATCGACGGCCGTGCCGCCAGCGCGCAGCATCTCGAGCGCCGCGGCAGTAGCGCGGGGGTTGGCGGTGACCGCCATGAAGCGCCCGGCCTGCACCGCCGGCTGGAGCGCGTAGGCCGTCGCCGCCTCGGGGGGCGGCGGCAGCTCGGCACCACTGCGACCGGCCAGCAGCAGGCCGACCAGTGCAACAAGCCGCCGGGCTTCAGCCCGCATAGGCCGGCAGCGCCGGCGGCAGCAGGGGGAGCTGCAGGCGCAGGTAATCCGGCAGCCCGTCTCGGAAGGCGGGCAGATCTTCACCGCTGATCAGGGGGCGACACCAGCGGCGGAAGGCCTCGGTGACGCCGAAACCGTCGGCGGCGATGAACTCGGGCGGAACATTGCGTTCGAGGTTGGCCACCGCCTCGAAGGGCAGCAGGTTGGTGCGCCAGCGGTAGGGCACGTCGGAGAGGCGCTTCATGCCGACCACGCCGGCCTGCCCGGCGAGCGCCCGGCGCACCGCCGCCTTGCCCACCGCGAAAGCCTGGGCGGTGTCGGTCTTGGAGGCCAGGTGGCGGGCCGAGCGCTGCAGGTAGTCGGCCACCGCGTAGTGCACCTTGTAACCCAGGCTGCGGTGGATCAGCTCGGCCACCACCTCGCCGGCGCCGCCGAGCTGCACATAGCCCTTCTGGCTGCGGTCCTGCATCGACAGGATCTGCCCGTCGCTCCGGCGCAGGCCCTCCGCCACGACGACCGAGCAATGCCCGTAGCGGGCGACGATCTCGCGGACACGCTCGAGAAAGCGCGCCTCGTCGAAAGGCACCTCGGGGAGCAGGATCAGGTGCGGTGCGGCGCTGTCGTCCTCCGCGGCCAGTCCACAGGCGGCCGCCAGCCAGCCGGCGTTGCGGCCCATCACCTCAAGCACGAAGGCCCGGCCGGTGCTGGTGGTCATCGCCGCGAGGTCGAGGCCCACCTCGCGCACCGAAGTGGCCAGGTATTTGGCCGCCGAGCCATAGCCCGGGCAGCAATCGGTACCGACGATGTCGTTGTCGACGGTCTTGGGCACGCCCACCACGGTCAGCGCATAACCCCGCGCGTCGGCGGCGGCCTGGACCTGGCGGCAAGTCTCCATCGAGCCGTTGCCGCCGTTGTAGAGGAAGTAGCGCACATCGTGGGCCGCCAACACCGCGAACAGGCGCTCGTACTGGGCCGGATTGCTCCCCTCGGGGTCGAGATCGAAGCGGCAGGAGCCGAAAGCCCCGCCGGGCGTCGCCCGCAGGCGGCGCAGATCGGGGTCGAGCAGGCCGGCGGTGTCCACCAGGGTCTCGCGCAGCACCCCGAGGATGCCGTTGCGGGCCGCCAGCACGCGCCCGACGCGCTCGGGCTGCAGGCGCGCCTCGGCGATGACACCGGCGGCCGAGGCGTTGATGACCGCCGTCACCCCGCCGGACTGGGCATAGAGAAGATTTCCTGTCATGACGGCAGCGCGCTGCGCACTCCAAAGAGCCCTGCAAAAAACAAAAGGGCCGGCGCGTTGGCGGCCGGCCCTGCTAACCCTGCTTGCGGCCTGATTACTTCAGCGCATCGAAGGCACGATCACGGATTTCCTCGACCTTGCCGAGGCCGGCGATCTTGCGATACTGCGGCGCGTTGGCATCACCGTTGGCAGCCCAGTCGGAATAATAGGCCACCAGCGGCTTGGTCTGGGAGTGATACACGTCGAGACGCTTCTTGACGGTTTCCTCCTTGTCGTCGTCGCGCTGGATCAGCGGCTCGCCGGTTTCGTCGTCCACACCCTCGGCCTTCGGCGGGTTGAACTTGACGTGGTAGGTACGGCCAGAGGCCACATGCACGCGGCGGCCGGACATGCGGCCGATGATTTCCTCGTCGGGCACGTCGATCTCGAGCACGAAATCGATCGGCACGCCGGCGGCCTTCATGGCCTCGGCCTGGGGGATGGTGCGCGGGAAGCCGTCGAACATGTAGCCGGACTGGCAGTCGGCTTCCTTCAGGCGATCCTTGACGAGGCCGATGATGATGTCGTCGGACACCAGGCCACCCGCATCCATCACCTTCTTGGCCTCGACGCCGAGGGGCGTGCCCGCCTTGACCGCTGCGCGCAGCATGTCGCCGGTGGAAATCTGCGGAATACCGAACTTTTCCTTGATGAAATTGGCTTGGGTGCCCTTGCCGGCGCCCGGCGGTCCCAACAGAATCAGACGCATGCTATCCCTCCAGTTATTGTTGATGCGATGTTGAATGGCGAAACTAACGTGAAACTTACACCCGGTCAAACTCTCTGCGCACCCGCTCGAGGTCGTCGGCGGTGTCGACGCCGGCCGGCGGCGCGTGGTCGAGCACCATGACCTGGATCGGATAGCCGTGGGCCATCGCCCGGAGTTGCTCGAGGGCTTCCCACTGCTCCAGCGGCGACGGTGCGAGGCTGGCGTAGCGCTTGAGAAAGCCCGCCCGGTAGGCGTAGAGGCCGATGTGGCGGTAGGCCGGCAAAGCGGCCGGCAGCGCGCTGCGATCGGCGGCGAAGGCGTCCCTCGCCCACGGGATCGGCGCGCGGGAAAAATAAAGCGCCCGCCCGCGGGCATCGAGGACGAGCTTCACCACATTGGGGTTGAAGAACTCGTCGGCAGAATGCAGCGGGTGGCAGGCGGTGGCGATGGCTGCGTCGGGATCGGCGGCCAGCGCGGCGGCGGCAGCGGCGATGAGCTCGGACGGGATCAGCGGTTCGTCACCCTGCACGTTTACAACCACGTCGTCGTCGCCCCAGCCCAGGCGGGTGGCGACTTCGGCGAGGCGGTCGGTGCCCGACGGGTGCTCGGCCGAGGTGACGATCACCTGCCCACCCGCCGCCTCGACGACCGCGGCGATGCCCGGGTGGTCGGTGGCCACCCACACGTCGTCGGCGCCGGCCTCACGGGCACGATCGAGCACATGCAGGATCATGGGCTTGCCGGCGATGTCAAGCAGCGGCTTGCCCGGCAGGCGGCTCGACGCGTGGCGCGCCGGAATGACGATGCGGAAGCCCATGCTCAGCGCGCCTGGGCGAGCTCTTCTTCGGTGAGCGGGCGGGCCTCCTCCTCGAGCATCACCGGAATGCCGTCGCGGATCGGGTAGGCCAGGCGCGCACTCGCGCTCCACAGCTCCTGCTTGTCCTTGTGGAAGTCGAGGGGGCCCTTGGTGATCGGGCAAACGAGGATTTCAAGCAGTCGGGGGTCCATCGAGCTTCTCCACAATCAGTTTGGCGGCTTCCGGCGCAAGCTGCGCCCGAACCGGCCACACCCAGCTTTCGGCCGGGGCGAAAGGCGCGCATTTTACCGCATCCTTCTCGGTCATCAGAAGCACATCGCCATCGGGCACGGCCAGGTCCGCGGGCGTGAAGGCGTGATGATCGGCAAACGGACGCCGCTCGATCGTCAGCCCCATCGCCTCGAGCTGCCTGAAGAAACGCTCCGGCCGGCCGATGCCGGCCATCGCGTGCACGCGCCGGCCGTGGAAATCGTCCGCCAGACACCGCTCGCCACGCGCGCTGACACGCTCGAAGGCCGCTCCGGCCAGCTCGAAGCCAAATATCGGCGCAGGGCCGATGGCCGCCCGCAGGGCCGGCGACAAACCGCCCTGGGCCAACACCACGGTGGCCTCGGCGAGCCGGCCGAGGCCTTCCCGCAGCGGGCCGGCGGGGAGGCGAAAACGGTTGCCGAGGGTGGCTTCATCCACCACGATGATCTCGAGATCGCGGGCCAGGCGGTAATGCTGCAGGCCGTCGTCGGCGATCAGCACGTCCACCTCGGGGTGCGCGGCCAGCAGCGCGCGCCCCGCCGACGGGCGATCGCGCCCGACCCACACCGGGCAGCCGGACAGCGCGGCCATCAGCACCGGCTCGTCGCCATAAAGCGCTGGATCACCGCCGGTCGGCACCTCGGCGGTGCCCTCGACGGAGCCGCCGTAACCCCGGCTGACGATGCCCGGCCGGTGCCCGCGGGCACGCAGCGCGTCGGCCAGCCACAGGGCGATCGGCGTCTTGCCGCTGCCGCCGACAGCGATGTTGCCGACCACGATCACCGGCACCGGCAGGCGCTCCACCTTCAGGAGGCCGAGCGCAAACAGCCGGCGACGCAGGCCGGCGAGAAAAGCAAACAGCAGGGACAGGGGAAACAGGCACCACGCCGCGGCCCCACGGCCTTGCCAGAATCCGGGGGCGCTGCGCGGCATGGGGATACGGGCGTTAGTGCTGGGCCGCCTGGGTGGCGAAGGAGATATGCACCAGCCCGGCCTGCTGGGCCGCCTGCATCACGTCGATGACGCGCTGGTGGGCGGCCTTGGCGTCGGCGTTGATGATCACCACCGGGTCCTTGGCGTCGGAAGGCACCGCCGCTTGCAGCGCCGCGACGATGGCCGGCTGGCCGGAGCCATTCACCGGCCGCTTGTTGATGACCACGTCGCCCGCCGCGGTGACCGCCACGTTGACCTCCACGGTTTTGGTGTTGCTGGCCTGGGCGTCGGCGGTGGGCAGGTTGATCTCAAGCCCGGCAAAGCGCGAATAGGTGGTGGTGAGCATCAGGAAGATGATGATCACCAGCAGCACGTCGATCATCGGGATCAGGTTGATCTCGGGCTCCTCGCGGGAGCGGCCACGGCCGAAGTTCATGGTGGGCGCCTCAGCGACGGTCGCCGTGGACCACTTCCACGAGGCGGATGGCCTGCTGCTCCATCTCGACCACGAGGCCATCGACGGTGGCGCGGAAATGGCGCCAGAAGATCATGCTGGGCATCGCGATCACCAGGCCGAAGCCGGTGTTGTAGAGGGCGATGGAAATGCCGTGGGCGAGCTGCTGGGGGTTGGACCCGCCCGGCGTCTGGGAGCCGAAGATCTCGATCATGCCGACCACGGTGCCGAACAGGCCCATCAGCGGGCTGATCGAGGCGATGGTGCCAAGGGTGGTGAGGAAGCGCTCGAGGTCGTGCACCACGGCGCGGCCGGTCTCCTCGATGGACTCCTTCATCACCTCGCGGGGGCTGCGCACGTTGCGCAGGCCGGCGGCGAGCACGCGGCCCAGCGGCGACGAGAGCGCGACGCGGTTGATCATCTCGGGGGTGGCGCCGGTCTGGCGGAGCTCGCCGACGACTTTCTCGAGGAGGCCCTCGGGCAGGATCTTGCTGCGGCGCAGGGTGATGAGTCGCTCGATGATCAGGGCCACTGCGACGATGGAAGCAAACAACAAGGGCCAGATCGGCCAGCCGGCGGCCTGAATGATGGCGAACACGCGAGCACTCCTGCGAATCGTATGAAGCCCGAGAATGTAACCCGCTCAAGGGCGCAGGGCAACATGCTGGCGCCTCAGGACAATCCACAAAATCTGTGGATAACTTTGTGGATTGATGTTGATCGAACGCCCTAAACCCGCGCCCGGTAAGGGTTTTTCCTACTCGGGTCAAAAAATAGGCTACAAAGACATCCCTTTAAAATCAATAACTTGACTGTTTTCAGGCAAGTCAAGCCCGCTGGCGGGATTTTTTCGCACACGGGAGGCCGGGATGTGGATTCCGGTAGAATCCGCCCCCATGAACACCCCCCGAAATTCCGCCGAAGTCAAGCCCGGCGAGGTCGTTTCCGTGTCCTGGCTCAACCGGGCCGCCCGCAACGTGCTCGAAGAAAGCTTCCCGCTGATGTGGATTGGCGGTGAAGTCTCGACCCTCACCCGCGCCGCCTCCGGCCATGTTTATTTCACGCTGAAGGACGAGCAGGCCCAGGTGCGGTGCACCATGTGGCGCAACCGGGCGCAGCTCCTGCCCTTCCGCCTCGAGCACGGCATGCGGGTCGAAGTGCGGGCGCTGGTGAGCCTGTTCGAGCCGCGGGGCGACTACCAGCTCAATGTCGAAGCCATCCGCCACGCCGGGGTGGGTAACCTCTATGAGGCCTTCCTGCGCCTCAAGGCCCGCCTTGAGGCCGAGGGGCTCTTCGACCCCGCCATCAAGCGGGCGCTGCCGCGCTTTCCGAGGGGCGTCGCGGTGGTCAGCTCGGCCCAGGCCGCCGCCTGGCGCGACGTCACCGCAGCCCTCGCCCGCCGCGCGCCGCACCTGCCGGTCACGCTCTACCCCACGCCGGTGCAGGGCGACGGGGCGCCGGCGCAGATCGCCGCGGCCATCCAGCGCGCCGGCCGCCACGCTGCCCGCGACGGCACCGACGTGCTGCTGCTGGTACGCGGCGGCGGCAGCCTCGAAGACCTCGCCGCCTTCAACGACGAAGCCGTGGCCCGGGCGATCCGCGCCTGCCCGCTGCCGGTGGTGGTGGGCGTCGGCCACGAGACCGACGTGAGCATCGCCGACTTTGCCGCCGACCTGCGCGCCGCCACCCCCACCGCCGCCGCCGAACTGGCCAGCGCCGGCTTCGTCGAGCTCCACGACAAGCTCGCCCTGCTGGACGCCCGCCTCACGCGCGCCATGCAGCGCCGCCTCGAGACCGCCGCCCAGCGCCTCGACCGGGTCGCCGCCCGGCTCACCCACCCGCGCCAGCGCCTCGTGCAGGCCGGCCTGCGCCTCGAAACCCTGAGCCACACGCTCCACGCCCGCATGGCGCGGCAGCTCGCCGCGGGCGAGGCCCGGGTGAATGCCCTCGGCCTGCGCCTCGCCGCCCGCCGGCCCGACCTCGCCCAGCGCCGGGCCCGCCTCGACAACCTCGCCCAACGCCTCGAGCGCGCCGCCCACAACCTGCTGGAGCGCCGCAGGAGCCGCGTCGACGCCCTCGCCCAGCACCTCGCCCACCTCGACCCGCGGGGCGTGCTGGCCCGCGGCTACAGCATCACCCGCAACGCCGCCGGCGAGATCGTGCGCGACGCCGGCACGCTGGCCCCGGGCGACGGCATCCGGGTCGAGCTGCATCAGGGCAGCGTGAACGCCACCGTGACGGCCCACGACGGCCCAGCCTCCACGCCGCAAACGCACTCGCCTGCTCAGCCGGATTGTGCAGGCACGTAAAACCCGACTAAAATTGTCGGGCTATCAACCCTGCTTCATAGTCAACAACCCCGGAGAACAAGATGGCTCATACCCTGCCCGAACTGCCCTACGCCAAGAACGCCCTGGCCCCCTTCATTTCCGAAGAAACCCTCGAGTTCCACCACGGCAAGCACCACAATGCCTACGTCGTCAACCTCAACAACCTGATCCCGGGCACCGAGTTCGAGAACCTCTCCCTCGAAGAGATCGTCAAGAAGGCGCCGGCCGGCGGCGTTTACAACAACGCGGCCCAGGTCTGGAACCACACCTTCTTCTGGAGCTGCATGAAGCCGAACGGCGGCGG
>JAEUNU010000068.1 GCA_016789125.1 Zoogloea sp. | reverse complement strand
CGTGCTCAATGGCCTGCGGGCGATCGCAGACGATACCAGCGAGTCCGACTGGATCCTGGTGCACGACGCTGCCCGGCCCTGCCTGGCACCCTGGCACATCGAGACCCTGGTGCGCGAGCTCATCCACGACGAGGTGGGCGGCATCCTGGCGGTGCCGGTGGCCGACACCCTGAAGCGCGAGGACAGCACCCACCGGGTCGCCGACACCGTGCCCCGCGAAGGCCTGTGGCAGGCCCAGACGCCCCAGATGTTCCGCTACGTGATGCTCAAGCGCGCCCTCGAATCGGCCCGCAATGTCACCGACGAGGCCAGTGCCATCGAGGCGATGGGGCTGCGCCCGCGGCTGGTGCGGGGCGACCCGACCAATCTCAAGGTCACCTTCCCCCTCGACCTGCATCTGGCCGAGTGGATTCTCCAGCACCGTGAGGACAAGGCATGAATGTTCCGTTCCGCATCGGCCAGGGCTTCGACGTGCATGCCCTGGTCCCCGGCCGCCCGCTGATCGTCGGCGGGGTCACGATCCCCTTCGAGCGCGGCCTGCTCGGCCACTCCGACGCCGACGTGCTGCTCCACACCATCACCGACGCCATCCTCGGCGCGGCGGGTCTGGGCGACATCGGCCGGCATTTCCCCGACACCGACCCGCGCTTCGAGGGCGCCGACTCCCGTGTGCTGCTCCGCGAGGCCGCGGCTGCGGCGCGCGCCGCGGGCTGGCAGACGGTGAATGTGGACGCCACCGTGATCGCCCGCGCGCCCAAGATCCTGCCCTTCGTGCCTGCGAGGGTGGCCAACATCGCCGCCGACCTGTGCGTCGATCCGGCCGCGGTGAACATCAAGGGCAAGACCACCGAGAAGCTCGGCTTCACCGGCCGCGGCGAGGGTATCGCGGCCCAGGCCGTGGCGCTCATGGCGCGGGTGGATGGCTGAAGCCTGCCGGCGGCTGTTCCTGGCCCTGTGGCCGGGTGAAGCCGTCGCCGGGGCGCTCGAGGCCGCCGGCCTCGAGGCCCACCGCCTGTGCGGCGGGCGCCGGATGCGCCGGGACACTCTGCACCTCACGCTGGCCTTCATTGGCGATGTGCCCGAGGCGCGTCTTCAGGGCCTCGTCGACGCGCTGGGGGCGGTGGCGGGGGAGGCCTTTATGCTGCACCTCGACCAGCTCGGCTACTGGCGGCACAACCGGATCGTGTGGGCCGGCTGCGCCGATCGGCCGACGGCCCTCGACAGGCTGGTGGCGGATCTTCGCGGCTGTCTGGCCGCGCTGGGCCTGCCGGCGGATGCCACGCCCTTCGTGCCCCACGTGAGCCTGCTCCGCAAGGCTGACCGGGCCGCGGCCTCGCCCGCACTCGGGCCGATCGCCTGGCCGGTGGCCGGGTTCGTGTTGATGGAGTCGTGCCGGTCGGACGCCGGCGTGCACTACCGGCGCCTGGCCCGCTGGCGGCTGGAAGCGGTCTAGCGGCCGGTGCGCTGCCGGCCGCGCAGCCCGATGCCGGCCAGCCCCAGTGCGCCCAGGGCCAGGCCAAAAGACGGGGGTTCCGGGATCGCCCGGGCCGTCGCGTCGCGGGCCGTGATCACCGGCGCGGCGAGCAGGGCCAGGGGCTCTGCGGTGCTTTCGGCGGGGGTCGCACCGCGTGCTGCAGCCGTGAGGACGGCGACCGGATCTTCGGCGCTATTGAACACCTGCGGGCTGCCGGGGATGCCGGCACCGCCGGCCGGGCTTTCGGTGCCTTGGGGGGTGCCTGATGGGCTGCCCGAGGGGCTCGCGGAGCTCCCGGCCGGTGGCGTGAAGGCACTGCTGACGCCGGGCCGGCCAGGGGTCCAGGCGGCTTGGGGGGCGGCGATCCAGTCGTGCCCGGAGGGTTTGGCGCCCGCAGCGACCATCGCCAGGCCGGCGGTCCAGTCGTCGGTGTGCCCGGGGCGGGTGCCGTCGCCCTGCGCGCCGGTCTGGCTGGCCTGGGCGGCGCTGCTGCGGGCCGGGGCCTGCCTGGGCTCAGGGGCGTCGGTGCGGCCGAAGAAGAGGGCATCGGCGCCGTAGGTGAGGCTGTCCAGTGGCAGGTCGGCGCGGCGCCGCTGGGTGTCGGGCCTGGGCCTTTCGGTGGCCGGGCTATTCGCGGCGGTTGCCAGAGCGTCGGCGCCATCGCGGCGGCCGCCAGCCTGGCCTGCCAGACTGCCGTCGATCCAGACCAGGGCCGAGACGAGGGTAAGCGGGACGACGGCGATGCCGGCGGCGGCGAAGCGGGAGAAGAGGGCTTTGTGCATGATGCGCACCATTCCGGGGAGTCGTTCCGAGGATAGGCGCAAGGCCGGGAGGGCCGCGGGCACTGGCTCACGCTGGAGCGCTTGAATGCGGTTAAAAAGCGGGCGGATGTGACAGGCGTCGCACCCGCCCGCAAGCGCGGTGATCGCCCGGCGTGTGGTGCCGGGCGGCCGCGGAGGGAGGAAATGCTTGTCGAGCCCAGGCCCTGGCCGGGCCCTGCTGTTCATGAGGTGGGTCGGCGCCTTGCCGACCACGACCGGGGTGGTGGATGCTCAAGATGCCCCGAGGGGCGCGCGGCCTGGGGCGCAGGCTCAGACCAGGATGCAGGACTCCAGGTGGCCGCACAGGGCCGGCTCGGGGGTTTTGGTGTAGTCCTTCTCTAGGCGGTCACTCACCAGCTGGGCGGTGGGGCCGTCGAGGGTGGCGTTGAGCATGCCCATGAAGGCGGGTGGGGCGACCAGGATGGCCCTGGCAAACTCGTTGCGGCTGCGCCCGAGGTAGAGCTCCTTGGCCAGGGCCTGGGCGAAGTTGCGGGCGGCGTTGAGCTTGGGCGGTGTCTGCTGCTCGCGGGAGCCGTGGCCGCTGGCCGAGGCCTGGAAGGCACCCGCCTTGTCGGAGGACAGATCGGCGTTTTTCATGCGGCTTTCGGGGTGGACCAGCTCCTTGATCAGTCTGAGCCCCTGCTTGGGCCCGAGGTTGGCGTACAGACGGGCGAGACTCGCGTTGGCGACCAGAATCCAGGTAATAGCCATGAAGTTCCTCTCCACTGTTTAGTAGGGAATGCCGGATGGCTCACTCACTTTAGACAGCGATCAATCGACAAGCAAAGAAATGTGACATTAGTGCTAGGGCCCGCTTCCTGTTTCGGGTTGGAAGGCGGCCGGGTCCTGGCGGTAGTAGCGGGCGAGCTGTGCGTACACTGCCGGGTATTCACCCCGCAGCAGGCGCGGGGTCTCGAAGAAGGCTTCGCTCATCACGGCAAAGAACTCGGACGGGTGTTCGGCGCCGTAGGGGTCGAGGGCGGTGTCCTCGCCGTCGTCCACCCGCCGGCAGAAGTCGTCGTAGGCGGGCCTGAAGGCGGCGGCCCAGGCGGCGGGCGGCATGTCGGCGGGGAGCGCGGGGTAGCCGTCGACCTCGCCGTTGCCCATGTCGAGCTTGTGGGCGAATTCGTGGATGACCACGTTGATGCCGGCCGGCGCGTCGCCACCGTCGAACCACGACAGCAGCACCGGGCCGCCTTCCCAGGCTTCCCCGAGCACCTCGTCGTGGTATTCGTGGGTGACGCCGTCCTCGTCGACGACGCTGCGGGGGATCACGAAATCGCCCGGGTAGACCACGATGCCGACCCAGTCGGCGTAGGCGTCGAGGCCGATGCGGAGCACCGGCAGGCAGGCCTGCAGCGCGATCGAGAGCAGCATCTCGTCGCTGACGACGAGCCCGTGGGCGCCGTGAACTTGCTTTTCGGCAAGGAACTCGAGGGCCATGCGGCGCAGCACCGGGCGGTCTTCGGCCGGGCGCCAGGCCAGGAAGGGCAGGCTCCGTTCGACCTGTTCCCATTGGGCCGCGGAGACCGTCATCCGGTCGGCCTGGCGCCGGCGGCGCCAGCGGCGGAGGGCGGAAAACATGGGGTAATCGCTTGTCGGAAGGGTGGGGCGCGGGGTTTCGATCACCGGCTTGCGATCAAGATCAAACGCCGGCAGGCGAGCCTATAGGATAAT
>JAEUNU010000035.1 GCA_016789125.1 Zoogloea sp. | reverse complement strand
GTGGTCGGCACCGGCTACGAGTTCGGCCACAACGACGACTACCAGCGCACCACCCACTACGTGAAGGACGGCACGCTGATCTACGACGACGTGACCGGCTACGAGTTCGAGAAGTTCGTCGAGAAGGTCCAGCCCGACCTGGTGGGCTCGGGCATCAAGGAAAAGTACGTCTTCCAGAAGATGGGCGTGCCCTTCCGCCAGATGCACAGCTGGGATTATTCCGGCCCCTACCACGGCTACGACGGCTTCGCGATCTTCGCCCGCGACATGGACATGGCGATCAACTCGCCGGTCTGGGGCCTCGCCAAGGCCCCGTGGAAGAAGGCGGCCTGACTGCCCTTCCGGGCGGGGCCGTGGCCCCGCCGCCCCGCCCCGATTACTGAATCCAAGGAGTGCTGTCATGCCCCAGAACGTTGAAAAAGTCCTCGACCATGAAAACCTGTTCCGCGAGCCGGAATACAAGGCCATGTTCGACAACAAGCGGAGCCAGTTCGAGTTCCGCGTGCCCGCCGACGAGCTGAAGAAGCAGATCGAATACACCAAGAGCTGGGAATACCGCGAGAAGAACTTCGCCCGCGAAGCCCTCACGGTGAACCCCGCCAAGGCCTGCCAGCCGCTGGGCGCGGTGTTCGCGGCGGTCGGCTTCGAGAAGACCCTGCCCTTCGTGCATGGCTCCCAGGGCTGCGTGGCCTACTATCGCTCCCACTTCTCGCGCCACTTCAAGGAGCCGACCTCCTGCGTCAGCTCGTCGATGACCGAGGACGCGGCGGTATTCGGCGGCCTCAACAACATGATCGACGGCCTCGCCAACACCTTCAACCTCTACAAGCCGGAGATGATCGCCGTCTCCACCACCTGCATGGCCGAGGTCATCGGCGACGACCTGGACGCCTTCATCAAGACCTCCAAGCAGAAGGGCTCCATCCCGGCCGAGTTCGATGTGCCCTTCGCCCACACCCCGGCCTTCGTCGGCAGCCACATCACCGGCTACGACAACGCGCTGCAGGGCATCGTCAAGTACTTCTGGGACGGCAAGGCCGGCCAGGGCCCGGTGCTGGAGCGCACGCCCAACGAGTCGATCAACTTCATCGGCGGCTTCGACGGCTTCGTGTGCGGCAACCTGCCGGAGATCCGCCGCATGCTCGGCCTGATGGGCGTCGAGCACACCATCCTGTGCGACCCCTCCGACGTGTGGAACACCCCCACCGACGGCGAGTTCCGCATGTACGACGGCGGCACCACCAAGGCCCAGGTCGAGGCCGCGATCAACGCCAAGGCCACCATCAGCTTCCAGGAATACTCCACCGAGAAGACCATGAAGCTGATCAAGGAGCACGGCCAGGAGACCGTCTCCTTCAACCACCCGATGGGCGTCACCGGCACCGACGCCTTCCTGATGAAGGTCTCCGAGATCACCGGCAAGCCGATCCCGCCGGAGCTCGAGAAGGAGCGCGGCCGCCTGGTGGACGCCATCGCCGACAGCCAGGCCCACCTCCACGGCAAGAAGTTCGCCCTCTACGGCGACCCGGACCTGATGCTCGGGATGACCGGCTTCCTGCTCGAACTCGGCGCCGAGCCGGTGCATGTGCTCTCCACCAACGGCGACGCCGAGTGGGGTCGCAAGGTGCAGGCCCTGCTCGATGCCAGCCCCTTCGGCAAGGGCTGCAAGGCCTACCCGAAGGCCGACCTGTGGCACATGCGCTCCCTGCTCTTCACCGAGAAGGTCGACTTCCTGATCGGCAACACCTACGGCAAGTACCTCGAGCGTGACTGCGGCGCGCCGCTGATCCGCCTCGGCTTCCCGATCTTCGACCGCCACCACCACCACCGCTTCCCCATCTGGGGCTACACCGGGGCCCTGCGCGTGCTGACCATGCTGCTCGACGAGTACTTCGAGGCCCTCGACGCCAACACCATCGGCATCGGCACCACCGACTACTCCTACGACATCATCCGCTGAGCACCCGCCCGGGGGAGGGCCCGCGGGCCTTCCCCCGCCACCCCCGAGAAAGGCAAGCCATCATGGCCAACATCACTTTCAGTTCGCCCAAAATGAAGAAGGACGTCACCGTCTACGCCACGGCCGGTGACACCCAGACCCTGTTGCTGCTCGCGCAGAACAACAAGATCCCCGTCGATTTCGAGTGCGAGAACGGCGAATGCGGCTCGTGCTGCGTCGAGGTCCAGGTGCTGTCCGGCAAGGCGCCGATGGGCATCGCCCTTACCGAAAAGGAGAAGGTAGCCCTCCGCATGGCCGGCAAGATCACCAAGGAGCAGATCGCCGACGCGGAAGAGAAGGACCTGCCGCCCCCCTACCGGCTGGCCTGCCAGTTCATCGCCCGTAACGAGGACGTGCTGGTCAAGTTCTGAAACCCGCGCCCCGCCGGCCCCAGTGCAGCGGGGCCGCGCCGAACCCCACCGCTCCGCTCCGGTGCCCCCACCATGCCGATCTACGATTTCCACTGCCCTGCCTGTGACCGCGTGTTCGAGCGCATCGTCCGCGCCGACGCCCGCCCCGCCTGCCCCCACTGCGGCGCCGCGCAGACCGAGAGGCTGGTCTCGATGCCGGCCGCCCCCGGCAAGTCGGCCGCCATCATCGCCAGCGCGCGCCAGCGGGCCGCGCGGGAAGGCCATCTGAGCAACTTCGGCGTGCCGCCCAAGGGCAAATAGCGCCGGCCGCGGCCCTGCGGTGTCAGTCCGGCCCGCAGAGTCGGCGGCTTTCCCTGGGGTCGCGGAAGATCAGTGGTCTGGTCGACGGTGCGGCGGTGTCGGCCTGTTCGAGGGCAGCGGCGACGTGTTCGTGGTGGGGGCTCTTCGGGCACACCGGGTCTGCGGCGTCGGGGTCGGCGGCCAGCAGGTAGGCCTGGCAGCGGCAGCCGCCGAAGTCTTTTTCCTTGTCCTCGCAGCTGGCGCAGGGCTCCTTCATCCAGCCGGTGCCGCGGTAGTGGTTGAAGCCCTCGGACTCGAACCAGATGTGGCGCAGGCTGTGCTCCTGCACATTGGGGAAGTCGAGGCCGGGCAGCATGCGGGCGGTGTGGCAGGGCAGGGCGGTGCCGTCCGGCGTTACGGTGAGGAAGACGTTGCCCCAGCCGTTCATGCACTTCTTGGGCTTGCCCTCGTGGTAGTCGGGCACCACGAAGAGGATGCGCATGCGCTCGGCCAGCCGCGCCTTCCATTCGTCGGTGACGGCCTCGGCGCGCCTCAGCTGCTCGCGGGACGGCATCAGCTGGTCGCGGTTGAGCAGCGCCCACGAGTAATACTGGGCGTTGGCCAGCTCGAGGTATTCGGCGCCGAGGGCGTCGGCCATCTCGATGATGCGGCCGATGTGCTCGATGTTGAGGCGGTGGATGACGACGTTCATCACCATCGGCCAGCCCCGCGCCTTGATCATCTCACCCACCCGCTGCTTGAGCTCGAAGGTGCGGGTGTGGGTGAGGAAATCGTTGATCTCCTTGCTCGAATCCTGGAAGGACAGCTGGATGTGGTCGAGCCCGGCGGCCTTGAAGGCGTCGAGCCGCGCCTCGGTGAGGCCGACGCCGGAGGTGATGAGGTTGGTGTAGTAGCCCAGCCGGCGCGCCTCGGCGATGAGCACTTCCAGGTCGTCGCGGAGCAGCGGCTCGCCGCCGGAAAAGCCGCACTGCACGGCGCCCAGTTCGCGCCCTTCGCGCAGCACGCGCAGCCAGTCGGCGGTGGACAGCTCTTCCTCGTGGCGGGCGAAGTCCACCGGGTTGTAGCAGAACACGCAGTGCAGCGGGCAGCGGTAGGT
>JAEUNU010000006.1 GCA_016789125.1 Zoogloea sp. | reverse complement strand
CCGGCGCCGGCTTGCGCGGGGGGGCTTCGGCCGGCGGGGGCTTGGGGGCGGCCGGGCGGACGGCCGGCGGCCGGGTGTCCTGGGGCGGGGCGACGGGGCGGGGCGCGAGTCGGGCCTGCAGCGTGGTGCTGCGGGCCGGGGCCTCCGGCGGCGCCAGGTCGAGCAGCATCAGGGCCAGGTGGAAAACCAGCGACAGGGCGAGCGCCGCGGCGAGCGTTCGCGACCGCGGGGCGGGCGAGGGGTGGAGCATCGGCGCGATTTTAGACCCTGGCCCGGCGGGACGGGCAGCTTTTTGGCCGAGGTTCCTGCACGCCTGTGATCATGCAGCGGGCAAAGACAGGGCTACAATACGGACCGTTTTTATTCCCTGGCCACACGTCCGCCGGACGCCGGGTGGCCTGACTGATGGATATAGTCCTGATTCTGTTGCTCATTCTTCTCAATGGCGTCTTCGCAATGTCGGAGATCGCCGTGGTGTCGTCCCGCAAGTCAAGGCTGCAGAACCTGGCCGACGACGGGAGCCTGGGGGCCGAGGCGGCGCTCCGGCTGCACCAGGAGCCAGCGAGCTTCCTGTCGACGATCCAGGTCGGCATCACCCTGGTGGGTATTTTGAACGGTGCGGTCGGCGAGGCGGCGATCGCCGACCCGCTGGCCGAGTGGTTCGCCCACATCCCGCTCCTCGAGCCCTACGCCCGGGGCATCGCGCTGACGATCACGGTGGTGGTCCTCACCTATTTCTCGGTGGTGGTGGGCGAGCTGGTGCCCAAGCGGCTGGCGCTGCTGGCGCCGGAGGGCATCGCGGCGCTGATGGCGCGGCCGATGATGATCCTGGCGCGCATCACCCACCCGCTGGTTGTGATCCTGTCGGGCTCGTGCTCGGCGCTGCTGCGTCTGGTGGGCGCCCGCCGCAAGGAAGAGCCGCCGGTGACCGACGACGAGATCAAGGTGTTGATGGAGCAGGGCGCCGAGGCCGGCGTCTTCCACGAGAGCGAGCAGGAGATCGTTTCCAACGTGCTGCGCCTCGACGAGCAGCGCATCTCGGCCATCATGACGCCGCGCCGCGACATGTTCATCATCGACCTCGACGAGGGCGAGGAGGTGGTCTGGCAGCGCCTGGTCGAAACCTCGTTCTCGCGCCTGGTGGTGTGCCGCGACGGTCTGGAGCACGTGCTCGGCGTGCTTCAAACGGGTGACCTGCTCAAAAAGGCGCTGCCCGGCCACGGTGTCACGCTGGCCGATCTCGAGGCCCTGCTGCGCCCGCCGCTTTATGTGCCCGAGTCGGTGACCACCACCCAGCTGCTCGAAAGTTTCCGCCGCGCCCGCCTGCAGTTTGCGCTGATCGTCGACGAATACGGCGAGGTGCAGGGCCTGGTGACCCTCACCGACGTGCTGGCGGCCATCGTCGGCGAGCTGTCGGTGCCCGAGGCGCCTGAAGACCGCGACATGCTGCAGCGCGAGGACGGCTCGTGGCTGGTGGATGGCGACGTGGGCATTGAGCGGCTGAAGTCGGTGCTCGACATCGGCGACGAACTGCCCGGCGAGGAGGAGCATTCCTTCAACACCGTCGGCGGTCTCATCATGCACGTGCTCGGGCGCATCCCGGCGCCCACCGATCACTTCGAGGCCGGCGGCTGGCGTTTCGAGGTGCTCGACATGGACCGCAATCGGGTCGACAAGGTGCTGCTGTCGCAGGCCACGCCGGCCGCCTGAGCCCGCGCGGCGGCTAGCGCCCGCACCACTCGCGCCGGTCGCCGCGGCCGAAGGGCAGCGACTGCCTTTCGGTGAGGCTCATGGTGGTGCGCACCTTGCCGCTGGTGGCGTCGAAGAGCACGCTGAAGCGGGCCGGCTCGGCCCAGTCGTCGCAATAGCGCCATTCCCACACCAGCTCGTCCCGCGCCTTGAAGTAGATTGTCCAGCCCGGGTAGGAGGGGCCTAGGACGCGCAGCACTTCGTCCTGGCTCATGCCGGCCTGGATGCGCGCGAAGTAGCGGGGCTGCATCACGTTGTCGAGGCTCACGAGGCGCCCACCGGCGTCGGTGCGGGCCATCCAGGTATGCACGCCCATCGGGCCCTGGGGGTAGGCCAGCTGCTCGCTGCCGTCGGCTTCGCGCCAGCGCATGGCCGGGCTGCCCAGGCTGCGCTGGAGGTCGGCGACGGTGCTCACGCCGGGCTCGAGGGGCGGCCCGCCGAAGTGGGCGCAGGCACCAATCGTGACGGCGGCGAGGCTGGCGGCGAGGGTTTTGAGGCTTCGGGCAAACGCTTTCATGGTGGGCTCCGATGGGGTCGGCCGGCGCCGGCCGGGGTCGTTATTTCCAAAAAGTAATAAGCAAAGCCTTTTTTATTCGTTTGGGTGGGGGTCCGGCTTTCCTATACTCGCGCTTCTCGACTTTCAATGGAGAATCGCCATGTCCCCGTCCCGTATCTTCGTGCGCCCCGTCGTGGCTGCCCTGGCCGCTGCGAGCCTGCTCTCCGCCGGTGCTGCACAGGCCGATACTACGCTCCTCAACGTCTCCTATGACGTGGCCCGCGAGCTCTACAAGGAGATCAACCCGGCCTTCGTTGCCCACTGGCAGCGAACCACCGGCGAGAAGCTGACGGTCAACCAGAGTCACGGCGGGTCGAGCAAGCAGATCCAGTCGGTGATCGCCGGCCTCGAGGCCGACGTGGTGACGATGAACCAGGCCGCCGACCTGGACGTGCTGGCCAAGAGCGGCCTCACCGGTGCCGACTGGCGCAAGGCCTTCCCCAACGCGGCGGCGCCCTACACCTCGGCGACGATCTTTCTGGTCCGCAAGGGCAACCCGAAGGGCATCAAGGACTGGGACGACCTGGCCCGCGCCGGCGTGCAGGTGGTGATCCCCAACCCCAAGACCTCCGGCAACGGCCGCTACACCTACCTGGCCGCCTGGGGCTATGCGCTTTCCAAGGGTGGTAACGACGCCAAGGCCAAGGAGTTCGTGACCAAGCTGTTCGCCAACGTGCCGGTCTTTGACGGCGGCGGACGCGGCGCGACCACCACCTTCACCCAGCGCGGCATCGGTGACGTGCTCGTCACTTTCGAGAACGAGGCGGTGCTGATCGACAGCGAAGTGGGCGGCGACAAGTTCGACGTGGTCTATCCGTCGCTGTCCATCGACGCCTCGGCGCCGGTGGCGATCGTGAACAAGGTGGTGGACAAGAAGGGTACCCGCAAGCAGGCCACCGCCTACCTCAACTTCCTGTACTCGCCGGAAGGCCAGGAGATCATCGCGAAACACAACTTCCGCCCGCGCGACCCGGCAGTGGCCAAGAAGTACGCGGCCCGCTTCCCGGCGATCCGCACCTTTACGGTCGAGGAGAAGTTCGGCAGCTGGGATGCCGTCCAGAAGACCCACTTCGCCGATGGCGGCGTGTATGACCAGATCACGGTGAAACGTTGATGGCTTCCCGCAGCAATCGCGTGTTGCCGGGCTTCGGCCTGTCCCTCGGCTACACGCTGGTCTATCTCTCGCTGATCGTGCTGATCCCGCTGGCGGCGGTGTTCGTGAAGAGCAGCAGCCTGGGCTTCGAGCAGTTCTGGAACGTGGTCACCGCCCCGACGGTCGTGGCCTCCTACAAGCTGTCCTTCGGGGCCTCGCTGCTGGCGGCGGCGATCAACGCGGTGTTCGGGCTGATGCTGGCCTGGGCCCTGGTGCGCTACTCCTTCCCCGGCAAGCGTCTGGTGGATGCGCTGGTCGACCTGCCCTTCGCGCTGCCCACCGCGGTGGCGGGCATCGCGCTCACCGCGCTGTATGCGCCCAACGGCTGGGTAGGCCAGCACCTCGAGCCGCTGGGCATCAAGGTCGCCTTCACGCCGCTGGGCGTGCTGGTGGCGCTGATCTTCATCGGCCTGCCCTTCGTGGTGCGCACCGTGCAGCCCATCCTCGAAGACCTCGACACCGAGTACGAGGAGGCCGCCGTGAGCCTCGGCGCCAATCGCTGGCAGGCCTTCCGCCACGTGGTCTTCCCCACGCTGATGCCGGCGCTGCTGACCGGCTTCGCGATGGCTTTCGCCCGCGCGGTGGGTGAATACGGTTCGGTGATCTTCATCGCCGGCAACATCCCGATGGTCTCCGAGATCACCCCGCTGATGATCATCACCAAGCTCGAACAATACGACTACGCCGGGGCGACCGCGATCGCGGTGGTTATGCTGGTCTTCTCGTTCACCCTGCTGCTCGCCATCAACGGCCTGCAGGCGTGGACCGCCAAACGCACCGGGAGGGAACGCTGATGTCCGGCGCTGCTGCAGTTCTCAAGTCCTCCGCCGGCCAGTCCGCCGGCCGCTCCACCCGCTACGAGGCCAACGCCGCCACGCGGGAGCCGGCGTGGGTCAAGTGGTCCATCCTCGGCGTCTCGCTCGCCTTCTTCGCGGTGTTCCTGCTGATGCCCCTTGTGGCGGTGTTCGTCGAGGCCTTCCGCAAGGGCTGGGACACTTACCTGGCGGCGCTGATCGAGCCGGACGCCCTCTCGGCGATCAAGCTGACCCTCATCGCGGCCTTCATCTCGGTGCCCCTCAACCTCGTCTTCGGGGTGGCCGCGGCGTGGGCTATCACCAAGTTCGATTTCCGCGGCAAGCACTTGCTGATCACTTTCATCGACCTGCCGTTTTCGGTCTCGCCGGTGGTCGCCGGCCTGATCTACGTGCTGGTCTTCGGCGCCCAGGGCTGGTTCGGGCCGTGGCTGTCGGATCACGACGTGAAGGTCATCTTCGCGGTGCCGGGCATCGTGCTGGCGACGGTCTTCGTGACCTTTCCCTTCGTCGCCCGCGAGCTGATCCCGCTGATGGAGGCCCAGGGCAAGGACGAGGAGGAGGCCGCCGTGGTGCTCGGCGCGCGGGGCTGGCAGACCTTCTGGCACGTCACCCTGCCCAACGTGAAGTGGGGCCTGCTCTACGGGGTGATCCTGTGCAACGCCCGGGCGATGGGCGAGTTCGGTGCGGTTAGCGTGGTGTCGGGGCACATCCGCGGCCTCACCAACACCATGCCGCTGCACGTGGAGATCCTCTACAACGAATACCAGTTTGCGGCCGCCTTTGCCGTGGCTTCGGTGCTGGCGCTGCTGGCGCTGGTGACCCTGGCGGTGAAGGTGTGGGTCGAGAAGCGCGCCGGTGCCGCCGGCGCCCGCGAAGAATGAGGTTGAAGCAAAAATGAGCATCCAGGTTCGCAACATCCGCAAGCAGTTTGGTGGCTTCACCGCGCTGCAAGACGTTTCCCTCGATTTCCCCACCGGCGAGCTGGTGGCCCTGCTCGGCCCCTCGGGCTGCGGCAAGACGACGCTGCTGCGCATCATCGCCGGGCTGGAGTCGGCCGACGGCGGCCAGGTGCTGCTCGACGGCGCCGACGCCTCCGACACCCATGTGCGGGAGCGCCAGGTGGGCTTCGTGTTCCAGCACTACGCGCTGTTCCGCCACATGACGGTGTTCGACAACGTGGCCTTCGGGATGCGGATGAAGCCCCGCGCCCAGCGGCCCTCCGAGGCGGCGATCAAGGCCAAGGTGTCCGAGCTCTTGAAGCTGGTGCAGCTCGACTGGATCGCCGACCGCTTCCCGTCCCAGCTCTCGGGCGGCCAGCGCCAGCGCATCGCGCTGGCCCGGGCGCTGGCGGTCGAGCCGCGGGTGCTGCTCCTCGACGAGCCCTTCGGCGCGCTGGATGCCAAGGTGCGCAAGGAGCTGCGCCGCTGGCTGCGCCGGCTCCACGACGAGCTGCACATCACCTCGATTTTCGTCACCCACGACCAGGAAGAGGCGCTGGAAGTCGCCGACCGCGTGGTGCTGATGGACCACGGCAAGGTCGAGCAGGTGGGCACGCCCGAGGAGGTCTACCGCCACCCGGCCTCGCCCTTCGTGTATGGCTTCCTGGGTTCGGTGAACCTCTTCCACGGCCGGGTCGAGAACGAGGCCGTGCATGTGGGCGGCGAGCGCCTGTCCTCCGACAAGGTGGCGCTGGATGCGGGTTCCGAGGTGGTCGCCTTTGCGCGCCCCCACGAGCTCAACATCGTCGTCAGCCCCGAGGACGGCAGCGGCGTGCCGGCGCGGATCAGCCGCATCCTGTCGTTCGGTGTGACGGCGCGGGTCGAGCTCGACGGCATGAGTGGCTCCAGCGGCCAGATCTTCGAGGTCGAGATGACCCGCGAGGAGGTCGGCCAGCTTGGCCTCCACGAGGGCCAGGCGGTGCGCCTGGTGCCGTCGCGCCTCAGCATCTTCGAGCGTGGTCTGACCGGCGTTCCCACCGCCCCTGCGCCGAACTGGGAGATCTGATGAACTTCCAGCAACTGCGCATCGTGCACGAGACGGTGCGCCGCAACTTCAACCTGACCGAGGTGGCCGCGGCGCTGTTCACCTCCCAGTCGGGGGTGTCCAAGCACATCAAGGACCTCGAGGACGAGCTCGGGCTGGAGCTCTTCATCCGCAAGGGCAAGCGCCTGCTGGGCCTCACCGAGCCCGGCGAGGAGCTGGCGGTGGTGGTGGACCGCATGCTGCTGGACGCCCGCAACATCAAGAGCATCGCCGCCCAGTTCAGCAACAAGGACCACGGCCAGCTCACCATCGCCACCACCCACACCCAGGCCCGCTACGCGCTGCCGCGGGTGGTGACGCGCTTCAAGCAGGCCTATCCCAAGGTGCACCTGGTGCTCCACCAGGCCAGCCCCCATGAGATCGCCACGATGCTGCAGGACGGCCGCGCCGACATCGGCATCGCCACCGAGACCCTGGCCGAGATCAGTGATTGCGTCTCCTTCGGCTTCTACGGCTGGCACCACTCGGTGATCGTGCCCGCCGGGCACCCGCTGGAGGGCGTCACGCCGCTGACCCTCGAGGCGATTGCCGAGCATCCGCTGATCACCTACCACCAGGGCTTCACCGGCCGTGCCCGCATCGACGAGACCTTCGCCGATGCGGGGCTCGCCCCCGACATCGTGATGTCGGCCCTCGACGCGGACGTGATCAAGGCTTATGTGGAACTCGGGCTGGGCATCGGCATCGTCGCCTCGATGGCCTTCGACCCGGAGCGTGACCGCAACCTGAGCATGCTGCCGAGCGATCATCTGTTCGGCGAAAACCTGGCGCGCATCGCGGTGCGCAAGGGGCACTTCCTGCGCGGCTTCGCCTACCGCTTCATCGAGCTGTGCTCGCCGGCCCTCGGCGAGAGCGTGGTGCGGGCGGCACTGCGGCCCGAGGTGGAGCGGGAAGCGGTGTTCTGAGAGCGGGCGCAAGCTGACGGGGCCCGCCGGCGTGTCCCCGACGCTGTGTTCCGCTCGCCTGAACATCCCATGGGGCAGGCCGCGGCGCACCACCGGCGCAGCCTGCCGCACCGCGCTGACATCAAACCGTCGAACTCCTCTGCTCTAATCGCCCCTCAGCCATGTCGGCCCCCGGCACGGGACGGGGGCTCGGCTGGAGCGCCATCACAAGGCGCAGCCGCTGTCTGTGGCATTTCGGGCGCGGGACACCAATCTTTTCACATGCGGCGGGGCGGTGAGTGACTAAGCTCACGGCTCGACCAACAAACCGGGAAGCCGCGCCCGGCGGTGCAGCCGCGGGCGGGCATTTCCGGACCAGCCTTTGCAGAGAGAGCGCGGTGCGCCGCCGGCGCGCCGTCGATGGGAGCTATGAAAAGAAGCCTTTTGAAGGGCGTCCTCGGCCTGTGCCTGGGCGCGACCGCAGTCTGCCCGCCTGCCCGCGCGGCCGACGAGATCACCGGCGCCGGCTCGTCGGCCGCCGCGCCGGCCTACCGGATCTGGGCCCAGGAATACCAGAATGCCGGCGGCGAGCCGCTCGACTACGACCCGGTGGGCTCCGGCGCCGGAATGACGCGCATCAGGCAGGGCCAGGCCGACTTCGGCGCGTCGGACGTGATCGCCCCCAAGTCGGCCCTTGCCAAGGACGGGCTGGTGATGTTCCCGACGGTGGTGTCGGGCATCGTCCCGGTGGTGAACCTGCGCCGGGGCGGGGCGCCGCTCAAGCTGAGTGGCGAGGTGCTGGCGCGGATCTTCCTGGGCGAGATCAGCCACTGGCAGGCCCCCGAGATCGTGGCCCTCAACCCCGGCGTGGCCTTGCCGAACGAGGCGATCCGCGTGGTCTGCCGGAGCGACGGCTCCGGCTCGACCCATCATTTTTCCGATTACCTGAGCAAGGTCAGCCCGGCCTGGAAGGCGCGCTTCGGCGTGGCCAGCAAGCACCCGTGGCCGGCGGGCTTCATCGCCGTCAAGGGCAGCAGCGAACTCTCTAAGGCCGTCCGTAGCACGCCCGGGGCGATCGGCTACATCGATTACAGCTACGTGGTGGAGGACGGTCTGACCCCGGTGCAGCTGCGCACGGCCGGCGGGCGTTACCTCAGCGCCTCGCCCGAGAGCTTCCGCAGCGCGGTGGTGGGCAGCCGCTGGTTCTCCCACGGGGATTTCTCGGAGGGCCTGACCCAGATGCCCGGCGATGGTGCCTGGCCGATCACGATGGGCACCTACGTGGCACTGCCGAAGGTGGCTGGCGACCCGGTTCGTACGGCCCGTGCGCTGCGTTTCTTCGTGTGGGCCTACGGCCGCGGCGACGCGCTGGCCCGCCAGGCGAAGTTCGTGCCGCTGCCCGAGAAGGTGCAGGCGAGCGCCTTCCGCGAGTTGTCGAGCGTGGTGGGGAAGAACGGCGAGCCGATCGGCATGAGCGCCGTCAGCGTGCTGGTGAAATAAGGGGGCTTGAGCGCCGGCCGGGTGGCCCTGGCTTCAGGCGCTCAGGCTCCGGCCTTAAGCGCTTGTCTGCCTCGGCCATCTCACCGTTGGCCGTGGAATTTTTGAAAGCCCGCGCCGGAGCTGGATTGGCAGCACCCCGTGCAGGAGCGACCTCAGTCGCCCGCAGAGGCAAGTCAGGGTATCTATCGGCTGGACTTGTGGGAGACCCGCTGCGAAGCGGCCCGGGCGTTCAGCGCCGGCCCTTGCCGCCACCGCGCCAGGGGCTGCGGCGGGTGTCTTCTTCCTCGGCCTTCGGCTTGGGCATCAGGAGGTTCTTGCCGGGTTCCTTGGCGGCGGCGCGCTGGGTGAGCACGGCGCGGTCCACCTGGGCCTGGCCCAGATGCACGCTGGGAAAGCTCGCCGGGCCGTCGAAGGCGGCGAGCTTGCCGCGCAGGTGGGTGACGAGGCCGGCGGTGTCGGTTCTCTTGGGCAGCCCGACCATCAGCTGCTGGCCCGTGGCGCTGAGCGAGAAGCGCTCGTCCTCGACCTGTACCAGGCCGTGGGCGGTGAGGCGCCGGATGCTGTCGATCAGCCGGCTGGTGCCGGGCACGGGCTCAAGAAGCGGCTCGAAGCCGGCGATGATCTCGACGAGCTCCGCCGGGCGGCGCTTGGACGCGAGCGTCGTGGCGAGGAGGAAGAGGGCGTCGGTGTCGGATATCGGATGCATGGCTGACTGGCGGGTGCGCGGGGCGACAAGTGTACGCGCTTTCGGGCGCGGACGCCGCGCTCTCACGCCCCGGGGGCGGCCGGGCGCTACTGGGCGGCGAAGCGGATCTGGTTGCGCCCGGCGTCCTTGGCCTGGTACATGGCGCTGTCGGCGAGCTTGAGGATGGCTTCCATGTTGCTCTCCTCGGGCGGGAAGAGGGTTACGCCCAGACTCGCCGAGCACAGGTGCTCCACCATCTGGGCCGGCCCGCCCGCGTCGCCCAGCGCCAGCAGGTACGGCTGGGCCAGCGTGTCGCGGATGCGCTCGGCGACCTCGCACACGTAGGCGCGGGTGGTTTCGTAGTCGGGGGCCACGTTGACCAGCAGCGTGACGAATTCGTCGCCGCCCAGGCGGGCCACGGTGTCTTCGTCCCGCAGGCATTGGCCGAGGCGCCGGGCGACTTCCTGCAGCAGCAGGTCGCCGGCGCGGTGGCCGTGCCTGTCGTTGACCGGCTTGAAGTTGTCGAGGTCGAGGTAGATCACCGCCCCGTGCCGCCCGCTGCGGCGGCTTTGCGTCACGGCCTGGGACAGCCGGTCGAAGAACAGGCGGCGGTTGGGCAGGCCGGTGAGGGCGTCGTATAAGGCCAGCTGGTGGATCTTCGCCTCGTAGCGCTTGCGGTCGGTGAGGTCACGCACCGAGGCGAGCAGGGTCGGTTCGCCGTCGAGGTCCATGGCGCTCAGCACGATGTCGGCGGGGGTTTCAGTGCCGTTGTCCCGGCGCCGCAGCATCCACTCGACGCGCAGGTGGCCGAGGCGCAGGGCGGTCGCCATGTATTCGGTCGCCAGCACCTCGGAGGCCGTGCCGCAGGGCTGCTCGGCCGGTGAGACGTCCCACGGGTGAAGCTGGCACAGGGCGTCCAGGCTGTTGACGCCCAGGATGTCGAGCGCGGCCCGGTTGCCGTCGATGAAGCGCCCTTGCCTGATCACCACCACCGCATCGCGGCTGGCGTCGAAGAGGGTGCGGAAACGTGCCTCCGAGCGGATCGTCGCCGCCTGGGCGTCCTTGATCTCGGTGATGTCGGAGCCGAGGCCCAGCAGACAGTCGGCTTGCTCCGGCCGGCGCAGCAGGATCTTCTTGGACCAGATGTGGCGCACCGCGCCGTCGGCCGCCGGCAGCTGGATCTCGGTGGTGAGCCCTTTGCCACGGGCAAATACCTCGTCATCGGACGCGTTGACGAGCCGCACCATCTCGGGCGGCAGCAGCTCGACGTCCTGGCGCCCGATGATCTGCTCCGGGGCGCGCTGGAACAGTGCCGCGCTGGCCCGGTTGACGTAGAGGTAGCGGTGATCCCGGCTCTTCAGATAGATGTAGCCATCCACATTGTCGAGGATGGCGTCGAGAAGCTGCTGCTTTTCCTTGAGCGCCTGCTCGAAGCGCTCGCTCTCGGTGATGTCGATGGAGACGCCCGACAGACCGACGATGTCGCCCTGCGGGCCGATGATCGGCGTCTTGACGGTCAGGTAGCGATGCCGCGCGCCGCTGCTCTTGAAGAAGCGAGTCTCCCGCTGCTGCATGCTCTGCCCGGTGACAAGAACCTTCGCGTCGTGCTCGTGGAGCAGGGTGGCGGTGGCGGCGTCGAAGAACTCGTCGGCCGTGTGCCCCACCACCTCCTCGAGTGAAGCGCCCACCAGTTCGCAGAAGCGCTGGTTGGCGTAGGTGTAGCGGCAGTGGCTGTCCTTGCTGAAGATCAGGGCACCGGCGCTGTCGAGGGCGGCCCGGAGGGCGTCCAGCTCGCCCTGGGAAGAACGATTGTTGTGTGCCTCATCGCGGATAGCCACGACAGCTCCCCTCTTGCGCAAGATGACCGGGATCTGGCCGGAATCGAGAGATTTGTTGTTTTTCTCCTGGGCTCATTCTAGTACAAGACGTGTTCGGCCCATGAATTTCTCGCTGCAGGTCGTGGCGCGAAAATATGGGTATCCACGTAATTTCGGCGTAATAAAAGGGGTTTGCGCTGACGTAGCCTGGTAGGTGTGTTGATTTCTGCGGGGTTCGATACCCAAAATGGTACGGTCAAGAACCGGATCGAGTTTGCGAAAAATGTCTTTTTCATGATGTCTTGCTGCATCCGGAATAGCGTGCGCCTGGCCGCGATGCGAGTCCGGTGGGGGCGTTTTGCCCGCCTGCGGGTACTATCCGTGCTCAACCATTCAAGAGAAGCCGACTGCCGATGCAAAGTGAAGTCAAAGAGAAGCCCATGTGCGCCGTCGTGGCGGCGGTGCAGCTGCCCAACGTGAGTGACGGGGAGTTCGAATCCTCCCTCGCCGAGCTGCGGGAGCTCGCCAAGACGCTGGGCTTCGAGGTCGTCCACAGCTTCGTCCAGAAGCGCGCCGGCTTCGACACCACCGGTTACCTGGGGGCCGGCAAGCGGGACGAGATCCGCCGCTTCGTGCTCAACGAGCCTGCCATGGACGATTTCGAGGGCTTCGAGCAGGTGCAGGCGGCCCTCGGCGGGCGGCCCATCGAGGCCATCCTGGTGGACCACGAAATCTCGCCGACCCAGGCCCGCAACCTCGAGGTGGAGGCCGGCTGCCCGGTGATGGACCGCACGATGGTCATCCTCGAGATCTTCCACCGCAACGCCCGCTCCCGCGCGGCCCGTGCCCAGGTGGAGATCGCCCGGCTCGGCTACATGGCGCCGCGCCTCCGGGAGATGGCCAAGCTGGCCGGGCCCCAGGGGCGCCAGCGCAGCGGGGTGGGCGGCCGCGGTGCGGGCGAATCCCACACCGAACTCGACCGCCGCAAGATCCGCGACCGCATCGCCGAGCTGCAGCTCGAGATCACCGCGATGGAGCTCGAGCGCAAGACCCAGCGCGC
The DNA here is from genome assembly GCA_016789125.1 of Zoogloea sp. Taxonomy (GTDB): domain Bacteria; phylum Pseudomonadota; class Gammaproteobacteria; order Burkholderiales; family Rhodocyclaceae; genus Zoogloea. The sequence continues at coordinate 12,298 of JAEUNU010000006.1, read as the reverse complement.
GCGCCGCCAGGGGCGCCAGGGCCTCGCCGCTGTGGCGCTGGTGGGCTACACCAACGCCGGCAAGTCCACGCTGATGCGCGCCCTCACCGGCAGCGAGGTGCTGGTGGCCAACAAGCTCTTCGCGACGCTGGATACCACCGTGCGGGTGCTCTACCCCGAGAGCGTGCCCCGCGTGCTGGTGAGCGACACGGTGGGTTTCATCAAGAACCTGCCCCACGGCCTGGTGGCCTCGTTCAAGTCCACCCTCGACGAGGCCCTCGACGCGGCGCTGCTGCTCCACGTGATCGATGCCAGCGACCCCGGCTTCGAGCGTCAGCTGCAGGTGACCGACGAGGTACTGGCCGAGATCGGCGCCGACGAGGTGCCGCGCATCCGCGTCTTCAACAAGATCGACCACGTCGGGGACGCCACCGCCCAGGCGGAGCGCGAGGCCGAGCTGCGCGCCCTCTACCCCGGCTGCGTGGTGATGAGCGCCCGCCGCCCGGACGACGTGGCGGCGCTGCACCAGATCATCGTGGCGCGCTTCCAGCACGACTTCATCGAGGCCGAGCTGTTCCTGGCCTGGTCGGCCCAGCAGCTGCGCGGCGAGGTGTTCGCCAACTGCGAGGTGCTCGAAGAGCGCGCCGACGACGAGGGCGCCTTCTTCCGCGTGCGGGGCGACCGCGACACCGTGGAAGCCCTGCGCGCGCAGATCGCCCGGGTTTGAGGCCGGCTTGCGGGTGGGCATGGCCCACCCGGCGCATCAGCGTAGCGGGTTGAAGTTGAACTCCACCACGCCGGTCTCGGCCACGTAGCTGTCCCAGTGGCGCAGCAGCCGGGCCAGGATGTCCGGCCGGGTGGCGGCGAGATCGACGGTCTCGCCCGGGTCGGCCTTCAGGTCGTAGAGCTGCCAGGTGTCGGGCCCGATGGGCGCCGGGATGAACACCGCCTTGTGCTGGCCCTGGCGGATCGCCCGCTGCCCGAAGAGCTCCCAGCCGGTGACGTGGTCGTCCGGATGCGGGCTCTCGCGGTGACCCTTGAGGTAGGGCAGCAGCGAGCGCCCGCGTAGCGGCGCCACCGGCCGGCCGCGGTATTCGGTGCCGGGGTGGCTGAGGCCGGCCAGCTCGAGCAGGGTCGGGGCAATGTCCATCACGGTGGCGAACTCATGGCTGATCTCGCCCTGGCGGACCAGGCCCGGGTGGCGCAGGAAGGCTACCGTGCGGATGCCGCCCTCGGTGGTGTGGGCCTTGTAGAGGCGTGCCGGCGCCGTGGCCGCCTGGGCCCAGCGCGGGCCGTACCACACATACGAGTTGCCACGCCCGATATTGTCGAGGCTGTTGTCGTAGTAGTCGGCGATCACCTGCTGCAGGTTGGGGCCGAAGACGGGCAGGGCTTCGAGCAGAGCACCCTCGGCGCCGTTGTCGGACAGAAAGATCACCACCGTGTCGTCGAGCTGGCCGCGGGCCTCCAGGTAGTCCACCACCCGCCCGACGTTCCAGTCGAGGCGCTCGACCATGCCCGCATAGACCTCCATGCTGCGCGCCGACACCGCCCGCTCGTGGGGGCTGAGCACTCCCCACTCGGGGCTGCGGGCTTCCACCGGGTGGGGCGTGACCTCGGCGCCCACCAGCCCCAGCTTCTTCAGGCGCCCCAGGCGTTCGGCGCGCAGGGCCTCGGGGCCGCCGTCGTAGCGGCCGCGGTAGCGGGCGACGTTCTCGGCCGGGGCCTGCAGCGGCCAGTGCGGCGCCGAGAAGGCCAGGTAGGCGAAGAAGGGGCGGGTGTCGGACTCGCCTTCCTTCAGGTAGCCGAGCAGCTTGTCGGTGAAGCTGTCGGACGAGTAGAAATCCTGGGGCAGTTCATTGATGAAGGCGTCGTCCTCGGCGTAGAGACCAGCGGTCACCTTGAGGAGGCGCGGCGTTTGTTCGGCCGGGATGTCGGCCTCGAAGCCGTAGTGGTTGGCCGCGCCGGGCAGCAGCGCAAACGAGCGCTCGAAGCCGCGCCTTGCCGGGAAGGTCTCGGGCGTCAGGCCCAGGTGCCACTTGCCCGACATCAGGGTGCGGTAGCCGCCGTCGTGGAGCAGCTCGGCGAGGCTGGCCACCCGGTCGTTGAGGTGGCCCTCGTAGCCCGGCTTGCCCACCTGCTCGCCGCGGATGGCCTCGGCCATGCTGCCCAGGCCGGCGATATGGTGGTCGGTGCCGGAGAGAGCAGCATCGCCCGGGTCGGGCTGCACGCCGAGGCGGTGTGGAAATCGGTGAAGCGCAGACCCGAGCGGGCCAGGCGGTCGAGGTTGGGCGTGGCGATCTCGCCGCCGAAGGCGCCGATGTCGGAGAAGCCCAGGTCGTCGGCGACGATGACGAGGAAGTTGGGGCGTTGGGGCATGGTTGACTCCTGAAGCGGCGTGGGCTCACCACGCGAAGGCGTAGTCTTCGAAACGGGGTTCGACGGGGTGTTCGGCGAGGCGGGGCACCTCGGCTTGGGCGAAGTCGCGCAGGATGTCGTCGCGGATGCGCGCCAGGCGGGCGTCGCTGCGCGAGCGCGGGTGGGGCACCGCCACCGGCACGATGCGCTTGATGCGCCCGGGGCGTGGCTCCATCACCACCACCCGGTCGCCCAGCAGCACGGCCTCGTCCACGTCGTGGGTGACGATGACCATGGTGATCTTCTCCTGCTGCCAGATGCGCTGCAGCTCCTGCTGCAGGTTGGCGCGGGTGAGGGCGTCGAGGGCGCCGAAGGGCTCGTCGAGCAGCAGGATGCGGGGCCGGTTCACCAGCCCGCGGGCGATCGCCACGCGCTGGCTCATGCCGCCCGAAAGCTGGTGCGGGTAGGCCGTCTCGAAGCCTTCGAGGCCGACCAGCGCGATGTGCTCGGCGATCGCGGCGGCCTTTTCGCGCGGGCTGTGGGGGCTGTTCTCGAGGGCCAGGCCGATGTTCTGCTCGACGCTGAGCCAGGGGAAGAGGCGGTGGTCCTGGAACACGATGCCGCGCTCCAGCCCGGTGCCCGCCACCGGCTGGCCGTCGAGCAGGATGCGGCCGTCGAAGCTGCTCTCGAGCCCGATCAGGAGGCGCAGCAGCGTGGACTTGCCGCAGCCGCTGCTGCCGACGATGCTGACGAACTCGCCCGGGGCGATGTCGAGGTTGATGTCGTCGAGCACCGGCAGGGCCTGGCCCTCGACGTGATACGTCTTGCGCAGCCCCTGGAGGCTCAGCGTGGATGTGCTGCTCATGGTGTGTCCTTTGCGATCTTGGGTTCGGATGGGCTTCAGCGGCTGCGGCGCCACTTGAGGCTGCGCTGCTCCAGGCGGCTGGCGATGGCGTTGAGGGCGGCGCCCACAAGGCCGACCACGACCATCCCGTACAGCACCTTGGCCATGTCGAAGTCGGCGCGGCCGTCCAGCAGCGGCGTCGACACGCCCGGCGTGGCCTTGAAGAAGTATTCGGCGCCGATGGTGGCCAGCCAGCTATAGATCAGCGCCAGGTGCAGGCCCGCAAAGATCTGCGGCGCCGCCGCCGGCAGGATCAGCCGGGTGATGCGCTGGCGGGTGTTGAAGCGGAACACGCGGGTCACCTCGGCCAGCTCGCGGGTCACGCTGCGGATGCCCTCGTGGCTGTTGAACAGCACCGGGTAGAAGGCGGCCAGCCCGATGAACAGCACGCGGGCGGCTTCGTCCTGGCCCAGCCACACCGAGATCAGCGGGATCCAGGCAAACAGCGCCACCTGCTTGAGGGCGTGGAGGGACGGGCTGACCAGCCGGTCGGCCAGCCCCGACACCGCCAGCAGCGCGCCCAGCAGCAGGCCGGCGGTGCTGCCCAGGGCGAAGCCGGCGAGGTCGCGGCCGAGGCTGGCCAGGAGGCCCTCGAAGAGTTCGCCGCTGCTGATCTCGCGCAGCGCGGTGGCGAGCACCTCGGCCGGCGGCGCGACGATGCGGGTGTCGGCAAAGCCGGACGCGGTGGCACCCCACCAGAGTGCCAGCACCAGGCCCGGCAGCGCGAGGCCGCGGGGGTCGAAGCGGGAGGATGTGTCGTGGCTCATGATTGCTTCCTCAGTAGGCGGTGACGCGCCAGGCCAGCAGGCGCTGCTCGATGCTTTGCAGGATGCGGTCCAGCACCCAGCCGGTGACGCCGATGACGACCATCGAGGCCATCACCATGTCGAGCTGGAACAGCTGGCGGCTGTGCACCATCAGAAAACCCACGCCCTCGCTGGCGGCCAGCAACTCGACCGCCACCAGCGCCATCCAGGCGTTGGCGAGGCCCAGGCGCAGGCCGGTGGCGAGGCTGGGCAGGGCGGACGGGACGATCAGTCGGGTGAGCGTCTGCAGCGGCGAGAAGCGGTAGATGCGCGCCACCTCGAAGTGCCCCGGCGCAATGTTGCGGATGCCTTTGACGGTGTTGATCGTCACCGGCACGATCACCGCCTTGGCGATGATCAGCACCTTCAGGCCCTCCTCGATGCCGATCAGCATGATGAAGAGCGGCAGCCAGCCCAGCACCGGCACCAGGCTGACGGCCTTGAAGCTGGGCATCAGGTAGGCCTCGACGGTCTTCGAGAGGCCCATCGCGGCCCCCAGCACGAGGCCCAGCACCACGCCGGCGAGGTAGCCCCAGCCGACGCGGCCGAGGCTGATGCCCAGGTGCTCCCACAGCTCGCCGCTGTCGTGCAGGTCGACCAGTGCCTGCAGCACCATTGCCGGGGCGGGGAGCAGGAGCGGCGTGACCCACTCGTGGGTGGCGGCGAGCTGCCACAGGTACAGCATGGCTGCCGGCAGCAGCAGGGCCAGGCCCAGCCCGCCGAGGCGCCGGCCGATGTGCCCGAGGGTCTGCCCGCCCGGCAGGGCGAGGCTGAAGGAGGTCGTCATTTGAGGTTCTCCAGGGAAGGTTCGTTGAACAGGCGGGCCGCCTGCCCGTGGCGGCGGTGCTGCCAGGCAAAGACGGCGAACACCGGGATGAAGGCCAGAAACAGCGTCTGCAGCTGGGCGGGGCTACCCACCAGCGCGCCGACCAGGCTGCCGGCGGTCGCCCCGGCCGGCCCCAGCAGCGCTGACAGGCTGCTCACCGTGCCCTGGCCGAGCTCCCGGCCGATGCGGGCGAAGCGCGACAGGTTGACCGTCTGCAGCGCCCCCAGCCCGAGGCCCAGCAGGGGCGCGCCCAGCCACAGGCACAGGCCGTCCTGGCCCAGGCCGAGCACCCCCAGCCCCGCAAGGATGCAGACGTCGCTGACGCGGTGGATGAAGCCTTCACCCCGCCGGGCCAGCAGCCCGCCCAGGCAGAACAATGCGGCGATGAAGGCGCCCCCCTGCACCGAGATCAGCGTGCTGGCGGCCTGGCTCGAGAAGCCGAACACCTCGATCGCCAGCACCACGATGAAGAAGGCGTAGAACATGTTGAGCGCCATCGCGAAGAACTCCGACACGCAGGTGCTGCGCAGCGCGGCCTCGGTCTTCAAGAGCGCCAACTGCCTGCCGATGCTGCGCCACGACAGCCGACGGGCCGGGCCGGGAGCCTTCCGGCCGCGCTCGCCGGGGAAGGCCAGCGGCGCCATCGTGGCGGTGACGAGCAGCAGGCCGGCGATCAGCCAGTAGCTGCCGGCATAGCCGATCGCCCCCACGATGCCGGCGGCCAGGGCCGGCCCGATCAGGAACATTCCCGACATGTGGGCGCCCCGGAACCAGCCGGCGCGGGCCTCGCCGATCCGCGCCAGCTCGCCCATGAACACCGCCGACAGCGAGATGAAGCGCAGCGGCATCGCGAAGCTCACCGCGGTGGTGCACGCCAGCAGAAACCACAGCTGGCCCCAGGCCGGTACCAGCGCGTAGAGCGCGGTGACCAGCAGGCTGCCGGTGACGAACAGGCGCCGGGCACCGTAGCGGTCCACCAACAGCCCCACCGGCAGGCTGACCGCCAGGATGCCGACGCTCTGCGCCGCCCCCAGCAGGGCCAGCTCGAGGGGCGTGGCTTGCAGGCTGAGGGCGTACAGCGTCGTTGTCACCTTGGCGATGCCGAGGGTGATCCCGGACAGCACCGCGAGAAGCACGAAGCCGGCCAGGAAGCGCCGCCCGGCGCGGGGGTCGATGGCGCTCATGGCTTACTTCTTGGGCTTGCCGCCAGCGTCCAGCGGGGTCCAGAAGTTGGTGAGGCCGTTGCTCTTGAGGGCCGCGTCGAGGTACTTGCGATCCACCCAGCCAGCGGCATCCACGCTGCCCCGGACGAGCTTGAGCTTCTGCGACTCGCTAACGTTGCGCTGGATGTTGGCGACGAACTCTTCGTCGAGCAGCGGGCTCAATGCCTCTTTGAAGCCCTGGCCCTCATAGTCGCGCCGGTAGGCGGAGAAGGGCGTGCCGGACTTGGCCCACAGCTGCAGCAGCGCGCTGCGGTTCTTCTCGTCGGCCGACCAGGCGGCCTCGCGGACGAGAACGTTCACGATGCGCTGGACGACTTCCGGATGGGCCTTCTCGAAGTCTTCGGTGGCCACCACGTAGGCCTGGCCGCGGTCGTTGGCGGCGGCCGGGTCGTGGCGTTCGTTGTAGATCACCTTGGCGACGCCCCGGTCTTCGAGCGGGTAGAGCGCGGAAGGCGCCGTGAACAGTGCGTCCACGTCCTTGGTGGCCAGCGCCGCGGTGGCCGTGTTGCTGTCCATGTTGATGATCTTGAAATCCTTTTCGCTGAGGCCATGGCGGCTGAGGAACTTGCCGAAGCCGAGCTGGATCGCCGTGCCCTTGAAGATCGCCAGCTTCTTGCCCTTCAGGTCCTCGATGCTGCGGGCCTGCGAGTCGGCGGGCACCCCGATGGCGTAGGCGTAGCGCCGGTTGTCGGCGGCGATGATCTTGGTCTTCAGGCCGCTGGCCTTGCCGACGATGCCCGGCAGGTCGCCGATGGCGAAGACGTCGATGAGCTTGTTGGCGATGGCCTCATTGAGGGCCGGGCCGGCGCCCTTGAAGTTGTTCCACTCGATGCGGATGCCGTCGGCCTTGAACTCCTGTTCGAGGGAGCCCTTGATCTGCACGGTGGCAAAGTTCCAGCTGCCGCCCACCGGGCGGTTGCCGGTGCCGACCAGCGGCAGGCCGATGCGGATGACTTTTGGGGCGTCGGCGGCAAGGGCGGCGATCGGGGCCAGCACCGAGGCGGCGAGGCCGGCGAGGATCAGGCGGCGGGTGAGGAGGCGGGTGCGTGAAATCATGGTGGCGATTCCTTGGATGGGGGTCAGAAGCCGAACTGGAACTGGGCCAGCAGGTCGTTGGTGGTCTTGTCGGTGGCGGCGAAGGTCGTGCGGTTGAGGTTCAGCTGGAACTTGCTGGTCTCGGCGAAGAACACGTTGAGGCCGAGGGTGTGCACCTTGATCTCGTCGCGCAGGGCGGCGGTGTTGGGGTCGAAGCGGTCGTAGCGGTAGAAGGGCTGGTACGACTTCGGCCACCAGTCGTCATAGCGACCCTGGGCGCGGTAGCCCTTCACGAACTGCTCGCCGATGTTGTAGAAGAAGGTGCCGGTGTGGGCGCGGCTCTTCCGCTCGGCCACGCTGTAGGCGGCCTTGGTGCCGGTGGCGTATTCGTCGCGGCCCTCGGTGTATTCGTAGGTCACGCCGAAGGGGTGGTGGTTGTAGGCGAGGTCGAAGCCGAAGCGGTCTTTCTTGCCCTTGTCCACCAGGTCGGCGCCGCTATTTACAAACACGTTCTGCTTGCCCCGGTAGATCGACGCGCCAAAGCTCAGCTGGCGCAGCCAGGAGTTGTAGTCGGAGGGCAGGGTGAGGGCCACGCGGCCGACCAGGTCCTTGTTGTTGTTGTCGTCCGACTTGTTGGGGCCGTTGCCATTCACCAGGCCGAAGGCGTAGGTGAGGATGGGTGCGCGGTAGTTGTAGCCGTAATCGACCACCGGGAAGGCGTCGCCGCGGAAGATCAGCCCCACCTGGCGGCGAGCCAGGTCGAGGCTGCCCGGCGAGGTGAACAGGGCGTTGTTGATGGTCGGCTTGAGGTCTTCGGTGGCCTGCACCTCCTGGCCGAAGGGCAGGAGCTGCTGGCCGAAGGTGACCGACAGCCGGCCGGCATCCGCGCTGATCGTGGGCAGGATGTGATAGGTGAGGTTGGCGTCGATCAGGTTGAGGAAGCTGTTGTTGGTGCCCTGCTGGGGCGAGGTGCCGAAGCGTAGGGTGTAGTCCAGGTTGCGGCCGTCCTCGTAATCCTTGTAGAGATTGCCGTTGAAGCCGATCAGCACGGCGCCCAGGTCGAAGGAGTTGTTGCGGCCATTCACCGCGTTGGCGCTGTTGCCGCCAGTATTGACCGCCGCGTCGGTGGCCCCGTAGCGGGCCTGGATCACGCCGCTCACGTTGAGGGCGCGGGCCGACAGGGCGGTGCGGGTGTCCCGGTCGCGCTGCAGCTGGTACTTGAAGTTCTCCAGGTCGGCCTGCAGGCCGTTGATGTCGTCCTTGCTGGCCACGTTCTCGTCGGGGCCCGCTGCCGCAGCGCCGGGGGTGGTGGTGGGCTGCGCATCCTTGACGGCCTGCAATTGACTCTGGAGGCTGCGCACGTATTCCTGCAGGGCCTTGAGCTGTTTTTCGAGCTCGACGGTATTGGGGGCGGCGAGGGCCGGGGTGCCGAAGGCGGTGAGTATCAGCGCTGCAAGAATGCGCTGGCGATGTCTCGGTTTCATCTTTTTTCCCTTTGGGTAATTGTTGGCTTTGCGGCGTTTTATTTGTGGCAATCCAGATGTCGATTGCAGTATTGCCAGTGGCCTGGTTTTCAATAGCACGTCGCGTGCCAGCTTATTTGGCGGGAAATCGGAAGTTTTATTGGCGTAGCTGTTGGATTTCACTCAGCTGCACTGCACAAACTGTCGTGCTGCGCACAATATGAAATCCTGAAAAGCATTTCTTGGATTGCTTTCTAATGGTGCCGTGCTTGCCGGCTACCGAATATCTTGTGCATGGCGGCCGCTTGAGGGCGTGGTGGGTTGAAGCGTGGTGCTGCTGTACGCAAACCGGCAGCCTGCGGGTGCGGCTGTCTGGAATCCGGCAGCGGGAGGTCGTGGTGCCGATCTTCTGTGTTTTTCTTTTTAAAATCAGTGTTTAAATTTTATGGCTGGTCGGGCACGGTTTCTGCGTAGGAGCTTTCGAGGGAAATCCCCCTTTTTCACTCTTCAAGGAGAAACCAGTGAGCCAGATTCAAATCATTCCCGTTGCAGGGCGTATTGGCGCCGAGATTCGCGGTGTCAGGCTTTCAGCCGATCTTCCCCACGAGGTGGCCGAGTTGATCCGCGATGCGTGGAGAAAGTACAAGGTGATCTTTTTTCGTGGTCAGGACCACCTGGACAATCCAAGCCAGGAGGCGCTCGCCACGCTTTTCGGGCAGGGCGTGGCCCATCCGACCGTTCCGGTGGCGGCGGACACCAATCTGATCCTCGAACTCGACTCCCACCGCGGGGGCCGGGCCAATAGCTGGCACACCGACGTGACCTTCGACGTGGCCTATCCCAAGGCCTCGATCCTGCGCGCGATCACCGTGCCCGAGGCCGGCGGTGACACCGTGTGGGCCAATACCGCCACGGCCTACGACGACCTGTCGCCGACCCTCAAGACCCTGGCCGAGAAACTGTGGGCAATTCATTCCAACGATTACGATTACGCCAGCTTTTATCAGGAGGGTGACTCCCGCCAGCAGGAGGGCTATCGCGACGTATTCCGCCGCACGGTTTACGAGACGCGCCACCCGGTCGTCCATGTTCACCCGGAAACCGGCGAGCGCAACCTGCTGCTGGGCAACTTCGTCAAGCGCTTTGAGGGCCTCAACACCCAGGATTCGGCGCAGCTGTTCAGCGTGCTGCAAAGCCACGTGGTCCGCCTCGAGAACACCGTGCGCTGGCGCTGGCAGGCGGGCGACGTGGCGATCTGGGACAACCGCGCCACCCAGCACTACGCCATCAACGATTACGGCGACGCCCACCGGGTGGTGCGCCGGGTGACGGTGGATGGCGATGTGCCGGTGAGCGTGGACGGCGAACTGAGTCGCAGCCTGCGGGTCACCCCCCGGGACGTTCCGGCGGCCAATGCGGCGCCCACCGAGTTGAACGTGGCGGCCTGATTCTGACCGCGTAAATAAAGCAGAACGGCAGACCGGGAGGTCTGCCGTTCTGCATTGGTGATGCTGTGATAAAACGTGGCTATTCGAATGCAAATTCGAAAAGATTGGGAAAAAATTAAACCGGCGATTCAGGCCGGAATCTTCGGCTCGGTTCTGGAATTGTCGGGCAGAAGCTGGTGGCGTTTCATGAGGGTGCGCAGGGCGTGACGGCTGATGCCGAGGCGGCTGGCGCTATGGACCTGGTTGTAGCGATGGCGGGTGAGCGTGCTCTCGAGCAGCAATTGTTCCCAGCGAGCCCACAATTCGTCGGGCTCGTGGTCGAGCAATTGCCGTAGTGAGATGCCGATATCGTGCCACAGGCTTGCGGGATCGTTCGGACGATTGCCGGGGTGGGTGGCGGTGCCGGCTGGGCAGGCCTCGCCCGCCTCCTCGTGCAGGTGCAGCTGGTCGGCTTCGATCACGCCGCTGTCGGCGTGGAGCGCAGCGCGGAGCAGGGCATTTTCCAGCTCGCGGATATTGCCGGGCCAGCGGTGGCCGACCAGCCGGCTTTCGGTGGCCGGGGTCAGCAGCGGCACGTCGAGGCCATGGCTTAGGGCATGCCGCTCGAGGAAGTGGCGGGCCAGGGGCAGGATGTCGCCGCGGCGCTCGCGCAGTGGCGGAATGCGCAGCCCGAGGATGTTGAGGCGGTAGAACAAGTCCTGGCGGAAGCGCCCGGCGGCAATGGCGCCGGCCAGGTCCACGTGGGTGGCGGTGACCACCCGCACGTCGATGGGGATGGGCCGGCGCCCGCCGACCCGCACGATCTCGCCCTCCTGCAGCACGCGCAGCAGCTTGACCTGCAGGCCGAGGGGCAGGTCGCCGATCTCGTCGAGAAACAGTGTGCCGCCCTGGGCCGCCTCGAACCAGCCCTCCCGGCGACCGGTGGCGCCGGTGAAGGCGCCGGCCTCGAAGCCGAAGAACTCGGCCTCCGCCAGGCTCTCGGTGATGGCCGCGCCATTGACCGCCACGAAGGGCCCCTTGCGCCCGGATTCGGTGTGGATGTGGCGGGCGAGCAGTTCCTTGCCGGTGCCGGTTTCGCCCTGGATCAATACCGGCGCATGGCTGGGGGCGATGCGCCGGGCTTGCTGCAGCAATTGCAGCGATGCCGGATCGGCAAACAGCAGGGCCTTGGCGCGGATGTCCGGGCGCAGGTTCTGCTCTTCCGACAAGGTGAGCACGGCGGGCTGCGTCATGGTGTTTCCTTCGGCCTTATAGCTTGGCGAGTGAAACTTCGGTCGATTTGACGAAGGCGATCACTTCGCTGCCCACCGCCAGCTCGAGATCCTTCACCGAGCGGGTGGTGATGACGGAGGTGACGATGCCGGACGGCGTGGAAACGTCGATTTCGGAAAGGACCGGGCCTTCGATGATTTCGGAAATGGTGCCGCGGAATTGATTGCGGACATTGATCGATTTGATGGACATGGTTTCTTCCTGGTGGTTATGAATGACGGAAATGCAGTGTGATGTATGCACTTTACCGGCCGCCCACCCCGGAACGAACCATATTTTCGTGAATTGGATATCGCGTTTTCTTCTGTGGGAATTGCGGCAGCCTGCGCGGTGTGGCGCGCCATTTCGCACAGCGGCGCAGCTCGTAATCCGCCCTTATTGGCCACATCCCTTGAATGCAAAGGGGTTTTCGGTTCTGGCACGCTTGCTGCTGTATTGCCTCAGCTGCCTGTCGGACGCTCTTTTCACGCTTTCTCCCATTTCACTCGAGGATATGCCATGACCGATGTTTCCCAATTGTTCCGTGCCCTTGCCGCCGCGCCGACCTGGACGGCAACCCAGCCCCAGGCCCTGGCCGACGTGACGATCTCGCCCACCGGCGGCGCCCTCGGCGCGGTGGTCACCGGCCTCGATGCGAGCCGCCCACTTTCCGGCGAGCTGGTGCTGGCGCTCAAGCGCGCGCTGCAGGACCACCTGATCCTGATCTTCAAGGGCCAGCAGCTCGAGGACGAGGCCTTCCTGCGCTTCGCCAGCTACTTCGGCGGCATCTTCCGCCCGCCCGCCGAGGTGCCGGTGCTGGCGAGTCAGGCCACCACCGACCTGCCGCCGGATGTGGTGCCGGTGTCCAACGCGGTGGGGCAGGGCGACTACACCGGCCACGGCGAGCTCACCGCCCACGTGGACCACCAATGGACGCCCCAGCACTCCAGCGGCTCGCTGCTCTACGCGATCTAGATCCCGGCGAGCGGCGGCCAGACCAGCTGG
>JAEUNU010000289.1 GCA_016789125.1 Zoogloea sp. | reverse complement strand
CGGGCTGGCCGGGCTCGGGTGGAGCACCCGGCCAAAACGCAGCGGCAGCCCGGCCAGCGCCTCGCGGGCGCGCTGCTCGGCCCACGCCCCGACGCCGATCACCCATTCGGGCTGCAATATCCCGATGCTCTCCCGCAGGTGCGCGTCGCAGGCCGCCAGCAGCGGGCCCTGCTCGGCGGCCGGCAGCTTGTCGGGGGTGAGGTTGCGGCCGCCATCGAAGAAGGCCAGCGGGCAGTAGTTGGCCACGAAGTGCTCGGCAAAGAAGGCCTCGGCAGTGCCGAAGCGCTCGGCGAACAAGCCCCACAGGCGCCGCCCGCTCACTTCCGAGCGCGTGCACGCAAAGCCCTCGATCGGGCGCTTGGGGTTCTGCTCGGCAGGCGGAACGATCTCGGCATGGATACCCATCCAGTCGCGCACCGCGGCCACCTCGCCAAACGGCACGCCGGTCTGCACCATGCCGAAGGGCCCCGGGTTCATGCCCACGAAGACCACCCGCTTCGGCCCCCGGCCAAAGCGCTGCAGATAGGCCGCGTTGCCCGCCCAGGCGTAGTCGAAGGGGTTGTAGACGTGGGACACCGGCGCCGCGAAGCGCATTGGTGCAAGGGCGGCCGACAGCTTGCGGGCGGCGCTTTCGAGGGAGGTGGCAGACGTCATTTCAACTCTCAGCAGAAACCGCCGCCGGCGTCTCGTGCCACGGCGCAACCTTGAACAGCAGCAGCATGCCGGGCACCGCCAGCACGCCGCACAGCATGAAGAAATCGAACCAGCCGAAGTATTCCACCAGCCAGCCCGCCGAGGCATTGATGAAGGTGCGCGGCACCGCCATCAGGCTGGTGAACAGCGCCAGCTGGGTGGCCGTGTAGGCCGGGTGGGTGGTGCGCGCCATGTAGGCCACGAAGGCGGTTGTGCCCAGGCCCACGCCCAGCGCCTCCAGGCCGATCACCGCCGCCAGCACCCACAGCCGGCCGGCGTCGGCCTCGGCCGGGCCCAGCCAGGCCAGCCACGCGAAGCCGAAGATCGCCAGCCACTGCACCACGCCGAACACCCACAGGGCCCGGTTGATGCCGAGCTTCACCATCCACAGCCCCCCCAGCAGGCCGCCGATCACGCTCGGCCACAGCCCGGCGTTCTTGGCGATCAGGCCGATCTCGGTCTTGCTGAAACCCATGTCGAGGTAGAAGGGCGTGGCCAGCGCCGTGCACAACGAGTCGCCGAGCTTGTAAAGAAAGATGAAGGCCAGCACCACCAGCGCCGAGCGCAGCCCATGGCGGCCGAAGAACTCACGGAAGGGCTCGACCACCGCGTCGCGCAGGGTCCGCGGCGCCCTGGCCGCGGCGGCGGGCTCCTTCACCAGCAGGGTCATCGCCAGGCCCGGCGCCATGAACAGCGCGGTGACCACGAACACCTGCTGCCACGGCAGGTGGTCGGCCAGCACCAGCGCCAGGCTGCCCGGCACCAGGCCGGCCAGCTTGTAGGCATTCACGTGGATGGCGTTGCCGATGCCCAGCTCGACCTCGGGCAGCAGCTCGCGACGGTAGGCATCGAGCACGATGTCGAGGGTCGCCGACAAAAAGGCGATCAGCGCCGTGAGCCCCACCACCAGCCCCAGCTGGGCGGTGGGCGACAGCGTGCCGAGCCAGGCGATCGCCCCCAGCAACAGCAGCATGGTGAGCGCCATCCAGCCCCGCCGGCGGCCCAAGAGGGGCAGCGCGTAGCGGTCGAGGAAGGGCGACCAGATGAACTTCCAGGTGTAGGGAAACTGGATCAGCGCAAAGGCGCCGATGGCCTTCAGCGACAGGCCCTCGGTCTTCAGCCAGGCCGGCACCAGGTTGAGCAGCAGGTAGAGCGGCAGGCCCGAGGAAAAGCCGGTCAGCACGCAGATCAGCATGCGGCGGTTGGCCAGGGCGCGCCAGGGGGATTCGGTCATGGGAGGAGACGGCAGCGGACGAGCCCGGGATGATAACAATCGGTTACTTGCTTCCGGCGCCGGGCCACCGAAAAATGCGACGCTCAGGATACAAGAAAGAAGGAGGAGACCCGCCATGTACACCGTCACCGTAGCCTTCCGGGCCGACCGGGAATACGAATTCCACGTGCACGCGGAGGACGTCGCCGGGCTCGACTCGCGCAGCGCTCGGGAGTGGCTGCACGACGAGTTCGACGAACTCGAATGCACCCCGACCAATCCGGTCGGCAAGGTGCTGGTGCTCGACGTGATCCTCAACGTCGCCAAGTACGGCGGCGAGCAGCGCTTCGCCCAAGGCGGCGAGTGGGCCCGGCGCTTCGCCAGCTGCGTGGCCGTGGCCCTCGACCGCCCGGTGGTGCGCATCGACGTACCCGGCTTCGTGGTCGGCTGAGCCAACAAACCCCCAGGCGCCGACGCAACACGCCGGCACCGCCCCCCGTGGGGGCTGCCCGGAAAGCTTGGGGCGGCCCGGCGCTTTCCGGCTGGCGGCTGGCGGCTGGCGCATCGGCGTGGCAGACTGCCCGCCGCTCCGGGCCAGCCCGGCTCCGGGGCATTCACCCCGGAGGCTCCGATGGAAAGACACCCCTGGTGGCGCGGGCGACGCGGCGAATGGTACGTCGGCCTGCAGCTGTGCCTGTTCGCGCTGGTGGTCTTCGGGCCGACCGGCACGGCACCCTGGCCGGCCGCGCTGGCGGCGGTCGCCGGGCCGGCGGGCATCGTGCTGATCGTCGTCGGCGGGCTGGTCGCGGCAGGGGCGGCGCTGCATCTGGGGCCCCACCTCACGCCCCTGCCCCACCCCAAGGACAGCTGCGAGCTGGTCGACAGCGGCCTCTACGCCTGGGTGCGCCACCCGATCTACTGCGGCATCATCGTCGCCGCCTTCGGCTGGGCGCTCCACGTGCAGGGCCTCCTCACCCTGCTGTGGGCGGCGCTGCTGCTGGTGTTCTTCGACATCAAGTCGCGCCGCGAGGAAGCCTGGCTGGTGGCGCGCTTCCCGGCCTACGCCGACTACCGGCGGCGGGTCAGGAAGCTGATTCCCTTCATCTACTGAACGACCAGCTCGACCCGATTGCGGCCGTTCTGCTTGGCCTCGTAGAGCTTGGCGTCGGCACGCCGGAACAGCGGCGCCAGCACGCCCTCGGCCCGCGGCCGGTACACACCGCCCACCGACAGCGTGATGCAGCCCCAGGAATCGTTGCGCTCGTGGGGCATCGCCAGCATCAGCACCGCCACCCGGAGCGCCTCGGCGATGCGGGGGAAGAGCTCGGGCGGGCAGCGTGGCAGGATCACCGAGAACTCCTCGCCACCGTAGCGGGCCACGAAGGCATCCGACAGCCCTTCCCGATGCGCCTCGTCGACGACCCGGCTCAAGGCGGCTGCCACCTGTCTCAGGGCGTCGTCGCCGGCCAGGTGGCCGTAGCGGTCGTTGTACTGCTTGAAATGGTCCACATCCACCATCAGCAGGCCGAGCGGCGCATCCTCCCGGCACAGGGCGTCCCACAGCTCGTCGAGGCGCTGGTCCATGTAGCGCCGGTTGAAGAGGCCGGTCAGCCCGTCCAGGCTGGCCAGGGATGCCAGTTTGCGGTTGGCCCGGGAGAGCTGCGAGCGCAGCGCGGCGATCCGCGACATGGCTTTCATGCTGGCCTCGAACACCGCCTCGGGCACCGACTTGGCGATGAAGGCGTCGCCGCCCGCATCGATGGCGGCAACGAGGTTCTCGGGCGTGTCGGTGGCGGTGAGGAAGATCACCGGCGTCCACGCCCCTTGCCGGGTCGCCTCGAAGGCGCGGATGTGGCGCACCGCCTCGAAGCCGTTCATCACCGGCATCTCGATGTCCATCAGCACCAGGTCGGGGGACAGCTCGCGAAAGCGCTCGACGGCCTCGGCGCCGTTAGCGGCGGAAACCGGCTCATGCCCCATCGCCGCCAGCCTCGCACCGAAGGCCGCCAGGATGGCTCGCGAATCATCCACCAACAGCACACGCATCAACGCTTCCCTGCCCTTGATCGATCCCAGCCCTTGCTAACGCTGGATCACCGCAAAACTTGAGCCTTATACGCGTAATCACGTACGCCGGCTAACTTGTGACAAATCAAGGCCCCCGGGCCGGCATTCTGCGAACCTGCACCGCATGAAAAACGCCACCGACACCACCCACTCCGGCCCTACCGTCGCGCCGCCCGGAGACCTGGCGATCTGGTTCTTCATCCTGGCCGAGCTGCTGGCCTTCGGCGTGTTCTTTGCGGCCTACGCCTTCGGCCGCGCCCATAACGTCGCGCTTTTCAACGAGATGCAGCAAACCCTCGACCGCCAGGCCGGGGCCTTCAACACCGTGCTGCTGATCACCGGCAGCTGGTGCGTGGCGCGAGCCGTCGAGGCCGTCGAGCGCAGCCGCTCGGCCACCGGCGCGCGCTGGCTGGCGGCCGGCATTCTTTGCGGTGGCGGCTTCCTGGTGGTGAAGGGCTTTGAATACGCGGCCAAGTTCGGGGCCGGCATCAACCTGTCCACCAACACCTTCTACATGTTCTACCTGTCGCTGACCTTCTTTCACTTCATGCACGTCATCCTGGGCATGGTGATCCTGGTCGCGCTGTGGTGGAAGACCCGCCAGGGCGTCTACGGGCCGGGCAACATGAACGGCATCGAAAGCGGCGCCGCCTACTGGCACATGGTCGACCTCGTGTGGATCGTGCTGTTCCCTCTGGTCTATGTGATGCGATGATGAACACCCGCCAGCTCAACTTCGTGTGGGTCGTGCTGATGCTCGCGACCCTCGCCACCTACGCCATCGGCGAGGTGGGCGAGCAACTCGGCATCGTCGGCCCGCTGGCGATGGCTGCGCTGCTGGTCATCAGCTTCGTCAAAGGCCGCCTGGTGGCCCTCGACTTCATGGGCCTGCGCGGGGTGAAGTTCTTCTGGCGCGGCCTGCTGATCGGCTGGCTGCTGCTCGTCTCGGCGCTGATCGCGCTGGCTTACTGGATTGCACTGCAATGAATGCGCCCCTCGACATCCCCTTCTACGAAGCCGCCGGCAACGAGCTCGAAGTCTTCGAGCAGGCCTGGAAGAACCGCCTGCCGCTGCTCATCAAGGGCCCCACCGGCGTCGGCAAGACGCGCTTCGTGGCCCACATGGCGGCCCGGCTCGGCCTGCCGCTGTACACCGTGGCCTGCCACGATGACCTCACCGCCGCCGACCTCGTCGGCCGCCACCTGCTCGGCGATGGCCAGACGGTGTGGTGCGACGGCCCGCTCACCCGCGCCGTGCGCGAGGGCGGCATCTGCTACCTCGACGAGGTCGTCGAAGCCCGCCGCGACACCACCGTCGTCATCCACCCGCTGGCCGACGACCGCCGCGTGCTGCCCATCGACCGCACCGGCGAGCTGCTCCACGCCCCCGACCGCTTCATGCTGGTGATGTCCTACAACCCGGGCTACCAGAACTTCCTGAAGGGCCTAAAGCCCTCCACCCGCCAGCGCTTCGTGAGCCTGCGCTTCGACTTCCCGAGCGCTGCCCGGGAGGAATCCATCCTCCTGGGTGAAGCCGCCTGCGACCCGCTGCTCGCGAAGCAGCTCGTCTCCATCGCCCAGCGCCTGCGCAGCCTTAAAGACGTGGACCTGGAAGAGGTCGTGTCCACCCGCTTGCTGGTGTACGCGGCCAAGCTCGTCAAGGTCGGCCTCGACCCGGTCGAAGCCTGCCGCTCGGCGCTGGTCGAGAGCCTCACCGACGACATCGAAGTCGCCGAGGCGCTCCTCGAGGTCGTCAAGGCGACGTTTGGCCGCTAGGCGGGACTGCGGCAAAAGCCCTTTCCTGACGGGCTTCTGGCGGGTATGTTGCGGGTCGGCTGCCCCGGGCGGGCAGCCGACGCCGATCAACATCGCATACCCGACGCAAGCTCAAGCATGAACCGACTCCTCCTCGCCGGCCTGCTGCTGGCCGCTCCCGCGGTGGCGGTGGAAGCGCCGCCGTCCCTGACCTACTCCCGCACCATCTCCAGCGCCGTCGCCATCCCCGCCACGGCCGCCGCCAGCCCTCTCAACCTCAAGCAGCTCCGCACCCTCTACGCCGACATCGTGAAGCCCATCGAGCCGACCCGGCAGTGGTTCAAGAAGCCGCTCGCCGCCCGGCTCGGCGCCGAACGGGACGCCGAAGTGCTGGTGCAGCGCATCGAGAAGACCTTCGGCGACGCGCCCGACAGCCCCGCCGCCGCCTGCCGCAGCGCGGCAATCCAGCAGCGCATGTACGTGGGCGCCATGAACAACATGGTGGCGTTGGCCGAGGGCCACGGCCAGCCCGCCGCCGTCGACCTGCTGAGCGCCCTCGGCACCGCCGTGGCCTACGGCCAGGCCAGCGCCGACTGCCGCCGCTACCTGGAAAGCCAGCTGCCGGACGGCAAGACGCTCGAGGCGCCCGCGAAAAAGTGAGGGCCCACCTGGCCAGCTCCACTTAACGCCGTGTTACAGCGTGCCGCTTGAAGCCGGCCGCCGGTGATGGGACGATCCAGGCCCATTCCATATTCGATCCCGGAGGGAACAACAATCATGCGCCTCAAGCAGACCCTAGCCGCCCTGCTGATCGTCAGCACCACCCACGTGGGCTTCGTCCAGACCGCCCAGGCCACGATGGTCGGTACCGAGGCGGTCGCCCAGGCCAGCCAGCCGGCCACCGCCCGCTCCGCCGACGAAGCCCGCGCCCACCTCAACGAAGCCTTCGCCCGCGCCGACGTGCAGGCCCGCCTGCAGGCCCTCGGCGTTGACAGCAGTGACGCCAGCGAGCGGGTGGCCGCCCTCACCGACGACGAGGCCCTGCGCCTCGCCGGCGAGATCGACAAGGCCCCGGCCGGCGGCATCATCGGTGCGATCCTGTTCGTCTTCTTCGTGCTGCTGGTCACCGACATCCTCGGCTTCACCAAGGTCTTCCCCTTCACCCGCTCGATCCGCTGAGCGATGACGGCCCGCCCCGGGCGGAGACGTCTGCTGGCCGCCGCCGGCGCGCTGGCGCTCGGCGGTCTGGCGGGCTGCGCCAGCCTCGGCGCCGCCGGCACGGCAGCCCTGCGCAGCGCACCGCCCGCCGGGCTGCCGCGGCGGGTCGAACTCGGCGCGACCCCTTTTCACCCCCAGGAAGACTACCAGTGCGGCCCCGCCGCGCTGGCCATGGCCCTCGGCGCCGCCGGCCTGGCCACCCCGCCCGAGCAGCTCTCCCGCCAGGTCTTCCTGCCCGGGCGCGAAGGCACGCTGCAGATCGAGATGCTCGCCGGCGCCCGCCGCAACGGCGCGCTGGCCATCGAGATTCCCGGCCGCCTCGACGCCCTGCTGCGCGAAACCGCCGCCGGCCACCCGGTGGTCGTGCTGCTCAACCTTGGCCTGTCGTGGGCGCCCTCATGGCATTACGCGGTGGTGATCGGCTACGACCTCGACGAAGCCGCCTTCCTGCTCCGCTCGGGCCCCATCGAACGCCAGGTGCTGCCCTTCGAGACCTTCGAACGCACCTGGGCCCGCGGCGGCAACTGGGCCTTCGTCGTGCTGCCGCCGGGCCAGCTCGCCGCCAGCGCCGACGAAACGAGCACCACCACGGCGCTGGTGGCCTTCGAGAAGACCGCCCCGCCGCTGCGGGCCGCCGCGGCCTACCGCGGCGCCCTCGCCCGCTGGCCCGGCAGCCTCACGATCGCGATGGGCCTCGGCAACAGCCTCTACAAGGCGGGCGCCCTGCCGGAGGCCGAAGCCGTCTTCCGCAGCGCCGCCCGCCGCCACGACGCAGCCCCCGCCTG
>JAEUNU010000277.1 GCA_016789125.1 Zoogloea sp. | reverse complement strand
CCAGGAGCTGCGCGAAATCACCGACTGGGAAAAGCCCATCTACGTGAAGGTCGGCGCCACCCGCACCTTCAACGACGTCAAGCTGGCCGTGCATTCCGGCGCCGACGTGGTGGTGGTGGACGGCATGCAGGGCGGCACCGCGGCCACCCAGACCTGCTTCATCGAGCACGTGGGCATCCCCACCCTGGCCGCCGTGCGTCAGGCCGTCGATGCCCTCGAAGACCTCGACATGAAGGGCAAGGTCCAGCTGATCGTCTCCGGCGGCATCCGCACCGGCGCCGACGTGGCCAAGGCCCTCGCGATGGGCGCCGACGCGGTGGCCATCGGGCAGGGCGTGCTGGTGGCCCTGGGCTGCAACGGCGAGACCTACTTCCAGAACGGCGGCCACCACGACGCCATCGCCGACTACAACGCCCTGGGCACCGCACCGGGCTTCTGCCACCACTGCCACACCGGCAAGTGCCCGGTGGGCATCACCACCCAGGACGCGATGCTCGAGCAGCGCCTGTCGCCGGCCGTCGGCGCCAAGCACCTCAAGAACTACCTCAAGACCCTCAACATGGAGCTCACCACCATCGCCCGCGCCTGCGGCAAGCAGAACGTGCATCACCTGGAGCCAGAAGACCTGGTCGCCCTCACCATCGAAGCCGCCGCCATGGCCGGCATCCCGCTGGCCGGCACCAACTGGGTTCCGGGCCGGGGCTTCTGAGCGCCCCCAGGGCCAGGCTTCGCCCCGCCCGCCCCCCGCGGGGGCCCAAGGAAACTCGGGGCGGCCCTTCGTTTCCTTGGGAGGCGGTTTGTCGGGTTAGCGCAGCGTAACCCGACACATTCCGCACCTCGGCCACCCCGGGTAAGGCCGAGGCCGTTCGTCTGCTTACGCCCTTCGGGCCAACCCGACCTGCGTAACTTCAGGAGACTCATCCGTGACAGCCCAGATCATCGACGGCAAGGCCCTCTCGAAGCAGCTGCGCGAGGGCTTCAAGCTGCGCGTCGCCAAGCTCGTGGCGCAAGGTGTAACCCCCGGCCTGGCGGTGATCCTGGTCGGCGACAACCCGGCCAGCCGCGTGTATGTCGGCAACAAGGTCAAGGCCTGCGAGGAGTGCGGCGTGCGCTCCTTCCACCTCGCCCTGCCCGGCGACGCCGCCGAGGCCGAGGTGCTCGCCACCATCGCCCGCCTCAACGCCGACCCGGCCGTGCATGGCATCCTGATCCAGCTCCCCCTGCCGCCCCACATCGACGGACGCAAGGTGCTCGAGGCGATTTCGGTGCACAAGGACGTGGATGGTTTCCACCTCTACAACGTGGGCGGACTGGTCGTCGGCAACACCATCTTTCCGCCCTGCACGCCCTACGGCGTGCAGCTGCTCCTCGACACCACCGGCACCGATGTGGCCGGCAAGAACGTGGTGGTGGTGGGCGCCAGCAACATCGTCGGCAAGCCGATGGCCCTGATGCTCCTCCAGCGCGAGGCCACCGTGACGATCTGCCACGCGAAAACCCGCGACCTCGCCCAGCACACCATCCTCGCCGACATCCTCATCGTCGCCGC
>JAEUNU010000264.1 GCA_016789125.1 Zoogloea sp. | reverse complement strand
TCGGCCTGGTCGGCGTGGGCCGACAGGCCGCCGACGGTATAGATGCGCGCCCGCACCGGCACCGGAGCGCCGAAGATATGCACCAGCCGGGCGCCATCCACCAGCCGCCGGCCGAGGGTGCCCGCCGCCTGGAAGCCGGCGATCAGCACGCTGCATTCGCTGCGGGGCAGGTTCTCACGCAGGTGGTACTTGATGCGCCCGGCCTCGCACATGCCGCTGGCCGAGATGATCACCGCGCCGCGCTGCACCTCGTTGAGGGCCTTCGAGGCCTCGACGTCGGCGACGAACTCGATCTTCAGCTGGTCGGGGCGGGCCTCGATCCACTCCAGCAGCTCCCGCGTCTCGCTGTCGAGGAGCGCCGGGTGGGCCAGGGTGATCCGGGTGGCGGCGTTGGCCATCGGTGAATCCACATATACCTTGAGCGGGGCGAGGCGCTGGCGGCGCACCAGGTCGGCCAGCAGGTAGATGATCTCCTGGGTGCGGCCCACCGCGAAGGACGGGATGATCAGGTTGCCGCCCGCCGCGCGGGTGCGCTCGAAGGCGGCGACGATCTCGTCCTCGGTCTCGGCCAGCGGCCGGTGCAGGCGGTCGCCGTAGGTGGATTCGATCAGCAGCACGTCGGCCTCGGGCACCGGCCGCTCGGGGTCGCGCAGCACCGGGCGGTCGCGCATGCCCAGGTCGCCCGAGAACACCAGCTTGCGCGGGCGACCCTCGCCGCTCAGCGTCACCTCGAGCCAGGCCGAGCCGAGGATGTGCCCGGCGTCGTGGAAGCACACCTTGACGCCCTCGGCCGCGCGCAGGGTTTCGCCGTAGTTAACGGGTTGCAGCAGGCCCAGGCAGTACTGGGCCTCGATCACCGTGTATAGCGGCGGCTGGATGCCGCCCGGGCTGCCGCCCTTGCCGCGCCGATGCTGGTGGCGCAGCTGCCATTCGGACTCCTTCTCCTGGATGTGGGCGCTGTCGGGCAGCAGCACCTCGAGCAGGTCGATGGTGGCCGGCGTGGCGTAGATCGGGCCTCGGAAGCCCAGTACCGCCAGCCGCGGCAGGAGGCCGGAGTGGTCGATGTGGGCGTGGGTGAGCAGCACGAAGTCGAGGCCGCGCACGTCGAAACCGAAGTTGAGCGCATGCACGTTCTTCGTGCGCGCCTCCGGCCCGCCCTGGAACATCCCGCAATCCACCAGGAAGCGCACGCCCCCCGCCTCGACCAGCGTGCACGAGCCCGTCACCTCGCCGGCCGCACCGTAAAAAGAGATCCGCATCGTCAGCTCCTTCGTGGGTACCTGCCGCTTGAGCATGAACCTCGGCGCGCCCGAACGCAACGCCGAGGCACCGGCGCGGTGCATGGCACGCCGACTCTCCCGGCCCGGCGCGCCCGGGGGCCGACATGCCACGAGCCGCGCAAGGCCCGGGCTATCGGGGTTCACCCGATTGCGCCCACTAAAAATCTCGAGAAAACTACAATTTATCGGCATTAACATCAACCGGGCTGGCTTCTTGCTATCAAGAAACGCAGGGCCGCCCCAAGTTTCCTTGACCCCCACGGGGGGCGGGCTGGGCGGAGCCCGGCCCTGGAGGCGCTCTGAAGCCCCGCCATCCCCCTTCTCGGAGAACCCAGCATGATTCGTCGCCTTCTTGTTGCCAACCGCTCCGAAATCGCCATCCGCGTGTTCCGGGCCGCCACCGAACTCGGCATCGACACGATCGCCATCTACGCCGAGGAGGACAAGCTCTCGCTGCACCGCTTCAAGGCCGACGAGGCCTACCAGGTGGGCCGCGGTGAGGGCCGCCAGCTCGGCCCGCTGGAGAGCTACCTGTCGATCGACGAGGTGATCCGCGTGGCCAAGGAAGCCGGCGCCGACGCGATCCACCCGGGCTACGGCCTGCTCTCCGAGAGCCCGGAGTTCGCCGAGGCCTGCGCCGCCGCCGGGATCACCTTCATCGGCCCGCGCCCCGACACCATGCGCACCCTGGGCAACAAGGTCTCGGCGCGCAACCTGGCGGTCTCCTGCGGCGCGCCGGTGATGCCGGCCACCCCGCCGCTGCCGGACGACCCCGACGAGATCAAGCGCCTCGCCCGCGAGATCGGCTACCCGGTGATGCTGAAGGCCTCGTGGGGCGGCGGCGGCCGCGGCATGCGCCCGATCGAGAGCGAGGACACCCTGCTCGACGCCGTCGCCGCGGCCCGCCGCGAAGCCAAGAGCGCCTTCGGCAAGGACGAGGTGTACCTCGAGAAGCTGGTGCGCCGCGCCCGCCACGTGGAAGTGCAGATCCTCGGCGACGGCCACGGCAAGCTGGTGCACCTCTTCGAGCGCGACTGCTCGATCCAGCGCCGTAATCAGAAAGTGGTCGAGCGCGCCCCGGCGCCCTACCTCGACGACGCCACCCGCGAGCGCCTGTGCGAGGCGGCGCTGGCCATCGGCCGCGCGACGAACTACGTGGGCGCCGGCACCGTCGAGTTCCTGATGGATGCCGACACCGGCGCCTTCTACTTCATCGAGGTGAACCCGCGCATCCAGGTGGAGCACACCGTCACCGAGATGGTCACCGGCCTCGACATCGTCAAGGCCCAGATCCGCATCGCCGAGGGCGGCCACATCGGCGACACCGGCGAGACCGGCATCCCGGCCCAGGCCGACATCCGCCTCTCCGGCCACGCGCTGCAGTGCCGCATCACCACCGAAAACCCGGAGAACAACTTCATCCCCGACTACGGCCGCATCAGCGCCTACCGCGGCGCGATGGGCTTCGGCATCCGCGTCGATGGCGGCACGGCGTACTCGGGCGCGGTGGTGACGCGCTTCTACGATTCGCTGCTCGAGAAGGTCACCGCCTGGGCTCAGACCCCCGAAGAGGCGATCCGCCGCATGGACCGCGCGCTGATGGAGTTCCGCATCCGCGGCGTGGCCACCAACCTGGCCTTCCTGCACAACCTGGTGAGCCACCCGCGCTTCATTGCAAACGACTACACCACCCGCTTCATCGACGAGACGCCGGCCCTGTTCGACTTCCGCAAGCGCAAGGACCGCGCCACCAAGCTGCTCGGCTGGATCGCCGACGTCACCGTCAACGGCCACCCGGAGACCCGCGGCCGCGCGCTGCCGCCGGCCCACGCCCGCCAGCCCGAGGCGCCGCGCTTCGCCGCAGAGGCCCAGCCAGGCACCCGCCAGCGCCTCGAGGAACTCGGCCCCACCAAGTTCGCCGAATGGATGCGCAACGAGCAGCGCGTGCTTATCACCGACACCACCATGCGCGACGCCCACCAGTCGCTGCTGGCCACCCGCATGCGTACCCGCGACATCGTCGGCGTCGCCGAGGCTTACTCCCGCGGCCTGCCCCAGCTGCTGTCGCTGGAATGCTGGGGCGGCGCCACCTTCGACGTGGCGATGCGCTTCCTCAACGAAGACCCGTGGGAGCGCCTGGCGCTGATCCGCGCCCAGGCCCCCAACGTGCTCACCCAGATGCTGCTGCGCGGCGCCAACGGCGTGGGCTACACCAACTACCCGGACAACGTGGTGCGCCACTTCGTGCAGCGCGCCGCCGAGGGCGGGATGGACCTGTTCCGCATCTTCGACTGCCTCAACTGGGTCGACAACATGCGCGTCGCCATCGACGCCGTGCTCGACACCGGCAAGCTCGCCGAGGGCGCGCTGTGCTACACCGGCGACATCCTGGACCCGAACCGCGCCAAGTATTCGCTGGATTACTACGTGAAGATGGCCAAGGAGCTCGAGAAGGCCGGCTGCCACATCCTCGCCATCAAGGACATGGCCGGCCTGCTCAAGCCCGCTGCCGCCCGCGTGCTGGTGAAGGCCCTGCGCGACGAGGTCGGCCTGCCGGTGCACCTGCACACCCACGACACCTCGGGCATCAGCGCCGCCACCGTGCTGGCCGCCATCGACGCCGGCGTGGATGCGGTGGATGCGGCGATGGACGCCATGTCCGGCATGACCGCCCAGCCCTGCCTCGGCTCCATCGTCGAGGCCCTGCGCCACGGCGAGCGCGACCCGGGCCTCGACCCCGAGGCGATCCGCCGGATCAGCTTCTACTGGGAGGCGGTGCGCCAGCAGTACGCCGCCTTCGAGAGCGACCTCAAGTCGGGCGCCTCCGAGGTGTACCTGCACGAGATGCCCGGCGGCCAGTTCACCAACCTCAAGGAGCAGGCCCGCTCGCTGGGTCTCGACACCCGCTGGCACGAGGTGGCGCGCGCCTACCGCAGCGCCAACGACCTGTTCGGCGACATCGTCAAGGTCACCCCGTCGTCAAAGGTGGTCGGCGACATGGCCCTGATGATGGTGGCGCAGGATCTCACCCCCGCCGACGTGCTCGACCCGGCCCGCGAGATCGCCTTCCCGGCCTCGGTGGTCGAGATGATGCACGGCGACCTCGGCCAGCCACCGGGTGGCTGGCCCCAGGCCCTGCAGAAGAAGGTGCTGAAGAACGCCCCGCCGATCACCGAGCGCCCGGGCGCCCTGCTCGCCGAGGCCGACCTCGCCGCCCTGCGCGCCGAGGCCGAGAAGAAGTGCGGCCGCCAGCTCTCGGAGGCCGAGTTCGCCTCCTACCTGATGTACCCGAAGGTGTTCACCGAGTTCAACACCCTGGCCCGCCGCTACGGCCCGGTGTCGGTGCTGCCCACCCCGACCTTCTTCTACGGCATGGAGCCGGGCCAGGAGATCACCGTCGAAATCGAGCGCGGCAAGACCCTCGTGGTGCGCCTGCTGACCCTGGGCGAGGCCGACGAGGAGGGCCAGGTCAAGGTCTTCTTCGAGCTCAACGGCCAGCAGCGCATCATCAAGGTGCCCGACCGCAAACTCGCCGCCAAGGTGGTCAGCCGCCGCAAGGCCGACGAGGGCAACGACGCCCACGTGGCCGCACCGATGCCGGGCCTGGTGGTCACCATCGCCGTGAAGCCGGGGCAGGACATCAAGGCCGGCGACGTGATCGCCACCCTTGAAGCGATGAAGATGGAGATGGCGCTCCACGCCCCCCGCGACGGCGTCGTGAAGGAGGTGCTGGTGCACGCCGGCCAGTCGGTGGACGCCAAGGACCTGATGGTCGTCCTCGATTGAACCTGGAAACGGCAGTTGGACGCGCCTGCTGGTGCGTCTGGCGGGGGTCTGGCGCGAAGCGACAACGCTGCAGGTTCGTGCCTGCAAGGCGGAGCGACAAAACCAGGCGTCTGCGCAGGCGTGCCAGCGGGCGTGTAGCGCGCTCACCCCCGGGTGAGCGTCGGCGAAGGCACGAGCGCAAGTGTTCATGCGGTTCTCGAGATTGCGGAAAGCGGTCAACTGCCGTTTTTAGGTTGAACCGCGCCGCCCGCCCGGCCGACGGGTGGGCGGCAACGCAAATTGTTGACGTCCCGCAATGGCAGCGGCGGCCGCGGCCGGTATGGTTGTCTCCTTCCAGCACCCTCCGCACAAGGAGAAACCTCCATGTTCTCCCTCAACGACTACCTGGCCGGCGCCGGCCAGGGCAAGTTCGACGCCCTGTCGTCCCTCTACGAAAACGCCTTCATCTGCGCCCACCGGGTGATCGCCCTCAACCTCAAGGCGACCCAGTCGCTGATGGAGGGCAACCTCTCCGAAGTCCGGGCCCTGCTGGAGGCCAAGGACGCCGCCAGCCTCTACGAGGCCCAGTCCGACATGGCCCGCAAGCTCATCCAGCAGGCCGTCGGCTACGCCGTGGGCTTCCAGGAGGTCGTCGCCGAGAACCAGCAGAAACTGTCGAACCTGACCGAGGTGGTGGGCGACGACGGCACGCCGCTGGTCCCGGGCGCCAGCGCCGCGCCGCTGATGATCGACGTGGTCAGCGGGCTGCTCGACACCGCTGCCCGCTCCCGCGACGCCATGATGGAGATGGCCCGCCAGGTGGATGAAGGCCTCAACCAGCGCCCACCCTCCGGGCGCTGAGCCCGAAGCGCGGCACTCGCGGCCCCTGCGGGCAGGGCGCTGCCGGCGGCCTTTTTGCACCCTCTTGATCCAGAGCAAGGCGCCGGAACTTATCAATTAAGGCGAATTTCCCGATTAAGGCGGATAATCATTGGCTGCCCCGATCGACACCTGCCCGCGCAGCATACCGGGCAGCCCGCTGAACCATGACCCGCTCCACCCTGCCACCCGTCCCGGAAGACGCCGCCATCGACCGCCCGTGGCTGCGCTTCGCCCTGCCGCTGCTGGCCCTCTCGATGCTGATCGCGGGCCTCGGCAGCGTCGGCTACCGCTACCTCAGCGAGGAAATCCGCCGCGAAACTCACCGCACCCTGGCGGTGATCGTCGAACAGAAGCGCCAGCAGATCGAAGGCTGGCTCACCGACGCGCGGGTCGACACCGACCTGAGCTTCTACGGCCACTCCCAGCTCGAGATGCTGTTCAGCCAATGGACGAACGGCGGGCGCAAGGACGAGGCCAGCCTCAAGCGCATGCAGGCGCTGATGACCCAGATGGCCGAGGCCCGCGGCTGGGCCGGCCTCGCCATCGTGGCCACCGACGCCACCCCGGCCTTCGTCGTCGGCGATGCCGACATCCGGGCGCACACGGCGCTGATCCAGGACATCCTGCGCCGGCCGCGGGTCGAGCTGGTCGACCTCCACCGCACCGCCGACGGCAAGGTGCACTACGGCGTGCTGGCGCCGATCGGCTCGCCGGACATGGAGCCCTTGGGCGTGGCCTACGTCACCTGGAACGCCGACCAGGCCCTCAACCCGCTGGTCGGCTCGTGGCCGGTGCCGACCCAATCCGCCGAGACCTACCTCGTCCGGCGCGACGGCGACAGCGTGCGCTTTCTCACCCCGCTGCGCTTCAACCGCGACGCCGCGCTGTTGCTGGGCCTGCCCGTCGCCACCCCTGACATGCCCGCCGCCCGCGCGGCCCGCGGCGAGCGGGGCATCATCGAGGGCGGCCGCGACTACCGCCGCGCCCCGGTGCTGGCCTACGCCGCCGCGGTGACCGGCACGCCCTGGCTGATGATCGCCGAGATCGACGAGGCCGAAGCCTACGCCGGCGTCCGCACCATTGCCTGGGCCACCACCCTGCTCGCCGGGCTCGGCCTCACCTTTGTCTACTCCGGCGGCTACCTGCTGTGGCGGCGCAGCCGGCAGCGCCACGAGATGGCCGCCCTGCAGGCCGAGCGGGCCGCCGAGGCGCGCTTCCGGGTGGTCTTCGAGCAGGCGCCGCTGGGCGTCGCGCTGCTCGACCCACGCAGCGGCCGCTTCACCGACGCCAACCCGCGCCTGTGCGAGATCCTCGGGCGCAGCGCCGACGAGCTCGCCGGCCTCAGCCCCCAGCGCATCACCCACCCCGACGACATCCGCGAGAGCGCCGAGATGCTCACCCGCCTCAACGGCGGCGAGATCCCCGGCTACCGCCTCAACAAGCGCTACCTGCGCCCGGACGGCACGCTGGTGTGGGCCAGCCTCACCTGCGCTCCGGTGCGCCTCGAAACCGAGGAAGCCCCGCGCTACCTCTACATCATCGAAGACATCACCGCCCGCCGGCAGATCGAGGAGCAGCTGCGCATCAGCGAGGCGCGGCACCGCCTGATCGCCGACAACGCCACCGACGTGATCGTCACCATGGACCTCGCCGGCGCCTACACCTATGTGAGCCCCTCGGTCGAGAAGCTGCGCGGCTTCACCCCCGAAGAGGCCTTCCGGCAGAGCCAGGAAGAAGTGTTCTCGGCCGACTCGGTGGCCACCGTGCGCGCCTACTTCGCCCAGCTGCGGGCCGACCTCGAGGCCGGGCGCCCCATCGAGAACTTCCGCGGCGAGCTCGAACAGCGCTGCAAGGACGGCAGCACGGTGTGGACCGACGTCTCGGCCAACCCGCTGCTCAGCCCCGACGGCAGCTTCGTCGAGGTGCTCGGCGTGTCCCGCGACATCAGCGAGCGCAAGCGCTACGAGAGCCGGCTGCGGGAAGCCCACGCCACCGCCGAGGCTGCCAACGCCGCCAAGAGCGAGTTCCTGGCCCACATGAGCCATGAGATCCGCACCCCCATGAACGCCGTGCTCGGCCTGGCCCAGGTGCTCGAGCGCGAGGCCCTGCCCGCCAACCAGCGCGACATGGTGCAGCGCATCCGCAGCGCCGGCCAGTCGCTGCTGGCGATCCTCAACGACGTGCTCGACCTCTCCAAGATCGAAGCCGGCCAGCTGCGCATCGAACCCCACCCCTTCGACCTCGGCGCCCTGCTCGCCAGCCTCGACAGCCTGATGGGCCAGA
This sequence comes from Zoogloea sp., assembly GCA_016789125.1. Classification (GTDB taxonomy): domain Bacteria; phylum Pseudomonadota; class Gammaproteobacteria; order Burkholderiales; family Rhodocyclaceae; genus Zoogloea. Next base: position 6,095 of record JAEUNU010000264.1, on the reverse strand, counting down.
CCGCCCGCAGCAAGGGCCTGGCGCTGCACATCACGCCGCCCACGATGCGCTCCGGCCCGCTGATCGGCGACGGCCTGCGCCTCGAGCAGGTGCTGCTCAACCTCACCGGCAACGCCATCAAGTTCACCGACCACGGCGAAGTGGCGGTGCGCGTGCAGGCCTTCGAGGGCGACGCCGACCGCGTGCATCTGCGCTTCGAGGTTTCCGACACCGGCATCGGCATCGCACCGGACGCCCTCGCCCGGCTGTTCACCCCCTTCACCCAGGCCGACGCGGGCATCGGCCGGCGCTTCGGCGGCACCGGCCTCGGCCTGTCGATCTGCAAGCGCCTGGTCGAGCTGATGGGCGGCACGATCAGCGCCGACAGCCAGCTCGGCCACGGCAGCGTCTTCAGCTTCGAAGTACCTTTCATCCGCGGGCAGGCCGAGCCGGCCGCGGCCAGCCCGGCGCCGGCAACGCCCCAGGCCAGCGGCCCGCGCCTCGCCGGCGCCCACCTGCTGGTGGTGGACGACAGCGCGATGAACCGCGACCTGGTCGAGCGGGCCCTGGCCCTTGAAGGCGCCACCGCCACCCTCGCCGCCGACGGCCAGCAGGCCGTCGAGCTGCTGCGCAACAAGCCCGACGGCTTCGATGCGGTGCTGATGGACGTGCAGATGCCGGTGATGGACGGGCTCACCGCCACCCGCCAGATCCGCACCGAGCTGGGCCTCGCCGAGCTGCCCGTCATCGCATTCACTGCCGGCGTGCGAGACGACCAGCAGGCCGACGCCCGCCGCGCCGGCGCCAACGACGTGCTGCCCAAGCCAATGGACCTCGACCAGATGGCCAGCCTGCTGGCGCGCTGGGTGAAGCCCCGCCCGGCCCCGGCCGGCAGCGCCGCCCCGGCACCCGCCGGCGACGACGCCTTCCCGGACATCGACGGCATCGACGCCCCCCGCGCCGCCCGCCGCCTGGGGGGCGACCGGGCGATGTTCACCGGCCTGCTGCAGCTTTTCGTCACCGACAACCGGGATGCCGCCGGGCAAACCCGCGCCTTCCTCGCCACCGGCGACCGGGAAGCCGCGGCCCGGCGCATGCACACCCTGCGCAGCAACGCCGGCTTCATCTGCGCCCTCGATCTGATGGCCTCGGCCGGCGAACTCGAAAAAGCCATCGAAGCCGGCAACACCCAGCTCGAGCCGCAGCTCGACGCCATCGGTCGCGAGATCGACGAACTCGTCGCCGCCTGCGAACCCTGGCTGTAAGCGGCGGCCGATGCAATGTTGCAGCCCCTCGGGGGCGGTAGCGACGCGTCTCGCGGCCGCCAGGGGTCGTCACCCGGCAAGGAAGCGCCGGGCCGCCCCAAGCTTTCTTGCCAACCCCCTCGGGGGGCGGTGGCGGCGCGTCGCGCGGCCGCCGGGGGTCGTCACCCGGCAAGGAAGCGCCGGGCCGCCCCAAGCTTTCTTGCCAGCCCCCTCGGGGGGCGGTGGCGGCGCGTAGCGCCACCACCGGGGGTCGTCCACTCAGTCGTCGATCTGCGACTGCAGGTAGTTGGGCAGCGTGACGGCGTCGATCAGGCCGAGCTGGGTTTCCAGCCAGTCGATGGCCTCCTCGCAGGCCTCCAGCAGCTCCTGGAGCAGGTCGCGACTCACGTAGTCGGCCTCGGCCTCGGCCAGGGCGACGGCTTCGACCAGCAGCGGGCGCTGGATCTCGCGCTCGTAGCGCAGGTCGTTGGCGAGGCACTCGGCCACGTTCTCGCCGATCAGGAGCTTGCCCAGGTTCTGCAGGTTGGGCAGGCCCTCGAGGAAGAGGACGCGGCCGATCAGCGTGTCGGCCTCCTTCATCACCCGGATCGACTGCTTGTAGTTGTACTCGTTGAGCCGCTCGAAGCCCCAGTTGCCGAACATGCGGGCATGCAGGAAATACTGGTTGATGGCGGTCAGCTCGTTGGTCAGCACCTTGTTGAGCATGCCGATGATGGTTTTGGTGCCTTTCATGGTGGCGCCTCCTCAGACCGACCCGGACGGGGTGGGCCCCATCTGGCTCTGCAGGTAGTTGGGCAGGCCGACCGCGTCGATGAGGCGCAGCTGCTTTTCGAGGTAGTAAGCGTGGTCCATCTCGGTGTCCTCGAGCTGGACGAGCAGCATGTCGCGGCTCACGTAGTCGCGGGCCAGCTCGCAGGCCGCGATGGCCTTCTTGAGTTCGCCCACCACGTGGTATTCCAGCGCGAGGTCGGCCTTCAGCATGTCGGGCACGGTCTGGCCGACGTTCATCGGCTGGCGCTTGTCCACGTGGGCCACGCCGCCCAGGAACTGGATGCGCTGGATCAGCGCGCGGGCGTGCTGGCGCTCGTGCTCGGACTCGTGGAGGGCCTTCTCGGCCAGGCGGCCGTAGCCCATGTCGGAATACGTCTCGCCGTGGATCAGGTATTGATCGACGGCGGTGAGCTCGCCAGCCAGCAGCGTGTCGAGGATGGCGATGATGCCCGGGTCTCCGTTCATGGAAGTTCTCCTGGTAGTCCAAAACGTCAAGGCTCCCACCTCTTCAAGCCCGAAGCAAGAACTCCGGCTCTCGATAGGTAAAAAGAATCGGGTTAATGCCATCAATCAATTAGACCAATCATCCTCAGTTTTCTAATATTCGTCCCGTTGTCTTTCACACTTCTTTCAGGAGCACACGACATGGCGATCATCAACAGCAAAGTCAAACCCTTCCAGGCCCAGGCCTACCACAACGGCAAGTTCGTGCAGGTCTCGGATGCCGACCTGCAGGGCAAGTGGTCGATCTTCTTCTTCTACCCGGCCGACTTCACCTTCGTGTGCCCGACCGAGCTGGGCGACATGGCTGACCTGTACCCCGAGTTCCAGAAGCTGGGCGTCGAGGTGTACTCGGTTTCCACCGACACCCACTTCACCCACAAGGCCTGGCACGACGCCTCCGACACCATCAAGAAGATCGCCTACCCGATGATCGGCGACCCGACCGGCGCGATCACCCGCGGCTTCGACGTGATGATCGAAGAAGAAGGCCTGGCCCTGCGCGGCACCTTCGTGGTCAACCCGCAAGGCGAGATCAAGGTCGCCGAGATCCACGACCTGGGCATCGGCCGTGACGCCGCCGAGCTGCTGCGCAAGGTGAAGGCCGCCCAGTACGTGGCCAGTCACCCGGGCGAGGTCTGCCCCGCCAAGTGGAAAGAAGGCGAAGCCACCCTCGCCCCGTCCCTCGACCTGGTCGGCAAGATCTAAACTTGGCATAGAACCCCCGCCGGCGCCGCCCGGCGAGGATTCCAGCGTCAAGCGCTCGGCCACCGAGCGCTTCGCGACGGGATCCACCCACTTTCTGAAAGGGAGAACACCATGCTCGACGCCACCATCAAGGCCCAACTCAAGGCCTACCTCGAACGCCTGCAACGCCCCATCGAACTCGTCGCTTCCCTGGACGACAGCGCCAAGGGCCAGGAACTCCACGGCCTGCTCACCGACATCGCAGAGCTCTCCGACAAGGTCGCCCTGCGCACCAACGGCCAGCACACCCTGCGCCCCTCCTTCGGCGTCGCCGAGCCGGGCGAAGCGCCGCGCATCCACTTTGCCGGCATTCCGATGGGCCACGAGTTCACCTCGCTGGTGCTCGCCCTGCTGCAGACCGGCGGCCACCCGCCCAAGGTCGACCAGGCGGTGATCGACCAGATCAAGGCCTTGCCCGGCAAGTTCGAGTTCGAGACCTTCATCTCGCTCTCGTGCCACAACTGCCCGGACGTGGTGCAGGCCCTCAATCTGATGGCCGTGCTCAACCCCGGCGTCACCAGCACGATGATCGACGGTGCGCTGTTCCAGGGCCTTGTCGACGAGCGCAAGATCATGGCGGTGCCCACCGTCTTCCTCAACGGCGAATCCTTCGGCCAGGGCCGCATGAGCATCGAGGAGATCGTCGCCAAGCTCGACACCGGCGCCGTGGCCCGCGCCGCCGAGGAGATCGGCAACAAGGACGCCTTCGACGTGCTCGTCGTCGGCGGCGGCCCGGCCGGCGCGGCGGCGGCGGTCTATGCCGCCCGCAAGGGCATCCGCACCGGCGTGTTGGCCGAGCGTTTCGGCGGGCAGGTGATGGACACCCTGGGCATCGAGAACTTCATCTCGGTGCAGCACACCGAGGGGCCCAAGCTGGTCGCGGCGCTGGAGCAGCACGTCAAGGAATACGCGGTGGATGTGATGAACCTGCAGCGCGCCACCAAGCTGGTGCCGGGTGAGCTCATCGAGATCCAGCTCGAGAACGGCGCGACGCTCAAGAGCAAGACGGTGATCCTCTCCACCGGCGCCCGCTGGCGCGAGATGAACGTGCCCGGCGAGGCCGAGTACAAGGCCAAGGGCGTGTGCTTCTGCCCCCACTGCGACGGCCCGCTCTTCAAGGGCAAGCGCGTGGCGGTGATCGGCGGCGGCAACTCGGGGGTCGAGGCGGCCATCGACCTGGCCGGCATCGTCAGCCACGTGACCCTGCTCGAGTTCGCCGACACCCTGCGTGCCGACGCGGTGCTGCAGAACAAGCTCAACAGCCTGCCCAACGTCACGGTGATCAAGTCGGCCCTCACCACCGAGGTGATCGGCGATGGCCAGAAGGTGACCGCCATCCGCTACAAAGACAGGGTGGGCGGCAGCGAGCACGTGGTCGAGCTCGAAGGCATCTTCGTGCAGATCGGCCTCTTGCCCAACACCGACTGGCTGAAGGGCACCGTCGAGCTGTCCAAGCACGGCGAGGTCATCATCGACGCCAAGGGCCAGACCTCGGTGCCCGGCGTGTTCGCCGCCGGCGACTGCACCACGGTGCCGTACAAGCAGATCATCATCGCGATGGGTGCCGGCGCCACCGCCTCGCTCAGCGCCTTCGACCACCTGATCCGCGCCTGATCGCCCCCGCCCGCAAGCCCCGCCGAGGCCCAGCCCGGCGGGGCTTTTTTGCGCCTGCGCAGGGCGGGCGGCCGTGCTTGCCCAGCGGAGATTCCCGCCTATGAGGAATCAGAGCAGCTTCATCTGCCACGGAAGCTTGAGTACACAAAGGTTTCATCCTGGATTCACCACACAAGGAGGGGGAAACATCATGAAGACCTCGAGATCGCTGCAGGCGCTCGCACTGTGGGGGCTGGTTATTTGCACCGGCGCCCTGGCTGACGAACGTTCCGACCCCGGCAAGCGGGAATACATGGACCGCTGCGCCGTCTGCCACGGCCAGAGCGGCAAGGGCGACGGCGGGATGATCGACATCCTGCGGGTCGCCCCCACCGACCTCACCACCCTCAGCCGCCAGAACGGCGGGGTGTTTCCCTTCGATCGCGTCTATTCGGTGATCGACGGCCGGCAGGCCGTGAAAGGCCATGGCAGCCGGGACATGCCCGTCTGGGGCAAGGCCTACGGCAGCGAAACCGTGCGGGCCGGCGAACACTACGGCGACATGCCCTACACCATGGAAATGTATGTGCGCGCCCGCATCCTCTCCCTCATCGACTATCTGAACCGTATCCAGCAAAAGTAAGCACCGCCGGTGCTTTACATACCTTTGCCACGGCCTGACGCCGCCTTACACCCCTCCGGACGACCATTGCAGCACGTCTTCCCGAGGGGTTTCACCATGAACATTCAACGCAGCTGGGCCACGCCGGTCGCCGCGGGAGCCTTCCTGCTGTCGGCCGTCACCGGCGTCCTCATCTTCTTCCACGTGGACAGCGGGCTCAACAAGGCCGCCCACGAATGGCTGAGCTGGCTGCTGCTCGGCGGCGTCGCCCTCCACGTGCTCGCCAATCTCGGCGGCTTCAAGCGCCACTTCGCGTCCCGCAGCGGGCTGGCGGTGATGGGCGCCTTCGCCCTGGTGCTCGCCCTCAGCTTCATCGCCCCGGCCGGCAAGAGCGAGCCGCCCTTCCTGGCCTCGGTGCGCGCGCTCTCCGACGCGCCGCTGCCCACCCTCGCCCTCGTCGCCGGGCTGACGCCGGAGGCGCTGCACGCCCGCCTCGCCGCCGAAGGCCTGCCGCCGACCGCCGACACCCGGAGCCTCGGCGAGCTCACCGGCCCCGACCTGCGCCAGCGCGCCCGCATCCTCGCCAAGGTCCTGGCCAAGCGGCCGCCGACAGCCCG
>JAEUNU010000252.1 GCA_016789125.1 Zoogloea sp. | reverse complement strand
CGTGGTTGAACTGGATCGCGTCGATGCGGGTGTTGCCCTTCCGGAGCTGCAGCTTGAGGTGCTTGTCTTTCAGGATGCGCTGGTTTTCGACCCGGAAGGTGTCGTCGAAGACCGGCGGGGCGAAGCCCTGGCCCCAGATCTCCCGCTCCAGCAGGCGCGCGGTTTCGAGGTTGTAGAGGCTGTCTTCGAGGGCGCCGTCGGTCTCGAGGCGGCGGGTGAGGTCGGCCGGGTCGATCAGGCTCTGTACCACGTTTTCAAAGATCGCCTCGAAGCGGGACAGGTCGGTCTCGCGGATCGTCAGGCCGGCGGCCATGGCGTGGCCGCCGAAACGGAGGATGAGATCCGGTGCCTGCTTGGTGACGAGGTCGAGGGCATCGCGCAGGTGCAGGCCCGGTATGGAGCGTCCGGAGCCCTTGATCTCGCCGTCGTTGCCGCGGGCGAAGGCGATGGTGGGGCGGTGGAATTTCTCCTTGATCCGCCCGGCCAGGATGCCGATCACGCCCTGGTGCCACTCGGGCTGGAAGAGCGTCAGGCTGGCGCGGCTGCCCGGGTCGATGCCGTCGAGGCCGGCCATCGCCTCCTGCTGCATGTCAGCCTCGATGGAGCGCCGCTCACGGTTGAGGGTGTCGAGTTCCTGGGCGATGTTGAGGGCGCGGCCCATGTCGTCGGTGATCAGGCATTCGATGCCCAGCGACATGTCGGCGAGGCGGCCGGCGGCGTTGAGGCGCGGGCCGAGGGCGAAGCCCATGTCGAAGCTGGTGGCCTTGCTGGCGTCGCGGCCGGCCGCGGCAAACAGCGCGCGGATGCCGGGCTGCATGCGGTCGGCGCGCATGCGCTGGAGGCCCTGGGCCACCAGGATGCGGTTGTTGTGGTCGAGCCGGACCACGTCGGCGACGGTGCCCAGGGCGACGAGGTCGAGGAGCTCGGCCAGGTTGGGTTCGGCCTTGCCTGCGAAGGCGCCGCGCTCGCGCAGTTCGGCGCGCAGGGCGAGCATGGTGTAGAACATCACGCCGACGCCGGCCAGCGACTTGCTGGGGAAGTCGCAGCCGGGCTGGTTGGGGTTCACGATCACGTCGGCCTCGGGCAGCGCGTCGCCGGGCAGGTGGTGGTCGGTGATGACGGTGGCGATGCCGTGGTCGCGCGCGGCGGCGACGCCTTCGACGCTGGCGATGCCGTTGTCGACGGTGATCAGTACTTCGGGCTCAAGGCTCATGGCCAGCTCGACGATGGCCGGGGTGAGGCCGTAGCCGTATTCGAAGCGGTTGGGCACGAGGTAGCCGACGTCGGCGCCGAAGGCCCTGAGCGCGCGGATGCCCACCGCGCAGGCGGTGGCGCCGTCGCAGTCGTAGTCGGCGACGATGACCATCCGCGCGCCGGCCTCGATGGCGTCGGCGAGCAGGCGGGCTGCGTCGTCGACGCCCTTCAGGCGGGCCGGCGGCAGCAGCGACTTGAGGCTGTAGTCGAGCTCGTCACGGCTCTCGATGCCGCGGGCGGCGTAGATGCGGGCGAGCAGCGGGTGGGTGCCGGCCTCGATCAGGCGGGTCACGGCGCGGGCGGGCGCCGGGCGGGGCAGGATGCGGGTCATGGATTCTGTGATTGTATTTGCGGGGCAGTGGCGAGCAGCTCGGCGAGGGGCCGCGGCTTGCGCCAGAACTTCCACAGGCCGGCGGCTTCGACCTCGATCTCGAGGCTGTGCTTGTCGCCGGGGGCGCTGATGACGAGCCGGCGGATCTGCTTGGCCTTGAGGGCGGCGAGGAGCGGCGCGAACCAGTCACGCTCGAGGGCTTCGAGGCTGGCCCGCCAGGCGGAGATGTCTTGGCGCAGGGCCGGCAGATGGAGGCTGTCCACGTGGGCAAAGCCGCCCTCGGCGTGGGGCCGGAAACGGTCGGCCGGAGCGAGGTCGGCGCCCGCCGCGCGGGCCAGGCCGCGGGTGAAGGGCGCGTCGGCCTGCACCTGGCGTGCCGGGGCCCGCAGCGGCAGGTCACGCGGGCCGGCGCCCCACAGCCAGACGCCGTTGATGCTGCGCTGGCCGGCGGCTTCGCGGGCGGCATTCACCGGGTGGTTGTAGAGCCATACCTCGATCTCATTGGTGAGCCGGGCCCAGCGGGCGATGTCGTTGCCTTCGGGCATGAAGAGCTGCACCGGGCGGCCATTGACGTCGGCGATGGGGTGGAAGAAGGGCTGGGGCTCGTCGGGCAGCGCCACGTACCAGCGCTCGGGGGTCGGTGCCTCGAAACGGCCGATGTCGGCGAAGGTCTCGTTGAGGCCTTTGATGAGCGCGTCGGCTTCGTCGCGGCCAATGCCGAGCATGCTGGCGTCGGCGAGGAGCAGGTGTTCGCGGGCGAAGTGCAGGTGCACCGGGTCGACGCACAGCCAGTGGGCGTCGGCGGTGGGCGGCGTGGCTTCGCCGGCGCGGCGCAGGCCGGCGTAGGGCAGGCGACCGGTCTCCAGCCCGAAGCGGGCGGCGAGCCAGGTTTCGGGCGCGCTCGAGGGCTGCCAGTTGTGGCGGGCATGGCCGAGCAGCGCGGCGAGGGCCGGCAGCGGTGGCAGCGTCGCCGTGGGGCCGATGGCCCAGCCAAGACCGGGCAGGACGAGATGCAACTGCATGGGCAGGAACCGTTGAATGCGGGTAAGTGCCGGATCGGAAAACGAAAATCCGGGCCGCGAGTCTAGCAGCCTGGCGGTCTGAAAGGAAATCCACGAGCTTGGTCGGCGCCCGCCTGGCGGCGGGGGCCGTGTCAGCGCCCGGCGGGGACGTCGACGAGCGCCGAGCCGAAGGCCGTGGAGCAGCGGCGGGCCTGCTCGATGCCCATGTTGCGGGTTTCGCTGCGGGTGCAGGCAGGGCTGTTGTCGCCCTCGATGAGCTCCAGGGGCAGGTCGCGCAGGGTGCGTCCGTCGGCGGGCGCGGTGGCGTAGGGGCCGTTGCCGCCAAAGCCCGCCCGCAGGAAGTTGCGAGGGGCTTCGGTGACGAGGGCCAGGATGCGCTGCCGGCCGGGCGGTAGCACCACCGTTGCCTGGCCGCCGAAGCGTTCGACGGAGGCCACGGCCGGATGGAGCAGCGTGAAGCCCTTGTCGTCGGCGCCCAGCACGTAGAGGTAGCCACCCGCTGGGCCGCTGATGGTGAGCTGGCGGGCGCCGCCTGCCAGGATGGCGACGACCCGGCGGTCTTCGCTGCGCTGGGCGTGCAGCGCCTGGAGGAGCTCGGCAGGCTTTACCGGGCCGGCGCCGTCGCCCGGCACCCGCGTGGGGGCCGGGGCGAGGGCCGGGTTGCCGGCTAGGCTGAGCTGCTGTTTGCCGGGGCGGGCATCGAGCTGCTGTTGGGCGCAGCGGCGCCAGTCTTCGCCGCCCGGCAGGCCGCTGCGGCTCTCCAGTGCGGCGCGGCCGTCGAGGCAGGCGAGCAGGGCCTGGGTGGCAAGGCCGCCCCGGCTGTCTTCGAAGGCGTTGCCGCCTGCGCGGCTGGCGCGGATCACCAGCGTATTGTGGCCAGCCGGGATGGCCCGTGGGGCGTCTGCGCGGCAGGAGGCGGGCACGAAGCGCCCGGTGAGGCCGGCCGGGGCCTGGCCCTCGCCGCGGCCGGTGTCGGCGAGCACCACCAGCCGGCCGGCCTTCTGGGCGAGGGCGCTGGTGTAGCGGGCCAGTTCGTCGAGGCCGAGGGGCTGGCCGGACGGGGTGAGCACGGTTTCGATGCAGTGCCCGCCCTGGCTGGCCTGGCTGCCCGGGCCGGAGAGGTAGAGCAGGGCGCGGTCGCCGTGGCCGATGCGGGCGTCGAAATGGGCCAGGGCCTCGCGCAGGCCGTCGGGGGTGGCGAGGGCGGCCGCCGCGGGTTGCTGGATGTTGGCGTCGGGCACGCCCATCAGGCGCGCGATGGCGGTGGCGCTGGCGGCGTCGGGGCTGCTCGCGCCGCCGAGGGGCAGGATCAGCGCGTGGTTGGCGGCGCGGGGGAGGCTGCGGGGCAGGGCGCGGGCTTGCTCCGGCGAGTTGGGCAGGGTCGTCGCCTGCAGGGCGGTGAAGGCTTCGCTGGCGCTGAGGTCGAGGTCGCGCTCGGGGATCCAGCCGCTGCGCTGCCCGTCGGCCTCGACCCGGATCCAGTCGCGCTGGGTTTCGAGGATGCGCACGCTGGCCCGGCGGCGCATCTCCATGATGCTGCGGGCGCCGGCGTCCGGGTGTTCGCGCAGCGCGGTGGCGTGGGTGACGGTGGCGGTCTGGGCGCTGGCGATGGGAGCAGCCGCCAGCAAGGCGAGGGCGAGGGCGAAGCGGAACCTGTGGGTCATGGGTTCTTCCGGCGCAGACGAGGGGCCCGGCCGCAGATGCCGGGGGGTTCGCGGCAGCATGACAATGATTTGCGGCCTTGTCACGCCGAGTCGCGGCGGCGCCGTGAAGGGCCTGACGCTGGCCGCGATTCTGCGGTGGTGGCCGAGGTACCCAGCGCCGGCCAACTCCGGCACAATGCGGCCTCGCCCGGCTCCGGGCGTTTCCGGTTTACTGCTGATGTCCTACGAATTCCTCGTCGGGCTGCGCTACACCCGCTCCAGGCGGAGGGCGCAGGGCCGCAATCGATTCATCTCCTTCATCTCGCTGGTGTCGATGCTGGGCATTGCGCTGGGCGTGGCGGCGCTGATCGTGGTGCTGTCGGTGATGAACGGCTTCCAGACCGAGCTGCGCACGCGCATCCTGGGGGTCGCCTCCCACGTGCAGATTTCCGGCTTCGACGGCGAGCTGGGCAACTGGCAGAGGGTCGCCGATGACGCCGCCAAGCACCCGCAGGTGCGCGCCGCGGCACCCTTCGTGCAGGCCCAGGGCATGCTGTCCTTCGACCAGACGGTGCGCGGCACGCTGATCCGCGGCGTGCTGCCGGATGCCGAGGACAAGGTGGCGGATTTCGCGAAGCACATGCGCTTCGGCCGCTTCGAGGATCTCCGGCCAGGGGCTTTTGGCATCGTGCTGGGGGCCGACCTGGCGCGGGCGCTGCGGGTGGGGCTGGGCGAGAAGGTGACCCTGATCGCGCCCCAGGGCCTCGTCACGCCGGCGGCGATCCTGCCGCGGCTCAAGCAATTCACGGTGGTGGGCATCTTCGAGGTGGGGATGTTCGAGTACGACTCCAGCCTGGCCCTGGTGCACCTGCAGGACGCCCAGGCGCTGTACCGCATGGAGAGCCGCGTTTCCGGCGTCCGCCTGAAGATCGACGACCTCTTTGCCGCACCCCGGGTGGCCCGGGAGCTGATGCAGTACATCGACGCCGACACGCTGGTCTCCGACTGGACCAAGAGCCACGCCAACTTCTTCCGCGCGGTGCAGATCGAGAAGAACGTGATGTTCATCATCCTGCTGCTGATCGTCGCGGTGGCGGCCTTCAACATCGTGTCCACGCTGGTGATGGCGGTGCAGGACAAGCAGGCGGACATCGCCATCCTGCGCACCCTGGGGGCGAGCCCGGGCTCGATCATGGCGATCTTCGTGATCCAGGGGGCGCTGATCGGGCTGATCGGGCTGGCGCTCGGCGTGCTCGGCGGAGTCACGCTGGCGCTAAACATCGACGTGGTGGTGCCGGCCATCGAGCGGGCGCTGGGCATCCAGTTCCTCGCCAAGGACGTCTATTACATCTCCGACCTGCCCTCCGAGCTGCAGTGGGCCGACGTGATCACGATCTCCAGCGTCTCCTTCGTGCTGACCCTGGTGGCGACCCTTTATCCGAGCTGGCGCGCGTCGCGGCTCAACCCGGCGGAGGCCCTGCGCTATGAGTGATGTGCCGATGGATCAGCCGGTGATCGAATGCCGGGGCCTGTCCAAGTCCTTCCGCGAGGGGGCCGACGCGGTCGAGGTGCTGCGCGGCGTGAGCCTGTCGGTGGCGCGGGGCGAGCGAGTGGCGGTGGTCGGCTCGTCGGGCTCGGGCAAGAGCACGCTGCTGCACCTGCTGGGGGGGCTGGATGTGCCGTCGGCGGGCGAGGTGAAGCTGCTCGGCCGGAGCTTCTCGGCCATTTCGGATGCCGAGCGGGGCCGTTTGCGCAACGAGTCGCTGGGCTTCATCTATCAGTTTCACCACCTGCTGGGCGAGTTTTCGGCCCTCGAGAACGTGGCGATGCCGCTCTTCGTGCGGCGCCTGCCGCGGGACGAGGCCCTGGCCCGGGCCGCCGAGACGCTGAAGGCGGTGGGTCTGGGGCATCGGCTGGAGCACACGCCGGGCGAACTCTCCGGGGGCGAGCGCCAGCGGGCGGCCATCGCCCGCGCGCTGGTCACCAAGCCCGCCTGCGTGCTCGCCGACGAGCCCACCGGCAACCTCGACCGCCAGACCGCCGAGAAGGTGTTTGCGCTGATGCTGGAACTGGCCGAGGAGCAGGGCACCGGCTTCGTCATCGTCACCCACGACCCGCAGCTTGCCGGGCGGGCCAACCGGGTGCTGCAGCTGTGTGACGGGGTGCTCGACGCCGACCTCTGACCGGGTGGGGCTGCCGGTCTGCACGCCGCCTGGGCGAGGGCGAGGAGGTGGCCTTTTGAGAGTCGGGAATTCTTAAGTTTACGGGCGCGGGTGTCGATATACTCGCGGCCGGGTTCATAGTGGTCCCGGCTGCGATTTGCCGGAGACCCCATGAACGCCCTATTCTCCCCCGCGGTTGCCCTGCTCAACCGCATGCGCTACCCAAAAAAGTTTGCTCTGCTCGGGGTGATTGCGCTGCTGGTGATCGGATCCCTGTTGGTCCAGCTCGCC
>JAEUNU010000189.1 GCA_016789125.1 Zoogloea sp. | reverse complement strand
GTCTTCGAGCACATGGCCAAAGATCAGCAGGTAGAGCACCGCGGTGAGCACCGGAGAGAGCACGGTCTGGAAGCCGACCTTCCAGAAACGCAGGCACTCCTTGTAGAGCAGGGTCTTGAAACCTTCCATGGCGTGCCTCAGTTCTGGTTCATGATGCCGACGAAGACCTGCTCCATGTCGGGCTTGCCGAGGGCCATGTCGACGATCGAGCCGCCAGCGGCGCGCACACCGGCCAGGATGTCGGCCACGTCGTCGAAGTGCTCGAAACCGAACTCGAGCCCGCCGGCCACCTCGCGCAGCAGCTTGGCCGCCAAGAGCGGCGGCAGCGCCACGGGGGCCGCCAGCCTGACCTGCAGCAGGTGGCTGGCGAAGCGTTGGAGCAGGTTGGCGGTGGTGTCGAGGGCCACGATGCGGCCGGCCTTGAGCATGGCGATGCGCCCGCACAGGGTTTCGGCCTCTTCGAGGTAGTGGGTGGTCAGGACGATGGTGTGGCCGTCCTGGTTGAGCTTGCGGATGAAGGTCCACAAGCCCTGGCGGAGTTCCACGTCGACGCCGGCGGTGGGCTCGTCGAGGACGATCACCGGCGGCCGGTGCACCAGGGCCTGGGCCACCAGCGCGCGCCGCTTCATGCCGCCCGAGAGCATGCGCATGTTGGCGTTGGCCTTGGGGGTGAGGTCGAGGTGGTGGAGGATCTCGTCGATCCAGTCGTCGTTCTTCTTGAGCCCGAAGTAACCGGACTGCAGCACCAGCATCTCGCGAACCGAGAAGAACGGGTCGAAGACGAGCTCCTGGGGCACAACACCCAGGGCCATGCGGGCGGCACGGTAATCGCGCACGACGTCGTGGCCCATCACCTCGAGGGTGCCGCTGTCGGGCCGGGCGAGGCCGGACAGCGAGGAGATCAGGGTCGTCTTGCCGGCGCCGTTGGGACCGAGGAGCCCGAAGAATTCACCCTGCGCCACCTCGAGATCCACCCCGGCGAGAGCCTGCAGGGAGCGGAAACGCTTGGTGACGCCGGCAATGCGGATCGCAGGAGTCATGGGAGATCGGAACAGAAAGGCCGGCGGGCGCGCTCAGCGCGCCAGCGGCAGAATGGCATCGACGTCGTAAAGGGCTGCCAGGCTGAGCAGCGCCGGCGGCGCCCCGACGATGGAGAGTTTGCGCCCTGCCCCGCTGGCGGCACGCGTCCAGCTGAGCAGCAAGGCCAGCGCGGCGGAATCCACCTGGCCAGCGCCCGACAGGTCGACGACCCGGTCGGCCTCGGCCACGCGGGCCACACCTTCGCCTTCCAGCTTCGCGACGGTGGCGATGGTGAGCGGGCCGGAAACGGCCAGGCGCGCGCCCTCGAGGTGGATCATTTCTTGGCCTGGACGGTGGTTTCGAGCTGCTTGTTCTTGTCCTTGAGGGACTTGATCAGGCCGTCGATGCCGCCCGCCCGGACTTCCTGCCCGAAGCTGTCGCGGTAGTTGGTGACGAGGCTGACGCCGGCCACCATCACGTCGTAGACCTTCCAGCCGTCGCCCTGCTTGTCGAGGGCGTAATCGATCTGCACCGGTTTGGCGCCGGCCTGGCGCACTTCGGTGCGGACGATCACGTCGGTGTCTTCGGGCTTCGCCTTGAGGGGCTTGAAGTCGATCACCTGGTTGCGGTACTGGGTGAGCGCGTTGGAATAGGTGCGCACCAGCAGGGTCTTGAACTCCTGGGTCAGCGCGGCCTTCTGCTCGGGGCTGGCCTGGCGCCAGTCCTTGCCCACCGCGAGGCGGGTCATGTGGGCGAAGTCGAAGTAGGGAAGCACCTTGGTCTCGACCAGCTCGACGGCCTTGCGGGTGTCACCCGACTGGATCGCCTTGTCCTGGCGCACGATGGCGATGACGTCATCGGTGACGCCCTTGACGAGGGCATCCGGCGCGATGGTGTTGGCAAAAGCGGCAAACTGGACGCCGAGGCTGAGGGCCAGCGCGGCAAGCAGCGAGAGGGTCTTGGTCATTCCTGGCTTTCTTTCGTGGCGAGGTTGGGCAAAGTCGTTCCGGTCGCGGCGAGGGCCGGGCCGGCGGGCTCATCGGCCCGTGCGTCTTCGTCGTCGGGGTCTTTCACCCGCGGCGGGCTGCCGTCGTACACCTGGTTGAGACGGTACTGCATGTAAAAACTACGCATGTACGAGTATTTGTCGAGGGCCGCCTGCTCGGCGGTGGTGTCCGCCCCCAGCAGCACGCTGCGCTTATGGACCAGGCGCAGGCCGGTGGCGGAGTTGCGGGTGGCGACCTCCTTGTGCTGGATCACCGGGTCGGCATAGAGGTCGCCCACCAGCCCCAGCGTGTCGCGGAAGTTGCTAGAGCCGAGGATGGGCAGCACCAGGAAGGGCCCTTCGCCCACGCCCCACACGCCGAGGGTCTGGCCGAGATCTTCGTCGTGCTTCTCGAGGCCCAGCTCGGTGGCGATGTCGAAGACGCCGAACAGGCCCACCGTGCTGTTAACCAGCACCCGCCCGCCGTCGGAGAGGGCCTCCGCCACCTTGCCCTGGAGCAGGTTGTTCACCCCGATCCAGACATCGCCCAGGTTGCCGAAGAAATTGCCCACCACCGTCTTGACCGGCAGCGGCACGTAGTCGTACACCTGCGCCACCGGGCGGATCACGAAACGATCGGCCTGCTCGTTGAACTGGAAGGTGGCCCGGTTGAGGGGCTCGAAGGGGTCCTTGGGGTGTCCGCCGGTGGACGCGCAGGCCGTCAGGCCAAGGCCGAGAGCCACGGTAGCGATGCCGCGCAGAAGGCCCCGCACCTGAAGTTTGCTTTTCTTGTTCTTCATCATCGTGCCGCCGGCAGACTGCCCGGCGCTCTCCGTTGGTTTCACCCCGGCCTCACTTGGCGGGGGCAGAGCCGCTGTCGGCCGCCTTGTCGAACATGAACTGGCTAATCAGCTTTTCGAGTACAACGGCCGACTGGGTTTTCTTGATGACCTCGCCCGGCGCAAGGCTTTTCTCTTCGCCACCGGGATCGAGGCCGATGTACTGCTCGCCGAGCAGGCCGGAAGTCAGGATGTTGGCGAAGGTGTCTACAGGGAATTTATAGCGCCCATCGACGGTGAAGACCACCTCGGCCTGGAAGCGTTCATTGTTGTAGCGGATTTCCTCGACACGCCCCACCAGCACGCCGGCGCTCTTGACCGGAGCGCGCACCTTGAGCCCGCCGATGTTGTCGAAATTCGCGCTGAGGGTGTAGGGCGACTGGATGCCCGACCCGGAGATGCTGCCCACCTTGAGCGCCAGGAACAGCAGCGCGGCAATCCCGATTGCCACGAAAACCCCGACCCACAGATCGAGCGTCGTACGACTCATCAGAGACCCCTGAACATGAAAGACGTCATTACAAAATCGAGCGCCAGGATCGCCAGCGCCGAACTCACCACGGTGCGGGTGATCGCCCGCGACACGCCCTCGGCGGTGGGCACGCAGTCGTAACCCTCGAAGACCGCGATCAGCGACACCGCCACACCGAAGACGCAGCTCTTGAGCACGCCGTTCATCACGTCGTAGCGGAAGTCGACCGCCGCCTGCATCTGCGACCAGAAGGCGCCATCATCGACACCGATGAAGACCACGCCAATCAGCCAGCCGCCAAAGATGCCCATCGCCGAGAACAGCGCGGCGAGCAGCGGCATCGAGATCACCCCGCCCCAGAAGCGCGGCGCAACCACCCGGGCGATGGGGCTGACGGCCATCATGTCCATCGCCTTGAGCTGCTCGGTGACCTTCATCAGCCCGATCTCGGCGGTCACCGCCGAGCCAGCCCGGCTGGCGAAAAGCAGGCCCGCCACCACCGGCCCCAGCTCGCGCAGCAGCGAGAGGGCCACCATCGTGCCCATCGCATCGGTGGAGCCGTAGCGCTGCAGGATCTCGTAGCCCTGCAGCCCGAGCACCAGGCCCACGAACAGCCCCGACACCAGGATGATCAGCAGGGACATCACGCCGCTGAAATACAGC
>JAEUNU010000161.1 GCA_016789125.1 Zoogloea sp. | reverse complement strand
TCCGGAAGACGCGGGGCGCTGGTGGCGTCGCGACGGCCGTCGCCGCCCCACGGGCTGGCCGGACGGCCTTCGCCGGCTTCGCGACGCGGTTCGCGGTCGAAACGCCCGGCGCCGCTGAACGGGCGCTTGACGTCGCCGGAGCGCGGGCCGTTGCCGTAGCCGCGGCCGCCATCGCGACGGGGGCCGCCGGGGCGACGGTCGTCGGCCGGCATGGTGCTGCGCGGCTCGAGGCCCGGCAGGGTATGCACGGCCAGCGGCTGGCTGGTGTAGCGTTCGATGGCGCGCAGCAGGCGCACGTCGCGGCGCTCGGCCAGGCTGATGGCGATGCCGCTGGAGCCGCCGCGGCCGGTGCGGCCGATGCGGTGCACATAGTCGGCGGCAACCTTGGGCAGGTCGTAGTTGATGACGTGGCTGATGGTGCGCACGTCGATGCCGCGGGCGGCGACGTCGGTGGCGATCAGCACTCGCACATGGCCACGACGCAGCTGGTCGAGGGTGCGGGTGCGCATGCGCTGGTTCATGTCGCCGTGGAGGGCGGCCACCGAGTGGCCCTGGCTCTCGAGGTTCATCGTCAGGGCATCGGCGTCGCGCTTGGTGGCGGTGAACACGATGGCCTGTTCGACGCCGACGTCGCGCAGGATGCCGTCGAGGAGGCGGTTCTTGTGGCCGATGTCGTCGGCCACCACCAGGCGCTGCTCGATGTTCTCGTGGCGGGTCTGGGCCGAATTGATCTCGATGCGCTCCGGGTCCTTCAGGAGGCGCTGCATCATGCGGGCGACCTGGCCGTCGAGGGTGGCCGAGAAGAACAGGGTCTGGCGGTTGGCCGGCAGCTTGGCGACGATGGCTTCGATGTCGTCGACGAAGCCCATGTCGAGCATGCGGTCGGCTTCGTCGAGGATCAGGATCTCGAGGCGGGCGAAGTCGATGCGGCCGCTGTTCATCTGGTCCATCAGGCGGCCGGGGGTGGCCACCAGGATTTCATAGGGGCTGGACAGCAGCTTGTTCTGCACCGGGTAGGGCATGCCGCCGACGACGCTGACGGCCTTGGCGTGGCGCAGGTGCTTGCCGTAGCCCTTGCAGGCGTCGGTGACCTGGACGGCCAGTTCGCGGGTCGGGGTGAGCACCAGCACGCGGGGGCCGCGGGCCTTGATGGTGGGCTCGGTGGTCAGGCGCTGCAGCGAGGGCAGCATGAAGGCCGCGGTCTTGCCGGAACCGGTCTGGCTCGACACGACGAGATCCTTGCCAGCGAGGGCGGCGGGGATGGCGGCCAGCTGAACGGGGGTCGGGGTGGTGTAGCCGGCGTCGTTGACGGCTTTGACGATGTGCTCGGAAAGACCGAGGTTTGCGAAATCCATTTCGCTTCCTTATCTGGTATTGCGGATGCGGTGCCCGCGAAGAAAAAACGGCAACGCGTCGCGGCGCAACGCTGCGCGCGACAATATGGCTGCCTGACTGGCATATCGGCACTAACCGATCAGGACAACCTCACGTCGAATACGGGAGATAAGAAGGCTAGGGACGATCTGACTCGGTGCGAACCGCTTTGCACCGGACCGCGGACTATAGCGATAATGCTCCGGCAGCACAAGGGAAATGTTGCGGCGCAAAAAATATCGGCTCCGGGCTTATGTCGGGTGGTTTTCCCCAGGGCGGGTGTCGGCGAGGGCGGCAAACATGGAGCCCGGGTTTTGATTCACACTCCGCGCCGTGGCGGGCCGCCGTGCCCGGGCCGCCTCTTCAACGAAAGGATTCTTCATGCGTTTCGACAACAGCCGGGAAAGCAGCAACGTCGAGGACCGCCGCGGCGGCGGTGGCCTGCCGGTCGGCGGGCGCAGTATCGGCCTCGGCACCATCGTGCTGGCGCTGGTGGCGATGTACTTCGGGGTCGATCCGAGCGTGGTCCTCAACCAGACGGCGGTGGCGCCGTCCCGCGTCGAGCAGGGCCGCCCGGCTGCGGCGCCGGCCAACGACGCCGAGAGCAGGTTCGTGCGCCACGTGTTGGCCGAGACCGAGGACACCTGGCAGGCGATCTTCCGCCAGAACGGCAAGCAGTACGTGGAGCCGACCCTGGTGCTGTTCACCGGCGCGACCCGCACCGCCTGCGGCGTCGGTCAGGCGGCGATGGGGCCGTTCTACTGCCCGGCCGACCAGAAGGTGTACATCGACCTGGCCTTCTACCAGGAGCTCAAGAACCGCTTCAACGCGCCGGGCGACTTCGCCCAGGCCTACGTGATCGCCCACGAGGTGGGCCACCACGTGCAGAACCTGCTGGGCATCTCCGAGAAGGTGCAGGCGGCGCGCCAGCGGGCCGGCGAGCGGCAGGCCAACGAGCTTTCGGTGCGCCTCGAGCTGCAGGCCGACTGCCTGGCCGGGGTGTGGGCCAAGAACGCCGACGCGGCCCGCGGCATCCTCGAGGCCGGCGATGTGGAGGAGGCGCTGCGGGCGGCCTCGGCGATCGGCGACGACACGCTCCAGAAGCAGGCCCAGGGCTACGCGGTGCCCGACAGCTTCACCCACGGCTCGGCCGAGCAGCGCATGCGCTGGTTCAGGCGCGGGATGGATGCCGGCCAGCTGGCCGCGTGCAACACCTTCCAGGGCCGCGGCGGCTTGTGAGCTTTGCCGCGACAACAAAAAACCCCGGTGCGCCGGGGTTTTTTGTTGATGGCCGGGCTACTCAGGCTTCAGCCGGCGAGCCTGGCGAAGGCGTCCACCACCTCGGGCGGAGCCTGGACGAGCTCGATCAGCACGCCTTCGCCGCCGATCGGAAACTCTTCGTTGCCCTTGGGGTGCAGGAAGGTGATGTCGAAGCCGGCCGCGCCCTTGCGGATGCCGCCCGGCGCAAAGCGCACGCCATTGGCGCTGAGCCATTCGACGCACTTGGGCAGGTCGTCCACCCACAGGCCGACGTGGTTGAGCGGGGTGGTGTGCACGGCGGGCTTCTTCTCGGGGTCGAGGGGCTGCATCAGGTCGACCTCGACCTTGAACGGGCCCTTGCCCATCGCGGTGATGTCCTCGTCCACGTTCTCGCGCTCGGAGACGAAGTTGCCGGTGACTTCGAGGCCGAACATGTCGACCCACAGGGTGCGCAGGCGGTCTTTCGACGGGCCGCCGATGGCGATCTGCTGCACGCCGAGGATCTTGAATGGTCTGGTCATGTGTGTTGCTCCCTCTTTGTAAGAACCCGGATTTTACCGGGGCCCGGAGAGCATGGGCAAAGTGTCGTCCCGTCCCCCACACTACCCACTCCCCATTTCCCCTTCCCCAGCCTCGTCACCCCGTCACCCACTCCACCGTCCCGTACAGCAGGTAGCCGGCGCCGTACACGGTCTTGATGATCTTCGGGTCCTGCGGGTCGTCCTCGAGCTTGCGGCGCAGGCGCGAGATGCGCACGTCGATACTGCGGTCGAAGGGGTCGAGCTCGCGCTCGCCGATCAGCTGCTCGCGGGTGAGGATCTTGTTGGGGCGCTTGAGCAGGCTCTGCAGCAGCGCGGCCTCGGCGGCCGAGAGGCTGACCTCGCGCCCGTCGTCGGAGGTGAGGGTGAGCCGGCCGATGTCGAAGTGCCAGCCGGCGAAGCGGGCGCCGCCGTGGGCGTCGGGCTCGCTGGCGGCGGCCTTCTGGTAGCGGCGCAGGATGGAGCGCACCCGGGCGACGAGCTCGCGGGGCTCGAAGGGCTTGACGAGGTAGTCGTCGGCCCCCAGCTCGAGGCCCAGCACGCGGTCGGTGAGGCCGTCGCGGCCGGTGAGGATGAGGGCCGCGCAGGGGTGTTGCTCCTGCAGCAGGCGCAGCACCTGCAGGCCGTCCATGTCGGGCAGGCCGAGGTCGAGGATGGCCAGCTCGGGCTGCACCTTGCGGGCGCGGGCGAGCAGGGCCCGGCCGGTGCCGAAGGTCTCGCTGCGGAAGCCGTATTCGGCCAGGCTGGTGGCGATCAGGCGGGCGATGTCGGGCTCGTCCTCGACGATGAAGACGAGGGGGCTGTCCTTGTCGGGCGTGTTCATGGGCAAGGGCTCTCCGGATCGGCGGGTGGGTTGAAGGCGGCGAGGGCGGCGCCAAGGGCGGCGCGGTCGAAGGGCTTGCGCAGGGTCGGCACGTCGGGGGTGCCGGCGGGGGCCGGGCCGATGGCGTAGCCGGTGATCAGCAGGATCGGCAGCGCCGGCCGCAGGCTGTGGGCGAAGGCGGCCAGCTCGCGGCCGCCGAGGCCGGGCATCACGGTGTCGGAGACGAGGATGGCGATGTCCTCGACGGCTTCGAGCATGGCCTTGGCTTCGAGGCCGTTGGCGGCTTCGAGCACCGGGTAGCCGAGCTCGGTGAGCTGCAGGCGGATGACCTTGCGCACCTCGGGTTCGTCCTCGACCAGCAGCACCAGGCGGCTGCCGTTGGCGGTGGCCGGCGGCGCTTCGGCGACGGGGGCCGGGGGGGCCGGGCGGGCGTCGGTCATCGGCAGGATGAAGCGCACGTTGGTTCCCTTGCCCGGGGTGCTGAGGATGCGGATGTTGCCGCCCGACTGGCGGATGAAGCCATACACCATCGACAGCCCCAGCCCGCTGCCGGTGCCGAAGCTCTTGGTGGTGAAGAAGGGCTCGAAGACCCGCGACAGGATCTCGGGGGGGATGCCGCCGCCGCTGTCGGAGACGTCGAACTGCACGTAGTCGCCGGGCGGCACCTCGACCAGCAGGGCCAGGCTCGGCGAGACGTGGCGGCGGGCCACGCCGATGCCGAGGCTGCCGCCGTCGGGCATCGCGTCGCGGGCGTTGATGGCGAGGTTGAGGAGGGCGTTCTCGAGCTGGTGCGGGTCGACCAGGGCGTAGAGCTTCTCGGTGGGCAGGTCGAGCTGCATGCTGATGCGCTCGGTGAGGGAGCGCGCCAGCAGCGGCGTCATGTCGTGCACCAGGGCGCCCACCTCGACGGGGCAGGGGGCGAGCGGCTGCTGGCGCGAGAAGGTGAGCAGGCGGCGGATCAGCTCGGTGCCGCGGCGGGCGGCCGACAGGGCCGGGTCGAGGTAGTCCTCGAAACCCTGGTGGGCGGGGAGCTTGTCCTTCAGGGCGGCCAGGTTGCCGGTGATGATGGTGAGCAGGTTGTTGAAGTCGTGGGCGAGGCCGCCGGTGAGCTGGCCGACGGCTTCCATCTTCTGGGCCTGGATCAGCACGGCCTGGCTGGCCTTCTGTTCGGTGATGTCGATGGAAAGCACGAAGAAGCCCTGCACGCCGCCGGCTTCGGAGGCTTCGGGGACGACTGCGCTGCGGGCATGCACCAGCTGCCCGCTGGCGTTGCTGCGGGAGTATTCGTAGCTCACCTGTTCGCCGGCGTAGGCCTGCTCGAGCCGCGGCCGGACCTGGGCGTAGGCCTCGGGGCCGACGACTTCGAGGATGGTCTTGTCGACGATGCTCTGCTGGTCGAGGCCGAACCAGGCGGCGTAGCCGCGGTTGGCGAAGCGGTAGCGCTCGCCGGCATCGACGTAGGCGATCATCGCCGGGATGGTGTCGAGGATGCGGCGCATGCGCTGCTCGCTGCGGGTGAGCTGGCCGGCGAGGTTGTCGAGGCGGGTCTTGGCGGCCTCGAGCTCGGCGGTGCGGGCGCGCACGCGGTTCTCGAGCTCGGCGTTCTGGCTCTCGATGAGCTGTTCGTAGCGGCGCTGCTCGGTGATGTCGGTCCACAGGGTGACGAAGCCCAGGTTGGGGATCGGCACGCCGCGGAT
>JAEUNU010000089.1 GCA_016789125.1 Zoogloea sp. | reverse complement strand
ATCGCTCACCGAAACCGATGCGGTGCAGAACACTGGCGGCACGCTGAGCCTCACCGACGCCGACACCACGGACGCGACGGTCGTCGCCCAGGCCGATACTGCCGGCACCTACGGCCGCTTCAGCATCGACGCCGCCGGCGCGTGGACCTACACCACCAGCAGCGCCCTGAATCAGCTCAACGCCGGTCAGGTGGTGAGTGACAGTTTCACTGTCGCCACCAGCGACGGCGGGAGCGCCACGGTCACCATCACGATCAACGGCACCAACGACGCCCCCACCGCCGTCGCCGACACGGCGAGCACGGCGGAAGACACCCCGATTTCCATCGACGCCACCGCCAACGACATCGACCTGGAGGGCAATGCGCTCACGGTGCTCTCCGTCACCCAGGGCGCCCACGGCAGCGTCAGTGTCGCGGGCGGTGCCATTCTCTACACCCCCGACGCCAACTTCCACGGGGCCGACAGCTTCAGCTACCTCGTCTCCGACGGGCAGGGGGGCACCGCGGCGGCGACGGTCAGCGTCACCGTGACGCCCGTCAACGACCTGCCCCAGGCCACCGATGATGTGGTGGGCGTGGCCGAGGACTCCCCGCTCATAGGCTCCGTGGCCGCTAACGACAGCCCGAGCGGCGACGGCGGCAACATCTGGAGCCTGGTCGCCGGGCCGGGCCACGGCAGCCTCGTGCTGGCCGGCGACGGCAGCTTCCGCTATACCCCCGACCCCGACTTCCACGGCACGGACAGCTTCACCTACGCACTGACCGACGCCGACGGCGAGCGCGTGACGGCGGTCGCCACCATCGTGGTCGCCCCGGTCAACGACGCGCCGGTGATGGTCGGCGGTGCCGGCGTCGCGCTCAACATCGCCGAGAACAGCCCGGCGGTCACCACCCTCGTCGCCACCGACGTGGACCGTCCCGCCCAGGCCCTGGCCTACAGCATCGTCGGTGGAGCCGATCAGGCCCTGTTCTCCGTCGATGCCGTCAGCGGCGAACTGCGCTTCATCGCGGCGCCCGACCACGACGCGCCTGCCGATGCCGACCGGGACAACCTCTACGAGCTCATCGTCCAGGTTTCCGACGGCCTGGCCACCGCAAGCCAGACCCTGTCGATCACGGTGGACAACCGCAACGAGATGCCCCAGGGCAGCGACGGGCGCATCGGCCTGGCGGAGGACGGCCAGCACCGCTTCACGCTCGCTGATTTTGGCTTCCGTGACGACCTGGACAACCCGGCCAATGGCCTGGCGGCGGTGCAGATCGTCGCCCTGCCCGGGCAGGGCGTGCTGCAGCTGGCCGGCCGGGCCGTCGGCGCCGGCGAGTGGGTGGCGGCAAGCCAGATCGCCGCCGGGCTGCTGGTCTTCCAGCCGGCTCCCGACGCCAACGGCAGCGACTACGCCGCGCTGGTCTTCCGCGTGCGCGACGACGGCGGGCTTGCGGATGGCGGCATCGACACCGAGGCGGGCACCCACACCCTGAGCATCGACGTGGCTGCGGTCAACGACGCGCCCTCGATCAGCCGCGTGGCCTTCGAGCTGCCGGCCGGGATGAGCGTAGTTCTCGGCACCGCCGCGGTTGCGGTGTCGGACGTGGATTCGGCCCTTGCCAGCCTTCGCTACACCGTCGACACCGCCAGCGCAGGGCATTTCGAGTTCCTCGGCAGCCCGGGCCAGGTGATCGCCGTGTTCTCCCAGGCCGACCTGGTGGCTGGGCGCGTGGTGTTCGTCCATGACGCGGCAAACGTGGCGCCGGTCGTCGTGCTGCAGGCCAGCGATGGCCAGGCGGGCAGCGACCCGGTCACCGCCACCATCACCCTCCAGGTGAGCGCGCCGGCCACGCCGGCAGGCCCCGCCGTCACCCCGCCGGCACCGCCGGTGACGGTCGTCACGCCGGTGGTGACGAAGCCGGTGGAGGCAGAGAAACCCACCAAGTCGCCCGCCACTTCCAGCCGTCCGGCCGCACCGGAGGCCGCTGCCGCCACCCCGGCGTCGCCCGGCGTCGAGCCAGGGGTGCTCGGCCAGGATGCTGCCGGCAACTCCGACACCGGCTCCGCCTCGCGGACACGGAGCCAGGCGGTGGGCGGGGCGCTCCGCCTGGATCGCGAGCCGATCCGTCTGACCCTGGGCGGAGGGCTCGATGGCCCCCTGATGGATTTCATGCTCCGCAGCGACAGCCTGAGCGCCACCACCAGCTCGTCGGCCAGCCTGCGGATTGCCGAGGGCAATCTGAAGGAAGCCCTGCAGGACAAGGACGGTGAGGTGGATGTGCGGGTCGTACTGCAGGCCATCGAGCTCACCGGGGTCGCGCTGTCGGTCGGTGCCGTGTGGTGGGCCACCCGGGCCGGGGCGCTGGTGGCCAGCCTGCTGGTGTCGGTGCCGGCCTGGCGCAGCTTCGACCCGCTGATGGTGCTCGGCCCCGAAGACGAAGACGACCGCGATTGGGCCGGCGTTATGGATGATCGGGCGGTACAGGACGAAATGGGGATTGCCGACGTGTTCGACGCAAAGAGCGGGGAGGTACGCTCGTGAACTTGCCTTCCTTGAGGTTGAGCCCCGTGGCGCGCATCGCGCTCGGCCTGGTCGGGCTGCTGATCTCGCTGCTGATGGCGGTGGATCTGGTGTTCGGCCTGCTGCCCGACCGCTCGGCGCTCGCCCGCGAGGTGCGCCAGCAACTCAGCGAGAGCCTGGCGGTGCAGGCCACGGCGCAGCTCCAGGCTGGCGACATGTCGGCCATCCAGCACACCCTGCTCGAAGTGCTGGAGCGCAACCACGACCTGCGCTCGGTCGCCGTCCGTCAGGGCTCCGGCACCCTGCTGGTGCAGGTGGGCGACCACCTGCAGCACTGGCACCCGCCCGAGGACGGCTCATCGACGCTCACCCAGGTGCGGGTGCCGGTGCTCTCCGAGGGCAAGGCCTGGGGCGAGGTCGAGCTGGTGTTCCGCCCGGTGCTGCCCGAGTCCCTCGTCGAGTGGCTGACCTATCCACCCTTCGTGGTGCTGGGGGTGATCGGCCTGCTGGCCTTCGGCGCGTTTTACCTTTACCTCCGACGGGTGCTCGAATACCTCGACCCGGCCAAGGTGGTGCCCGACCGGGTGCGTACGGCCTTCGACACCCTCGCCGAGGGCGTGATGGTGCTCGACGAGCGGGGCCGGGTGATGCTGGCCAACAACGCCTTCCGCAGCTTCCACCCGGACGCCCGGGAGCTCGCCACCGGCACCGCGGTCAATTCGCTGCAGTGGCTGATCAGCGGATTCCACGGCTCGCCCGACGACTACCCGTGGGCGCGGGCGATGGCCTCCCGCAGCGCCCTGAGCGGCGAGACCTTCGAGATCACCCGGCCCGGCGAGGACGAGCCGCTGCGCGCCATCGTTGGCTGCTCGCCGATCCAGGACGGGCAGGGGCGGCTGCGCGGCTGTCTGGTCAACTTCTCGGACGTGACGATCCTGCACCGCATCAACGACCAGTTGCTGGTGACCCTCACCGAGCTCGAGGCCTCGAAGGACGAGATCCGCCGCCAGAACGAGGAGCTGCACCGCCTCGCCACCCGCGACCCGATGACCGGCTGCCTTAACCGCCGCGCCTTCTTCGACACCGTCGACCCGCTCTACGCCAGGCTGCTGGCCGAGGGCGGCGAGGTGTGCTGCATCATGGGCGACATTGACCACTTCAAGTCCTTCAACGACCGCTACGGCCATGCGGTGGGCGACCTCGTCATCAAGTCGGTGGCCAAGTGCATGGGCGCCGGCCTGCGCGAGGGCGACCTGCTGTGCCGCTACGGCGGCGAGGAGTTCTGCTTCATCCTGCCCGGCTCCACCCAGGAGCAGGCCGCCGAAGTGGCCGAGCGGCTGCGCCACAGCATCGAGACCCAGGCCGGCGCGGCGGTGCGCGACATCCCCGGGCTGCGCATCACCTCCAGCTTCGGGGTTGCCTCGATCAAGCTGGGCGCCAAGGACGCGCCCGAGCTCATCGACCAGGCCGACAACGCCCTCTATGAATCCAAGAAGACCGGCCGCAACCGGGTGTCGGTGTGGTCCGGCGCCCGCTCTGTGGGGGCAGAGGCCGAAGCCGAGGCTTAGAGCTTGTCCGTAAATGGCCCGGCGTCGGCCTCTTGTTCAAGGGCAAGCTCTTAGGGGGCAGGCTGCTGCCAGCCGCGTGCCAAAGAAAAACGGCAACGATGGGCCTCATCGTTGCCGTTTTTTTCGGGTCCGGCTCGGGCAGGCGGCCTGCCTTACTTGGCCGGCTCCGTCACGAAGGCCACCTTGCCGAGCCCGTGGCGGCTGGCCGACGAGAGCAGCCGCGCCACGTGGTCGTATTCGGCGCGCTTGTCGACCTGCAGGTGCAGCTCGGGCTGGGGCTGCCGGGCGGCGGCGGCTTCGAGGCGGGCTTCGAGGCTTTCCTCGGCCACGCTCTCACCGTTCCAGCCCAGGCCGCCGTCGGCCTTGATCGACAGGTTGATCTTTTCGGGCTTGAGCTCCTCGGCCTGGCTGCTGGCCTTGGGGAGGTCGAGCTTGACCGCGTGGTTGATCACCGGCACGGTGATGATGAAGATGATCAGGAGGACCAGCATCACGTCCACCAGGGGCGTCATGTTGATCTCCGACATCACCTCGCCGTCATCGTCGAGGCTGCTGTTTCCGAAGCTCATTGTGCTTCCTTGCGGGGGAGGGGATGGACGTTGGCGGGGGCGTTCTTCTTCACGCGGCCGCCGGTGACGAGGTAGGCGTGCAGGTCGTGGGCGAAGTGCTTGAGGCTGGCCAGGATCTCCTTGTTGCCGCGCACCAGGGCGTTGTAGCCGAGCACCGCCGGGATCGCCACCGCCAGGCCGCCGGCGGTCATCACCAGCGATTCACCCACCGGGCCGGCGACCTTGTCGAGGGTCGCCTGGCCGGCGGCGCCAATGCCGATCAGCGCGTGGTAGATGCCCCACACGGTGCCGAAGAGGCCGATGAAGGGCGCCGTGCTGCCCACCGAGGCGAGGATCGACAGGCCCGACTGCAGGCGGCCGGTGGTGTCGTCGATGGACTGGCGCAGGGTGCTGGTGAGCCAGTCGTTGAGGCCCAGCACGCCGTGCAGCTCGTCCCGGTGGTTGCTGTGGTGGCTGACGGCCTCGGTGCCGCGCTCGGCCAGATTGCGGAAGGGGTTGTCGGCGGCCGGGGCCAGGGCCGCCATGCCGGCCTCGAAGCTGGTGGCGTGCCAGAACTGCTTGGCGCCGCCGCTCATGCGGCGCAGCTGCACGAGGCTCCAGGCCTTCACGAAGATCACCGACCAGGAGGCCAGCGACATGAGGATGAGCATGATGGCCACGGCGTGGGAGACGGCGTCGCCCTGGGCCCAGATCTGGGCAAGGCTGAAGGTGGATTCGTTCATGGGAGGCTTCCTTAGGTGTTGCTGAGGGTGAAATCGATGGGCACCTTGACGGCGCCGGCCACGGCCTGGTCGCCCTGGCGGGCGGGCACGAAGCGCCAGCTGCGCAGCACGGTCTCCCGGGCGACGTCGTCGAGGCGGGAGAAGCCGCTGCTTCTGGCGATGCTCACGTCGGTCGGGCGGCCGTCGGCGCCCACCTGCACGCGCAGCAGCACGCGGCCTTCCTCGCCCATGCGCTTCGAAGCGCTGGGATAGACGGGGGCCGGGTTGGAGAGATAGGCGGCGTCGAAGCGGGGCGGTACCACGGCCACCGGCGCTTCCCGCGCCGGCGCGGCGGAGGCCGGGGTGGGCGGAGCGGGGGGCGCCGCGGCCTCCGCCGTGCTTTCGGCGGCGTTGGTGGCCGTGGCGGCGGAGGTGAGCGTCGGCTGCTCGGCCAGCTTCTTGGTGGGGGAGGGCGTCGCCTGGGGCTGCACGACGGGCCGGGTTTCCCTGGGTTTCACCGGCTGGGCTTGCGGGCGGGGCTGGGGTTCCGGCGTTTCGGCCGGCGGCGTGACGAGGCTCACCGTCATGTAGGGCTGGGGCGGCGCCACGGGCTCGCGTACTTCGCCGATGGCGCTGACGATGGCCGCCAGAAGTGCCCCATGGAGCAGCACGGCGACGCCGACGCCGGCCAGGTTGCGGCGCACCGGCTCGGTGGGGCTCGGCCGCGAGAGGGCCAGGAAGGGCGCGGGCAGGGCCGGCGCGGCAAGGCCCTGTGACGAAAGGGCGGCGGTCATGTCGATCTCCAGAAAGGCGGTTTCCTGGCTGGCTTGCGACATGCCGTGGGGCGGCGCTGGCTGGCTGGGGCTTTGCGCCGAGCACACGCCCCGGGGCGGCGATCCGTGCCGGAGCTGCCTTTGGTGGGGCTGATGCTGCTTAAACGCAAATGCGAATTATTAGCAATATACGATCAGATCGCGGGAGCGTCAACAAGGAGACCGGCCGAATCGCACCGGACACGTGATCGGCGGCAGCTGGATGGGCCTCGACGCGCGGAGCCGGGCGGACGCGGGGATAAGGAGATGTCGTGGGTGGAGGCGGGATGGAGCGCGGTGGGCTTACCCCGGCCGGGTTTGAAAAGTGTTTTCAGCCGGCGAAAGACGGGGCGGGACACGACGCACGGGCTGGGCGCATGCCGGCACTGCTCGCCGGGCCTGCCGCTTTGGGGCACACTCCGGCGTTTGTGCGCGGGGCGGTCCGTTGGCCCGGCGCGGCCGGAAACATTCATCCAGTGGGAGAAAACATGTCAGGAACCGCCACCGTCACCGCCGTCCTGCGGGATGCCCCTTATCTCGTGAGCCTGTCCGACGATCTCGGGCATGTCTGGAATGCCGACGAGCCGGCCGACCTGGGCGGCGCCAATGTGGGGCCGGCGCCGGACCGGCTGCTGTTGGGCAGCCTCGCGGCGTGCACGGCGATCACGCTGAAGATGGTGGCCACGCGCAAGGAATGGCCCTTGGCCGGCCTCCGGGTGGAGCTGGCGCTCAACCCGGAGGGCAAGCCCGCGGCGGGCACCGACATCGCGCTACGGCTGGTGCTGGAAGGTGAGCTGGACGAGGCGCAGCGGGCCGAGCTGCTGCGCATTGCCACCCGCTGCCCGATGCACCGCCTGCTCACCGGGGAAGTCCGCATCCACACCCGGCTGGGCTGATGCGGGCTGGCCCCGTCAGGCGTCGAGCATCTGGCGCAGCTGCTTGACCTGGGCCAGGCCCTCGAGGTCGCGCAGGGTGGTAAAGGCGTCTTCGGTGGTGTCGAGGGTTTCGACGGCCTCGTCGCGCAGGCCACCCATCGCCAGCACCTGCACCAGCAGGAGGCCGATGCCGCCGATGGCGTCGGCGTGGCCTTGCTGGCAGCTGATCTGGAAGGCTTCGGTGAGCTCTTCGTAGATCTGCTGCAGCTTGCCGCTTTCGTGTTCGCCGCGGGCGATGCGGATGTTGGCCATGGAATAGCGGATGTGGGCCAGGCCTTCCTGGTCGCCGAGGGCGGTGACCACCGGCAGGCGCTCCTCCTGCAGGGCCATGGCTTCGTCGAGCTGGCCGGTGGCGAGGAGCACGTCGGCGATGCGGCCCTGGGTGATGGCCTTCTCGCGGCTGTCGTCGAGGCGCTCGAAGACGCTCAGCACCTCGCCGCGCAGGATCTCGAGGGCCTCGTCGAGGCTGCCGCCAGCGGCGATGGTGTCAGCCTCGGCGCGCCGGGCGACGGCGCGGGCGGCGGCTTCGATGTCGTCGGCCGAGGCTTCGCCGCGGACGCGGATGATGTGGAGCGGCGTGGCCCGGCCGGCGGCGATGAAGCCCTGCTCGTCGGCGAGGAACTCCCACGGGCAGGCCAGCAGCGCGGCGGCGAGGGGCTCGGTGGGCTCGGCGGCGCGGATCTCGAGGCGCTGCACGGCTTCGTCACGGGCCCATTGGCTGATCCAGGCGGAGCTGTCGAGCCAGGCGTGGAGCTCGCGGCCGATGGCGAGGAGCGCGTCGTCGTCATTGGCCTCGACGGCCTTGGCGCAGCGCTCGCCCCAGGCCTGGAGCCGGGCGAGGGCGTCGGCGCGGTCGAGGTGCAGGCTGCCGGGGGCGCCGCTCAGGTGGCAGTGGAGATCGCTGGCGGTGGGCTCGATGATGGCGTGCATGGGTCGTGTCGGGTTCGCTTGATGAGGCCTTCGGGAGGCCCTGAAAAATGGCGGTGCGCCGGCCGTGAAGGCCGGCAAGGGGTTTAGTGGCGGACGTCTTCGAGCTGGGCTACCGAGTCGAACTGACGCTGGTTGGCCTCGTGGCGCAGCTTGACGAGGTACATGGTGCCGGCCACGAAGAGGCCGAAGGCCACCACTACGGTGTTGATCGAGAAGCCGGAGCGGATCAGGAAGGCGTATAGCCCGGTCATCACCAGGATGGACAGGTTCTCGTTGAAGTTCTGCACCGCGATGGAGTGCCCGGCGCCCATCAGGATGTGGCCGCGGTGCTGCAGCAGCGCGTTCATGGGCACCACGAAGAAGCCTGAAAGGGCGCCGATCAGCACCATCAGGCCCATCGCGACGGGCATGTCGGTGACGAAGATCATCACGTTGACGATGATGCCCATCGCGATGCCCAGCGGGATCACCCGCACCGCCGAGCGCATCGACACCATCCGGGCGGCCAGCACGGCGCCGATGGCCACCCCCACCGCCACCACGCCCTGGAGCATCGAGGCCTTGGAGAGGTCGAGCTGGAGGGCCTGCTCGGCCCACTTGATAACGATGAACTGCAGCGTCGCGCCTGCGCCCCAGAACAGCGTGGTGGTGGCGAGGGAGATCTGGCCCAGCTTGTCCCGCCACAGCAGCTTGAGGCAGTGGTTGAAGTCGTGGATGAGGTACAGCGGGTTCGACTTGAGCGCCTTATGGTCGACCCCGGTGTCGGGCACCTTGAGGTTGAACAGGGCCGCAATGACATACAGCGCGCCGATCACGCACAGGGCGATCTCGGGCACGGTGTCGATGTAGGGCAGGTTGAGGGACAGCAGGGTTCCGGCGATGTCCGGCTTGATGAGCACGCCGCCCACCAGGGTGCCCAGGATGATGGCGCCCACCGTGAGCCCTTCGATCCAGCCGTTGGCGACCACCAGCAGGCGCGACGGCAGGTATTCGGTGAGGATGCCGTACTTGGCCGGCGAATAGGCCGCCGCGCCGAGGCCGACCACCGCGTAGGCGGCCAGCGGGTGCACCCCGAAGAACATCAGCGAGCAGCCGCCGATCTTGATGGTGTTGCTGATCAGCATCACCCGCCACTTGGGCATCGAGTCGGCGAAGGCGCCGACAAAGGCGGCCAGCGCCACGTAGGAAACCGTGAAGAAGAGCTTCAGGAGCGGCTCGTATTCCTGCGGCGCCTGCATCTCCCGCAGCATGTAGATGGATGCAATCAGCAGGGCATTGTCGGCGAGCGCAGAAAAGAACTGCGCGGCCATGATCATGTAGAAACCGAAAGGCATCGCGGGCGAACGGAAGCTCGGTGAATTTGACGGACCGCGCTTTATACCACGAAGGCCCTGCACGCTTCTGGCGACTGGATCAATGTTGTGCTCCAATATAGCCATCCATAAGTCACGTTTATGATCCATGGCCGATCGTCGCCTTCAGGTTTTCCACGCGGTTGCACGCCACGGCTCCTTCACGCGGGCTGCGGAGGCTCTGTTCATGACCCAGCCCGCGGTGACCTTCCAGGTCAAGCAGCTGGAAGAAGAGTTCAACACCCGCCTGTTCGACCGGGGCCACGGGCGGGTCACCCTCACCGCCGCCGGTGAGCTGGTGATGGCCTACGCGGAGCGCATTCTCGGCTTGTCCGAAGAAATGGAGCTGCGTGTCTCCGAGCTCACCGACGAGCTGTCGGGGGTGCTGCTGCTGGGCGTCAGCACCACCATCGGCGCCTACTGGCTGCCCTGGCTGATCGAAGGCTTCAAGCGGCGCTACCCGCGGGTGGTGCCGCGGGTTTCGGTGGGCAACTCCCAGCTGATCGAGAACCGGGTGATGGACCGCAACCTCGACGTGGGCCTCATCGAGATCGTCACCGACCAGCCGACCCTCGAACGCCGCGAGGCCGGGCGTGACGACCTGCTGCTGATCGTCCCGCCGGGCCACCCGCTGGCGGGCGAAAAGTCGGTGAAGGCCGAGCAGCTGGCCGCGCTGCCGCTGCTCCACCGCGAGCCGGGCAACGCGATCCGCGAGCTGGTGGACCAGTTCTTCGCGGCGGCCGGCGTCACCCCCGAAGAGCTCGAGGTGGCGGCCGAGCTGGGCAGCCTCGACACCGTCAAGCACCTGGTGGCCCACGGCTTCGGCTACGCCATCGCCTCCCGCGCGGCGATCCTCAACGAGATCCGTGCCGGCACGCTGGTGGGCGTCTCCCTCGACCCGCCGCTATATACTCCCCTCGAAGTCATCGTCCTCAAGGACAAGTTCCGCTCCCGTCTCGTCAACACCTTCGCCGACTTCGTCATCGAAGAGATCGCCCGCCTGTCGGCCGACAGAAACCCCTAGTTCCAGGTCTCGCCATGCCCCGTCCCATCCGCGCCTCCATCGACCTCGAGGCCCTGCGCCACAACTATCTTCTCGCCCGTCACAAGGCCGGCAGCGCCCGGGCGCTGGCGGTCGTCAAGGCCAACGCCTACGGCCACGGCATCGGGAGGGCGATCCAGGCCCTCGGCGGCGTGGCCGACGGCTTCGCGCTCCTCGACCTGGCCGAGGCGCGGGCCCTGCGCGAGGCAGGCATCACCGCGCCGATCGCGCTGCTCGAAGGCTTCTTCGAGCCGGCCGACCTGGCCGAAGTGCAGGCCCTCGGCCTCACCCCGGCCATCCACAGCGACGCCCAGCTCGGCATGCTGGAGCGTGCCACCCTGGCCGGGCCCATCGACGTGCTCGTCAAGATCAACACCGGCATGAACCGCCTCGGCTTCACCGCCGACACCTTCGCCCCGGCCCTGGCCCGCCTGCGGGCTCTGCCGGCGGTGCGCGGCATCACGCTGATGACCCACTTCGCCCACGCCGACGACGAGGTGGGCGTGGCCGGCCAGCTGGCCACCTTCCGGCGCATCAGCGCAGGGCTCGACTACCCGGTGAGCCTGGCCAACTCGGCGGCGCTGCTGCGCTTTCCGGAGGCGGCGGGGCAGCTGGCGCGGCCGGGGATCATGCTCTACGGCGGCTCGCCGATGCCCGACCTGCAGAGCGCCGAGGCCCTCGGCCTGCGCCCGGTGATGACGCTTTCCAGCGAGATCATCGGCGTCCAGGAGATCTCCACCGGCGAGCGGGTCGGCTATGGCGGCACCTTCGTCGCCGACGGCCCGACCCGGGTCGGCGTGGTGGCCTGCGGCTACGCTGACGGCTACCCGCGTCACGCGCCCACCGGCACGCCTATTTTGGTGGGCGGGCGGCGTACCCGCACGCTGGGCCGGGTGTCGATGGACATGCTGGCCTGCGACCTCTCCCACCTGCCCGAGGCCGGCGTCGGCACGCCCGTAACCCTGTGGGGCGATGGCCTCGCCGCCGACGAGGTGGCCGCCGCGGCGGGCACCATCAGCTATGAGCTCTTCTGTGCGCTGGCGCCCCGGGTGCCGGTGTCGGTGCGGGGCGCGGGCGCCTGATGGCCAAGCCGAAGACCGTTCACGTCTGCTCCGAGTGCGGCGGCAAGTCGCCCCGCTGGCAGGGCCAGTGCCCCCATTGCCAGGCCTGGAACACCCTCGTCGAATCGGTGGTCGAGCCCGAGGCGCCGGTGGCCAAGCGCTTCTCCGCGCTGGCCGGCGACAGCGGGCGCCTGCAGACCCTGGCCGACATCCGCCCGCGGGAAACCTCCCGCGTGCCCACCGGCATCGACGAGTTCGACCGGGTGCTCGGCGGCGGGCTGGTGCCCGGCGGCGTGGTGCTGATCGGCGGCGACCCGGGCATCGGCAAGTCAACCTTGCTGCTGCAGGCGCTGGCGCTGCTCTCCGGCAGCCTCAAGGCGCTGTATGTGAGCGGCGAGGAGTCGGCCGAGCAGGTGGCACTGCGGGCCTCGCGCCTGCAGCTCGATGCCCGCGGCCTGCAGCTGCTGCCCGAGATCAACCTCGAGCGCATCCTCGCCACCCTGCGCGACCTGAAGCCCGACGTGGCGGTGGTCGACTCGATCCAGACTGTTTATTCCGAAACCCTCGGCTCGGCGCCCGGCTCGGTGGCCCAGGTGCGCGAATGCGCGGCCCAGCTCACGCGCTTCGCCAAGCAGGGCGGCACCACGCTGATCATGGTCGGCCACGTCACCAAGGACGGCACCCTGGCCGGCCCGCGGGTGCTCGAGCACATCGTCGACACGGTGCTCTACTTCGAGGGCGACACCCACTCCAGCTTCCGCCTGGTGCGGGCCTTCAAGAACCGCTTCGGCGCGGTGAATGAGCTCGGCGTCTTCGCGATGACCGAAAAAGGGCTGAAGGGCGTCTCCAACCCGTCGGCGATCTTCCTGTCGCAGCACGGGCAGCAGGTGTCGGGCTCCTGCGTGCTGGTCACCCAGGAGGGCACCCGGCCGCTGCTGGTCGAGATCCAGGCCCTCGTCGACAGCGCCCACAGCCCCAGCCCGCGCCGCCTGTCGGTGGGCCTCGAGCAGAACCGGCTGGCGATGCTGCTGGCGGTGCTGCATCGCCACGCGGGGGTGGTGTGCTTCGACCAGGACGTGTTCGTGAACGCGGTGGGCGGTGTCAAGATCGCCGAGCCGGCGGCCGACCTGGCGGTGCTGCTGGCGATCGTCTCGTCCCTCACCAACCGGCCGCTGCCGCGCGAGCTGGTGGTGTTCGGCGAGGTCGGCCTGGCCGGCGAGATCCGTCCGGCGCCGCGGGGCCAGGAGCGCCTCAAGGAATCCGCCAAGCTCGGTTTCAGCGTGGCGCTGGTACCCAAGGCCAACGCGCCGAAGCACGACATCCCCGGCATGCGGGTGGTCGCGGTCGAGCGAATCGAAGAGGCGCTGGAGCGTCTGCGCGAGCTGGCATCCATTTGAAATATCAGCTTCGTGCATTGCTGCACGGCCAGAATGGGGCGAAAAGCTCCAATTTCGTGCCACAGCCGGGGACGGGCAGGGTAAGCTATCGGGCGCGGGTGGTGTGGTGCGCAGCGGCGGCACCGGGCGTCACCTGTTGAGGCTCCTGTATCCACCCATTTCTTTCATCTACACAAGACGAGCTATGAACAAGACTGAACTGATCGAAGCGCTGGCGGGCAAGAGTGGTCTGACCAAGGCTGATGCCGGCCGTGCCGTGGACGGCGTGATGGAGATCATCTCCGAAGCCCTGGCCAAGGGTGAGAGCGTGACTCTCGTTGGTTTTGGCACCTTCTCCGTGGGCGAGCGCGCTGCGCGCGTCGGGCGCAACCCGCAGACCGGCGCGGAGATCCAGATCGCTGCCTCCAAGCAGCCGAAGTTCTCCGCCGGTTCCAAGCTGAAGGACGCCGTGAACTGAAGCGGCTTCCGCGCATGTATCGGCCAGCCCGACGGCCTGGCCGGGCAAGGAAGGCGACCTGCGGGTCGCCTTTTTCATGCCCGCGCGGCTGCCCGGCGGACACGGCCCCCCTGCAGCGTGAAGGAGCGCACGATGCCGCTTCGGATAGGCAATTTCCCTACATTCTCTTTGACGTTTCGTGAAACATCAAAAATGAGAATATCACTAGAATGTGTTCAAGACAGGCTTGATAAGCTGTCCGTGGTCATCCGGGTCTCCCGGCGTGGCGCGAGGCGCCCTGGAGCGCCCGGGCACAGGGCCACGGCGGGCGGAACGGCCTCAACGAGGAGCACATCATGAACAGCAAGACCGGCGCAGTCGATCCTTCAACCCATGCAAGGTCCGACACGTCCCTCGGCCGAGCCGACAGGGCATCCGCGGACGGTGTGGTGGGGGAGGGGCGCGAGGCCGCTGCGGCCCGGGCTCAGCTCAATCGCCTGATGGGTGAGCTGCAGGACGTGCGCAAACAGCGCGACGAGGCTTTCCGGGCCCTCGAGCAGGCCCACCAGGAGACCTTGTTCCGCCTCGCCCGGGCCGCCGAGCACAAGGATGGCGAGACCGGCGCCCACATGCAGCGGGTCGGCGCCT
This sequence comes from Zoogloea sp., assembly GCA_016789125.1. Lineage (GTDB taxonomy): Bacteria > Pseudomonadota > Gammaproteobacteria > Burkholderiales > Rhodocyclaceae > Zoogloea. The sequence goes on along the minus strand of JAEUNU010000089.1, from coordinate 7,274 downwards.
TCTCGGCAATGATCGCCGAGGCCATGGGTTGCCCGCCCGAGTACTGCGAGATCCTTTACAAGGCCGCCCAGATGCACGATATCGGCAAGATCGGCATCCACGAGAGCATCCTGCGCAAGTCGGGGCCGCTGACCTCCGACGAGTGGCGCCTGATGCGCGAGCACCCGCGGATCGGCGCCAGCATCCTGGCCGGTTCCGAGGCGCCGGTGCTGCAGCTGGCGGCCGAAGTGTCGATGGCGCACCACGAGCATTTCAGCGGTGCCGGCTACCCCCAGGGCCTGGTCGGTGAGCTGATCCCGCTGTCGGGGCGTATCGTGGCCCTGGCCGATTTCTTCGACACGCTGTCGATCGACCGCTGCTACCGCAAGGCGCACCACGACGCGCAGATCCTCGAGATGATCCGCGAGCGGCGCGGCCAGCAGTTCGACCCGCGGGTGGTGGATGCTTTCTTCTCGATCGTCGATCGCCTGTTCCAGGCCCGCGAGGCCATCAACGCCGCCGAGGAGGTTTCGGACGTGACCGAGTCCGACGCCGACTGGTGGCTCATCTTCTGATCCTGCCCCGTGCGCTCACTGCCGGCCGTCGATGACACGCGCGACTAAGCCGGACACGGCCTCGAGCACCGCCGACGGCCGGTCCTTGTGGGGCGACTGACCCCACTCGGCCCGCTTGACGAGTTCCACGTCCCTCGACTGTCGGGCGATGCGCTCGATCTGGTCGAGGCTGCCGTCTTCGTCGTCCTCGCCTTGCAGCGCCAGCACCGGGCAGGGGATGGCGGGAAGATATTCCTCGATGTTCCAGGCGCGGAAGCTCAGGCTCAGCCAGATCTGGTGCCAGGCCTTCAAGACGGCGCCCGCCTCGAGATGGTGGCGGCCAAGGCGCGCGAGCTCCAGGTCGGTGTCGAGGATGCGGATGGTTTTCATCGGCGTTCCGGTGCGGGTGTACTGGCGCTGCGGGCCGCAATCACCCGGCAGGCGTATCGGCGGCGCATTGTCAGTGCAGCTTCACATGGGGTTCGGTGCGCCGGGTGATCATGCGCGCCAGAGTGCCCAGGGCCACCTTGACCCAGCCGTGCAGGGCCAGCTCGTGCATCTTGTAGAGCGAGGTGTACATCAGCCTGGCGAAGCGCCCTTCGATGAACAGGTCGCCCTTTGCCAGCCCGCCCATCATGTTGCCGACCGTGCTGAACTCGCCCAGCGACACCAGCGAGCCGAAATCCTTGTAGCGATAGTCCTGCAGCGGCTTGCCTTCGAGGCGGCGGCGGATCTGCCGGAGGAGGTGCGTAGCCTGCTGGTGGGCGGCCTGGGCACGGGGCGGCACGAAGCCGTTCTTCTCGGGCCACGGGCAGGCGGCGCAGTCGCCCAGCGCGAAGATGTCGTCGTCCAGCGTCGTCTGCAGGGTCTGGCGGACGAGGAGCTGGTTGATCCGGTTGGTCTCGAGGCCATCCAGGCGGGTCAGGAACTCGGGGCCCTTCACCCCGGCGGCCCACACCACCAGCTCGGCCGGCAGCAGCCGTCCGTCGGCGAGGCGCACGCCACCGGGCAACACCTCGGCCACCCGGGCGTTGGTATGCACGTCGATGCCGAGGGAGCGCAGCAGCTTTTCGGTCGAGCTCGACAGCCGCTCGGGCAGGGCCGGCAGCACGCGGGGCGCGGCTTCGATCACCGACAGCTTGATGTCCTTGTCGGCGTCGACCCGGTCGAGGCCGTAGGCCACCACCTCGCGGGTGGTGTGGTGCAGCTCGGCGGCCAGCTCTACGCCCGTTGCGCCGGCGCCGATGATCGCCACATGCAGCTGCTCCGGCCGTAGCGGCGTACCCTGGGCGTGGGCGCGTACGCAGGCGTTTACCATGCGTACATGAAAGCGCCGTGCGTCGGCCGGGGTTTCGAGCTTCATCGCGTTGTTGCGCACGCCCGGCGTGCCGAAGTCGTTGCTCTGGCTACCCACCGAGATGATCAGGGTGTCGTAGGGGAAGGAGCGGGCGGGGGTGACCTCCTGGCCGTCGGCATCGACGAAGGGTGCCACATGGACCAGGCGCTTCGCCCGGTCGAGGCCGGTCATCTCGCCGATGCGGAAGTGGAAGTGGTGCCAGTGCGCCTGCGCCAGGTAGCCCACCTCGTGGTCGCCGATGTCCATGCTGCCCGCGGCGATCTCGTGGAGCTTGGGTTTCCAGATGTGCGTGCGGCTGCGGTCGATCAGGGTGATGTCGGCCTTGCCACGGCGGCCCAGGGTGTCGCCCAGGCGGGTGGCGAGCTCGAGGCCGCCGGCTCCTCCGCCGACGATGACTATCTTGTGCAGGCGATTGCCGGCTTGGGTGCCCATCAGAACTCTCCTCGATACGGCTTGTGGAACGGGTTTTAAAAATCTCGAGATTTTATTGTAGCGATTTTGTGCGGTGCAGCAAAGAGACTTATTGGTCGTCTGTCCATGGAGAAATCAGGGCTCAACGGAGAAAAACATCGAAATGCACCAAAGGGCTTCCAATTTCTGCGAGCGCATGTATAATCTCGGCTCTTCAACGCGCCCGTAGCTCAGTTGGATAGAGTACTTGGCTACGAACCAAGGGGTCGTGGGTTCGAATCCTGCCGGGCGCGCCAGTTTTAGCCGGAGCCACTTTCGAGTGGGTTCAGCGAGTGGTGAGTGTTGATTAAGCAAGTCTTGGTGGCATCTGCCGTCAAAGCACTTGCCGAGAAGTTTGTGTGTGTGCGCCCGTAGCTCAGTTGGATAGAGTACTTGGCTACGAACCAAGGGGTCGTGGGTTCGAATCCTGCCGGGCGCGCCAGTTTTACAGCAATCGCTTCTTTCGGGGCGCTTGCTTCCAGCCGAGATTGCCGGTGTCTGCCGGCGGTTCTTCGGTCGATGTGTTGGGTTAATGCGCCCGTAGCTCAGTTGGATAGAGTACTTGGCTACGAACCAAGGGGTCGTGGGTTCGAATCCTGCCGGGCGCGCCAGACAAGCAAGAAAGGGACTGCAGAAATGCAGTCCCTTTCTTGCTTTTGTGCGTCCAGTCGGCGTTTGCCCGGCCCATCGGCAGTGGGGTGCTGCACCCTTTCGGAGAGGTGGCGTGGCGATGATTTGCTTCAGCCGGTCAGCCAGACTTGCGCTCGATCAAGGCTGTTGATATGAGAATGAATATCATTAGTGGACCGATCTGGGAGTGATGATGTCTGGACTGCTGCGCCGTTGCCGTCTTCTGCTGTGTTGTCTCCCGGGCCTGGCGTGGGCCGACCCGGAGATCATGGTCCACGAGGCCGATCTCGCCGGGCGGGGCGAGCTGGTCGCCACCCTCCATGCCAACACCACCCTCAAGGGCCGCCGGACGGCCGACGAGCGGGTGTGGCCGGTGCATCGCCTGACCTACCTGATGGCCGAGTTTGCCACCGGGCTCGGGCCGGGGTGGGAGGCGGGGCTGCATCTGCCGGTGATGCGCAGTGGTGTGGACGGCCCGAACTCCAACAATGGGGCCTGGGGCGGCTCGGCGATCATGTTCCGCCTGAAGCACATCCGCGATGCGGGGCAGTGGTTCTACGGCTTCAATGCCGAGTACGACATCAACGCCAGCCGCTATGTGAACGAGCCGCGCAGCGCCGAGTTTCGCGGCATCGTCGGCTACGACGCCGAGCGTTTCCGGCTCACAGCCAACCCGCACCTTATCTGGGGCTGGGGCCGTTCGGGCGCCGAGCGCTCACCCGATCTCAACATCGACCTGAAAGCTCTCCATAAGGCCGGGGAGCGGCTGGCCTGGGGCGTCGAGGCCTACACCGACGGGGGCAGGGTGAATCGCCTGCGACCGGGGGCGGGCGACCGGACGGTTTATCTGGTGGCGGAGTTCGAAACCGCCCTGGGCGCGCTTCACCTCGGCATCGGGCAGGGCTTCAAGGAGACTCCGGAGCGCTATCTGCTCAAGGGCGTGTGGTCGACGCGTTTTTGAAGGTGTTTCGGGGTGGCGGGCTCCTGTGGGAGACTCCCGCCTGCGGCGGGCGCGCCCTGTACGCCGTCGCGCAAGAGGGCCGGGCTCTCCCGGAAGAAGGACCGATGTGCCCCTGATCGCCATTTCCTTTGTCGCGCTTGCCGTCATCGGCCTGCTGCTCGCGTTTTCCGAATCTGGCGTCGGCCTGGCTGCGGCGATGGCCTTGACTGCCGTGCTGCTGACGTTCGTCTTCAAGGGCGGGCGGCGCCTGATGAGTAAAAGGCGCGCCGAGCGGCTGCAGCGCTTTGCCTTTCCGCCGGGGCTTGCACGGAAGGTGAGGCAGACTTACCCCCATCTGGACGAGCAGCAGGTGGCCATGGTGATGGCCGGCCTGCGCGACTACTTCCGCATCGCCCAGTCTGCCGGGCGGCAGATGGTGGCGATGCCGAGCCAGGCGGTGGATGTGGCCTGGCATGAGTTCATCCTGTTCACCCGTGGCTACCAGGCCTTCTGCAGCGCGGTGATCGGGCGTTTCCTGCACCACACGCCGGCCGAGCACATGGCTTCCGGCGAGGTGGCCCGGCAGGGGCTGCGCATGACCTGGCTGCACGCCTGCCGCCACGAGGGGATCGACCCGAAGCATCCCGACCGGCTGCCGCGGCTGTTCGCCATCGATGCCTTGCTGGCGATTCCCGACGGCTTCCGCTACGACCTGGACTGCGCCCGCAAGGATGGCACGGCAGGGGGCGCGGATTCGTTCTGCGCGTCGGACTTTGGTTGTGGCGGCGCGTCGGGCTGTGGTGGCGACGGCGCCGATGGCAGCGATGGGTCCGATGGGGGTGGTGATGGCGGAGGGGGTTGTGGCGGTGACTGAGGTCTGTCCGCCTGCCCGGGCTGTCGACGGGCGGCGGGGGCTTACAGGAAGCGGTCGAGCATCTTTCGGCTCACCGGGTCGAGGGCGTAGCGGTCACGGATCAGGAAATTGATGCCGCGGCTGTCGGCGATCAGCAGGGCCGGGCGGACGAGGCGGCGGATGTCCTCCTCGCCCTTCAGCACCATCGTGGTGGGGCCACGGTCGGTGTCGATCTCCCAGGTGCTGGGCGTCGCGAAGCTGGAGACGCTGCGGATGCGCTGGATCACCGGCATGAACTCGCGGCCGGCGAGGTCGTCCTCGAGGGCCTGGCGGGATTCGGGCGACAGGCCCTCGATGCGCTCGACCCAGGCCAGCTCGTCGCCGTCGGGGCTGACGAGGCCGATGCCCTCGGTGGGCGCGGCGATGGGGAAGGAGCGCACCGGCGTGACCGGGTGGGCGGTGCCGTCGGAATCGATGAGGACGAGCTGGCCGAAGGCGTTGTGTTCGAGCTTGATGGCGGCTTGGGACATGGCGTGGTGCTCAGGCGTTGGCGTGTTCGCGGTGCAGCGGGACGCGCGGCTGTTCCTTGGGGTCGCCGTCGTCGAGCTTGCGCGACTGGGCTTCGTAGAGGCGGAAGTAGGCGCCCTGCTTTTCCATCAGGGCCTCGTGGTTGCCGATCTCGACGATCTGGCCGCGGTCGAGGACGACCAGCCGGTCGGCCTTGCGCAGCGTGGACAGGCGGTGGGCGATGGCGATGGTGGTGCGGCCACGGATGAGGTTCTCGAGCGCGGCCTGGATCTCCATCTCGGTCTCGGTATCGACCGCCGAGGTGGCCTCGTCGAGGATCAGGATGCGCGGGTCGATGAGCAGCGCGCGGGCAATGCTGATGCGCTGGCGCTCGCCGCCCGAAAGCGCCTGGCCGCGCTCGCCCACCAGCGAGTCGTAGCCGTGGGGCAGGCGCATGATGAAGTCGTGGGCGTGGGCCGCACGGGCCGCGGCGACGATCTCCTCGCGGCTGGCGTCGGGCTTGCCGTAGGCGATGTTCTCGGCGATGGTGCCGAAGAACAGGAAGGGTTCCTGGAGCACCAGGCCGATGTTGCGGCGGTATTCGGACACCGGCACCGCGCGCACGTCGACGCCCTCGATGCGGATCGAGCCGTCGGTCACGTCGTAGAAGCGGCAGATGAGGTTGACCAGGGTGCTCTTGCCGGAGCCCGAGTGGCCCACCAGGCCGATCATTTCGCCGGCCTTGATGTTGAGGTCGACGCCCTTCAGGATGGTGCGGTTGCCGTGGCGGAAGCCGACCTTGCGGCATTCGATGGCGCCGGTGACCGGGGGCAGGTGCTGGGGCTTGGCCGGCTCGGGGACGCTGGAGACGTGGTCGAGGATGTCGAAGATGCGCTTGGCGCCGGCGGCGGCCTTCTGGGTGAAGGACACGATGCGGCTCATGGAGTCCAGCCGGGTGTAGAAGCGCGAGATGTAGGTGAGGAAGGCCGTGAGCACGCCCACGGTGATCGACTTGCCCGCCACCAGCCAGATGCCGAAGCCCCACACGATGAGTAGCCCGACCTCGGTGGCCAGCGTGACGGTGGGCGAGAACACCGACCAGATGCGGTTGACCCGGTCGTTCACCTGCAGGTTGCGCAGGTTGGCGTCGCGAAAGCGGTTGACCTCGCGTTTCTCTTGCGCAAAGGCCTTGACCACGCGGATGCCGGGGATGGTGTCGGCGAGCACGCTGGTGACCTCGGACCACACCCGGTCGACCTGCTCGAAGCCGTAGCGGAGGCGGTCGCGCACGGCGTGGATCAGCCACGCGATGAAGGGCAGCGGCACCAGCGTGACCAGAGCCAGCCACGGGTTGATGGAAATCAGGATCGCCGCCGTCATGGTGATCATCAGCACGTCGGTGGCGAAGTCGAGCAGCTGCAGCGACAGGAACAGGGTGATCCGGTCGGTCTCGGCGCCGATCCGCGACATCAGGTCGCCGGTGCGCTTTCCGCCGAAGTATTCGAGGGACAGGCCCTGCAGGTGCTCATAGGTGGTGATGCGCAGGTCGGCGCCGATGCGTTCGCTGGCCAGCGCCAATATGTAGGTCTTGGCCCAGCCCAGGCTCCACGCCACCAGCGCGGCGCCGAACAGGCCGCCGAGCAGCATCATGACCTTATGCTGATCGATGGGCACGCCATTCTGGAAGGGGATCAGCACCTCGTCCATCAGCGGCATGGTGAGGTAGGGCGGCACCAGGGTGGCGCCGGTGGACAGCAGCGTGAGGATGAAGCCGGCCAGCAGCTGGCCCTTGTAGGGCCTGGCGAAGCGCCACAGGCGCAGCAGCGTCCAGGTGGACGGCGGGGTGTGGATCTCGCGGGCGCAGGTGGGGCACTCGTCGGTGCCGGCCGGCAGCGGCGCGTCGCAGGTGGGGCAGGTGAGGGGCTCGGGGGGGCGTCGGCTGACGGCCCGCCAGTACGCATTCGAGCTGGGCCTTGAAGCGGTCGGAGAAGTTGCGGGCGGACG
>JAEUNU010000019.1 GCA_016789125.1 Zoogloea sp. | reverse complement strand
CTGCTCAACCAGGCCTTCACGCCCCCGCGCGCCGAGATCCCGGCCGGGGCGGAGCTCACCCAGGTCGTCGCCCCGCGCCCCGCCGGGCCGCGTGCCGACGATGCCGCGCCGGCCGCGCCTGGCGCCATGGTCTTCTCGTGGGACAAGGCGCCGCCCGCCGCCAGCGTGCCGGCCGCAGCAGCCGAGGCTCCACCGGCCCCCGCCGCGCGGGTCGAGCTCAGCGCCGAGCGTGTCGAGGCGGCCGCGCCGGAATCGCCCCTTGCCGCGCCGGCTGGCCACGACGTGTTGATGGAGGCCTTCCTGCGCGGGCTGGGGGTGCCGGTGCGCCTGCCGGCCGGGCTCAACCCCGAGCTGATGGAACAGATCGGCGTGATGCTGCGCGAGGCCACCCAGGGTACCCTCGAGCTCCTCACCGCCCGCGCGCTCACCAAGCGCGAGGTGCGCGCCGAGGTGACGATGATCGTCAGCAAGGGCAATAACCCGCTCAAGTTCTCGCCCGACGTGGGCTTCGCCCTCAGCCAATTGCTGGCGCCCCAGGGGCGCGGCTTCATGCCGCCCAAGGAGGCCATGCGCGACGCCTACGACGACCTGCGCGCCCACCAGTTCGGCTTCATGGCCGGCATGCGGGCGGCGCTGGCGGGCGTGCTGAAACGCTTCGAGCCGGCGGCGCTCGAACAGCGGGTGGTGGCTCGCAGCCTGCTCGACAACCTGCTGCCGGGCAGCCGCAAGGCCCGCTTGTGGGATCTCTTCGAGCAGATGTATGGTGAGATCTCCCAGGAGGCCGAGGACGATTTCCATGCCCTCTTCGGCCGCGAGTTCCTGCGCGCCTACGAGGAGCAGGTGGAACGCCTTCAAGCCGAGCGCGAACCCGACCGTTGATCACCCATTGCCGGCGGTGAATGCCGCTGCGAGGTGCCCATGCTCGATGTACACACCTGTTATGTGTCGGAACAGGGCGGTCGCAGCCGCAACGAGGACGCCTGCGGCTACTGGACTTCGGACGAGGGTTGCTGCTGGGTGGTGTCCGACGGTGCCGGCGGGCACGGCAGCGGCGACGTCGCCTCGCGGCTGGTGGTGAGCACTGTGCTGCGGCGCTTCGCAGCCCATCCGGTGGTCGCCCCCGACGAGGCGGTGGCCCTGCTCCAGGCGGCCAACGAGATGGTCGTCACCGAAAAGACCAACGGCGACACCGCCGACGACATGCACGCCACTGCGGTGGCCCTGCTGATCGACCCCCGCCGGGGCCTGGCCGTGTGGGGGCATGTGGGCGATTCGCGAATCTACCTCTTCCGCCGCGGCCACCTGGCCTACCAGACGCGGGACCACAGCCTGGTGCAGAACATGATCGACGCGGGCTTCGGCAGTGTTTCGATGATCCGCACCCACCCCAAGCGTAGCCTGCTCACCTCGGCGATCGGCGCCAAGGAGTCGATCGCCCTGTCGGTGTCGGCCGAGCCCCTGGTGCTGCAGCCGGGCGATGTGTTCCTGATGTGCACCGACGGCTGGTGGGAGTACGTCGAGGAGCCCGAGATGGAGCGCCTCCTCGACGAAGCCGCCAGCCCGGAGGAGTGGCTGGCCCGCATGGGCGACGCCATCCGCCAGCGGGCGCCGGCCGAGAACGACAACTACACTGCGGTATGTGTGAGGCTGGCCGAGGAGACGACCGTCATCCTCCCGGCCCGGGGGCACGACCCCGCTGTATCCGACTGAAAGGATGGCCATCATGAAAAAACTTGCTGCAATGCGCCTCCCCGCCGCCCTGGTGGCGGTGGCGCTGGCTGTCAACGGTTGCGCCAACATGGACGACAAGACCACCAGTGCCGGCATCGGCGCGGCGGTGGGCTGTGCGGCCGGCGCGGCGCTGGCCAAGCTCACCAAGAACGACGCCGGCACCGCCTGCATCGCCGGCGCGGTGGTGGGCGGGCTGATCGGCTACCAGCGGGCGCGCAGCTCGGAGATCCAGGAGGCCCAGGCCACCGCCGACGAGGCCGTCAAGGTGAGCGGCGCCAAGGCGACGCCGGTGCAGACCCAACCGGTGCAGGTGACCGACAAGCAGACCGGCAAGACCGAGACGGTGCGCGCCTTCAAGACGTTTTCGGTGGACATCCCCCTGAGCCAGGTAGACAAGCCCGAGGGCAAGGCGGCGATGCAGAAGCTCAACGACTACGCCCGCAAGCTGGCCCGCGAGCGGGAGGAGGAGGTCGAGATGAACATCGTCACCGCGCCGGGCAAGGGTGCCCGGGCAACCCAGGTGGATAGCCAGGTGCTCACCGAGGAGGTGGGCAAGGGTGTGGTACGCCGCCGGGTGCTGAGCGACCCGCGGGTGCCGGTCAATGTCCAGCGGGTGACCATCGAGGCCCGCAACCCGAACCGGGTTTCGGTGTAAGGGCCGGGCCGGCACCTGGGCCGGCTACTTTTCCTTGAGCATGCGGTCGAGGGTCTTGTTGAGATCCTCGACATACTTGCGGTCGGCTTCGGTGTTGTCGTCCTTGGGCTGGCTGCGGGGCTCCCGCGGGGGGCTGGCCTTGGCGGCAGGAGGCTTGCGTTCGGCGGCTGGCGCCGCTTCAGCGACGGTGAAACGGGCTGCTGCGTAGGCCGCCGGGCAGGCTCCGCCATCGGGGCAGCGCGCCTCGCCGGCCAGGGCGGTGCCGCCGCCGGCCTGGCCGAGGGCGGCCTCGACGCTGGCTTGGGGCAGGCTGTCACCGGCCTGGTGGGCGGTGAGGCCGAGCAGGGTGAAGTCCCGCGGGGATTCCGAGACGAGGGTGAGCACCTCCCAGTCGCCCTGGGGCGGGTCGGCCTCGTAGGCCCAGTCGGGGCGGGGGAAGTTGAAGGGCTTGCCAGCGACCACCTTGTTCTGGCGGTCGAGGTCGTTGGGGAAGATCTGTGCCAGCCTGCCCGAGGCCTTGTCCCACAGCAGCACGTAAAGCAGGCCGCTGCGCTGGCTGCTGAGGCTGAAGCTGAGGGCGTCGCGGCCGATGGTGAGCGGCGTGCGGATTTTGTCCACCTTGAGCGAAAAGGCGCTGTCGGAGCCGGCCACCACGGCGGCCAGGGCCTGGCCGAGGGCTTGGGGTTCGTGCCGGGGCGCGGCTTCGAGCGGTGCCAAGGTCGGCGTGGCGGGGGCGGGCGACGGCACAGTCGGTGGCGGTTCGACTTTCGCGGTGGACGGCGCCGGGGGAGCGTCCTTTTGCTGTGACACGTAAACGCCCGCGGCAATGGCGACGACGGCGGCCAGCCCGCCGACGTAGAGCGGCATCCGGGAGGGCGCCTGGGCTGTGCCCGCGGCGGGCGGTGGCGCCTTGGCCGGAGTGGTGGGCGGAGCGCTCGGGGCGGGGGCCTGGGGGGCGGGTTCCGCCGGGCGGGTGACGGGGATGTAGGCGGTGGTGCGGATCTGGGTGCCGAGCTCGGTCGTGGTGCTTTCCGCTGGCGCCGGGCTGCGGGTTTCCGGGGCGGCGCTTTCCGGTGGCACGTAGAGCGTCGCGGCGGCCTCGCCCGGGCCCAGCAGGGCGCGCATTTCGGCGATGGTCTGGGGGCGCTCATCGCCCTTCACCCGCAGGCAGGTATCGATGCCCTCAAGAAAACGCGCCGAGTAGCGCCCGGCGGCGAGGCTGGCGAGGGGCTCGTAGGAGTCCTGCATCATCCGCCCGACCGCCGGGGGTGGGGTGCGGCCGGTGATGACGAAATACACGACGGCGCCCAGCGCGTAGATGTCGGTCCAGGGGCCCTGCTTGATGCCGGGCATCTCGGCGTACTGTTCGATGGGTGCGTAGCCGGGCTTGAGGATCACCGTGAGGGCCTGGGTCATGTCGCTGATGACCCGCCGGGCGGCGCCGAAGTCGAGCAGCACCGGGCGGTCGTCGCGCAGCAGCATGATGTTGTCGGGGGCCACGTCGCGGTGGAAGCAGTTCTCGTGGTGCATCAGCTCGAGGGCGTCCATCACCGGCGAGAGGATCTTGCGGATCCAGGCCTCGTCGGGGGGCTGCCCGATGCGCTCCTTTAGCACCTGCTTGAGCGTCTTGCCGGCGTAGTAGGGCATCGCCATGTAGGCGGTGCCGTTGGCCTCCCAGAAGCGGTAAACCTTGAGCAGGGCCGGGTGGTCGAACTGGGCGAGCAGGCGGGCTTCGTTGACGAAGCTGCGCAGGCCGACCTGGAAGGTGTCCTCGTGGCGCGCCGAGCGGACGATCACCGAGGCGTCGCGGCCCCGGGTGGCCAGCGACGAGGGCATGTACTCCTTGATCGCGACCCGGCGCTGCAGCGAGTGGTCGTCGGCGAGGTAAACGATGCCGAAGCCGCCCTGGCCGACCAGGTCGACGATCTCGAACTCCGACAGGCGCGTGCCCGGCGGCAGGGCCACGTCGGAGCCGCCACCCCGCGGCGGCACGGGCGGCGGGCTGGCCGGTGCCGCCGCGGCACCCCCGAGCACGATGGTCTTGTTGTTGTCGGAGTCGGACACTTGTCGGGCAGCCGCGCGGGGCCTCAGTCGGTGGGCGAATAGGTGATCATCTTCACCATAAACGATGCGTCCGGCAAGCTCCGGTGCGCGAAGCCGCCGCTGCGGCGCTCAAGGTCGTAGCACCACCACACCGAATAGCCGGCGAGCTGGGTGAGCAGGCTGGCGGTGGCCAGGGCCTGCAGGCTGCCGCCGGGCTGGCCCTGGCCGGCGCAGGGCAGGGTGATCGCCTCGTCGCGGCGGGCCAGGCATTCGGCGAGGCCTTGCAGCGGCCGGGTGCAATGGGCGTCGCCGGGGGGCGGGCCTAGCGCTTCGAGGGCGTTTTCGAGCGGGGTGGTGTCGTGTTCGAGCTGCAGGCCCAGGCGGGCGATGTCTTCGAGCCCGATGAGCCACTCGCCGACAGCCGTCGGCGTGCCGCCAGGCGCGAGGGGCGCCGCCAGCGTGAAGGGGAAGTAGCGCCCGACCCGGTCGACCGACGGGCTGCACACGCCGGCCCAGGCCTGGGGGCCGAGCACGCCGGGCATCAGCACGAAATGCCACACGTGGGCGGTGAGATAGTGGTCGAGCCAGGCGCCGCCGAGGGCCGCGCGGCTTCCGGCGATGCCGGCCTGCAGCCAGTCATCCCACGGGTCGATGAAGGCCGGCGGCAGGTGCCGCCGGGTGAAGTCGCCGAGGATGGGCAGCTTGCCGTACCAGCCGGCGGGGGCTTGCATGGTCGCCCCCTACAGCCCGCCGGGGCAGCGGAACTCGGCGAGTTCGCGCAGGCGGAAGGGGTTTTGCACGCTGCTGGCGGTGACCTCGAAGCTGGCCTGGCGGCCTTCGACCTCGAAAGTGACCTTGAACTTCTCGGGGGCACCGAGACCCTCGACCCGCGCCTTGTCGAACAGGCGGAACAGTGCCCAGGCGCCCTCGGTGGTCTGGCCCGAGGTGCCGCCGGGGCCCGGCGGGGTGATCTGGATGCGCGCCGACACGCCGCCCTTGCTGCCCGGCCACTGGATGGATTGCGGCACCTGCGGGCCGTGGGCATATTTGACCAGCTGGCCGTCCACGTCGAGGGTGAACTGGGTGATCGCCGGGTCCATGTCGATGGGTTTGAAGTCGAGCCGCACCGAGCCGCCGCTGCGGAAGAACACGTCGCGAATCGTCGCCGCACGCTGGAATTGGGCGAGATTGCCCGGACCGCCAAGCGATTGTTCCTGCACTTTCTTGAAGCTCCACGGCCGCGTGGAGGTATCGACGTAGGGCGCGAGGTTCTTCTGAAAGAAGTCGTCCATCAGGCCGCCGGGCGCGAACAGGCGGGCGAAATCTTCGCGGGTGACGTCGCGGTTG
>JAEUNU010000018.1 GCA_016789125.1 Zoogloea sp. | reverse complement strand
GCGGGTCCGGGCGTTGAAACGAGGCTGCGTATAATATCGGTTCTTTTTTCCTTATCCGGTGTTCCCATGCGTATCACACGCCGCCTGGAATTCGACGCGGGCCACCGCATTCCCGACCACGCCAGCCAGTGCCGCCACCTCCATGGCCACCGCTACGCGCTGGAAATCACGCTCTCCGGCGAGACCATCCGGCGCGACGGCTCGCCGGTGAACGGCATGGTGATGGACTTCGGAGACGTCAAGGCCATCGCCAAGCAGCAGGTTGTCGATGTCTGGGACCACGCCTTCCTCGCCTACCGGGGCGACACCGCGGTGGTCGCCTTCCTGCAGAGCATGCCCGGCCACAAGACGGTGATCCTCGACGTGGTGCCCACCGCCGAGAATCTCGCCGCCGAGGCCTTCCGCATCCTCGACCCGGCCTATCGCGACATCTACGGCAACCACCTGCGCCTCGAGCGGGTGCGCCTGTTCGAAACGCCCAACTGCTGGGCCGACGCCGTGCGTGCCGAGCAGGCCTGAGAGCCGCCCGGCGCGGTAACCGGCTACCACCCGCAGGCGCCCGGCGCCCGCCAGACTTGCCATGTTGTTCCCCCGACCCTCACCCTCAAGGAGACCGGCATGGCAAAGAAGATCCTGATGATCTGCGGCGATTTCTGTGAAGACTACGAAACCATGGTGCCCTTCCAGGCACTCCTCGCGGTGGGTCACACCGTGCATGCGGTGTGCCCCGGCAAGAAGGCCGGCGACAGCATCGCCACGGCAATCCACGATTTCGAAGGTGATCAGACCTACACCGAAAAGCGCGGCCACAACTTCACCCTCAACGCCAGCTTCGACGACATCCGCGCGGAAAACTACGACGCCCTGGTGATCCCCGGCGGCCGCGGCCCCGAATACCTGCGCCTGAACCCCGCGGTGCTGCAGGCCGTGCGGCACTTCTTCGAGACGGGCAAGCCGGTGGCGGCGGTCTGTCACGGTGCCCAGCTGCTGGCCGGTGCCCGGGTGCTCGAAGGGCGCACCTGCGCCGCCTACCCGGCCTGCCAGCCGGAGGTCGAGCTGGCGGGCGGCGTCTACGCCGACATCCCGGTGGACCAGGCCATCACCGAGGGCAACCTGGTGTCCGCCCCGGCGTGGCCGGCCCATCCGGCCTGGCTCGCCCAGTTCCTCGCCTTGCTGGGCACACGGATCACCCACTGAGCCATCCCCCGGGCTGCGACGCCCCCGAGTGCACCTACAATGGCGTTATCGGGGGCGTCCCCGTTTCAGGAGCCATCGCGATGTGCCAGATCTTCATCGACGCCGACCCCAAGCTTTACGCCAGTCGCAGCCGCTCGATCCGCCTGCGAGGCGTGGCCACCAGCCTGCGTCTCGAGAACCTCTTCTGGCGGGTGCTCGAGGAGATCGGCGCGCGTGACGGGCTGAGCGTCCCGCAGCTCCTCGGCCGCCTCCACGACGAACTCGAGAGCAGCGGGCGGCTCGACGAGGCGATGAACTTCACCTCCTTCCTGCGGGTCTCGTGCATGCGTTACCTGCAACTCCAGCTCGCCGGGCGGATTCCGCCCGACGCCCTGCTGCCCCTCGGCAGTCTCGACCCGGCCTGGGTGCTGGCCGCCGAGCGCCGCCCTTCTGCCTGAATGTCACGGGACAACCATGATCGACCTCTACTACTGGACCACCCCCAACGGCCACAAGATCACCCTTTTCCTTGAAGAAACGGGCCTGCCCTATCGCATCGTGCCGATCAACATCGGCAAGGGCGAGCAGTTCCAGCCCGACTTCCTGAAAATCGCCCCCAACAACCGCATCCCGGCCATCGTCGACACTGCGCCCGCTGGCGGTGGCGAGCCGATTCCGGTATTCGAGTCCGGTGCGATCCTGCTCTATCTCGCTGAAAAGACAGGCCGTTTTCTCTCGGCAGAGCCGCGGCAGCGCATCGACACCCTGCAGTGGCTGTTCTGGCAGATGGGCGGGCTCGGGCCGATGGCCGGGCAGAACCACCACTTCACCCAGTACGCCCCCGAAGTCGTGCCCTACGCCATCGAACGCTATGTCAAGGAGACCGCCCGTCTCTACTCGGTGCTCGACAAGCGCCTCGCCGACCGCCCCTTCATCGCCGGCGCCGATTACTCGATCGCTGACATGGCCTGCTACCCGTGGATCGTGCCCCACGACAAGCAGCGCCAGAACCTCGATCACTTCCCCCACCTCAAGCGCTGGTTCGAGGCCATCGCCGCCCGTCCGGCCACCGCCCGGGCCTACGCCCTCGCAGCGCAGATCAACCCGGCCCCGGTGATGGACGATGCCGCCAGAAGGGTTCTTTTCGGCCAGGACGCGGCGGTCGTCAAACGCCCGTAAGCCGGCCGGCGGGACGGCAAGGCGCGCTTCCGGTAAAATTAACGATTATTTGAAGCCGCCTCTTCTCCCGGGCCCAAGACCGCTTCACCCTTCACCCGGCCCGCGCTCCGCACCCATGACCGCAACCATCGAACGCTTCGACCAGCTCGATCTCCAGGCCCCCATTCTGGCCGCCCTCGCCGAGATCGGCTACGAGACCCCGTCGCCCATTCAGGCAGCCTGCATCCCGCACCTCCTCGCCGGCCACGACATCCTGGGCGAAGCCCAGACCGGCACCGGCAAGACCGCCGCCTTCGCCCTGCCCGCCCTCGACCAGGTCGACATCCACCAGCGCAACCCGCAGGTGCTCGTCCTCACCCCCACCCGCGAACTCGCCATCCAGGTGGCCGAGGCCTTCCAGCGCTACGCCAGCAAGATGCCCGGCTTCCACGTGCTGCCGATCTACGGCGGCCAGAGCATGGTCGTCCAGCTGCGCCAGCTCCAGCGCGGCGCCCACGTGGTGGTCGGCACCCCCGGTCGCGTCATGGACCACCTCGAGCGCAAGAGCCTCAACCTCGACGGCCTGACCACCTTGATCCTCGACGAGGCCGACGAAATGCTGCGCATGGGTTTCATCGACGACGTCGAATGGATCCTCGAGCACACGCCTTCCGCGCGCCAGACCGCGCTGTTCTCGGCGACCATGCCGGACGCCATCCGTCGCGTCGCCCACCGCTATCTGCGCGACCCGAAGGAGGTCAAGATCAAGGCCGCCACGGCCACCGTGTCGACCATCAAGCAGCGCTTCCTGCAGATTGCCGGCCCGCACAAGCTCGACGCCCTCACCCGCATCCTCGAGGTCGAGGACGACTTCGATGCCGCCATCGTCTTCGTGCGCACCAAGACCGCCACCGTCGAGCTCGCCGAGAAGCTCGAGGCCCGCGGCTACGCCGCCGCCTGCCTCAATGGCGACATGACCCAGCAGCTCCGCGAGCGGGTCATCGAGCAGCTCAAGAACGAAACCCTCGACATCGTCGTCGCCACCGACGTGGCCGCCCGCGGCATCGACGTGCCCCGCGTCAGCCACGTCATCAATTACGACATCCCCTACGACACCGAAGCCTACGTGCACCGCATTGGCCGCACCGGCCGGGCCGGCCGCAATGGCAACGCGATCCTCTTCGTCGCGCCCCGCGAGAGCCACCTGCTGCGCCAGATCGAGCGCGCCACCAAGCAGCCCATCGAGCCCCTCAAGCTGCCCAGCCGTGAAGCCGTGGCCGACAAGCGGGTCGCCGCCTTCCGCCAGCAGGTGTCCGAAGTCCTCGAGTCCGAAGACCTCACCTTCTTCCTCGATGTGGTCGCCGCCATCGAAGAAAAGCACGACGCCGACGTCCACACGATCGCCGCCGCACTGGCCTTCCTGGCGCAAAAAGACAGGCCGCTGCAGATGCCCGACACCGGCAAGCCCGACATCGCCCAGCTCGCCGCCGGCGCCGGCAAGCCCGAGCGCCCGGCCCGCGAGCCGCGGGACAACCGCAGCGAGATCCTGGAGCGTCGCCGCGACTACGCCGAAGGCCGCCTCGCCCGCTACCGCATCGACGTGGGTCGCGAGCACATGGCGAGCCCCAAGGACATCGTCGGTGCCATCGCCAACGAGGCTGGCATCGAGAGCCGCTTCATCGGCCAGATCAACCTCTTCGAGGATTACAGCACCGTCGAGCTGCCGGCCGATTTGTCCAATGACGTCCTCCAGATCCTGCGCCGCGCCCGGGTGCGCCAGCAGCCCCTGAACATCCGCCTCGCCAGCCCCGAGGAGGCCAGCCGCGAGCGCGGTGGCCGTGGCGCGCCGCCCAAGAAGCCCTTCCGCAAGGAAGGTGGCTTCGACAAGCCGGGCGGCTTCAAGACCCGCAAGCCCAAGCCCTGAGCGGGCTCCCTGCCCGGCTCAGGCCAGGCCCAGGCCATCGACGATCCGCTCAAGGGCAGCCAGGCAGCGGGCATCGATGGCCTTGTCCACTTCTTCACGCATGATCGCCAGGGTCTTGGCCACCGGCACTGCGCCCCGGTAGGGCCGCTCGGCGGTGATCGCATCGAAGATGTCGGCGGTGGTGATGATCCGCGTCTCGAGGCTGATTTCCGCCGCCTGCAGGCCGCGGGGATAGCCCCGGCCATCGAGGCGCTCGTGGTGGGCGCCGGCCACCTGGGCCAGCTCGCCAAAGGCGTCGATGCGGGACAGGATGGATTCGGTGTATTGGGCATGGCGCTTCACGGCCGCCCATTCGTCCTCGTCGAGCTTGCCCGGCTTGTCGAGCACCGCATTGCTGACGCCCAGCTTGCCCATGTCGTGGAGCAGCGCCGCACGCCGCAGCCAGCGCCGCCGGGGCAGGCTGAGCCCCAGCTCGGCAGCGATCCCGTCGGTGTAGAGCGCGACCCGGGAACTGTGCCCGGCCGTGTAAGGGCTCTTGGCGTCCACCACCTGGCCGAAGGCCGTCGCGATCTCGTCGAGGTAGTCCTCGTCCAGGGGCACCACGAAGCGCCCGGGCTCCAGGGCAAATACGGCCGCCTCCAGCCCGGGGGCCGAGAGCTGCTCCCAGAAGGCCGGGTCGGCGGCGCAGCGTCGGAAGGCCGACACCACCGCCGGGTCGAACCAGCTGCCGCAGCGGTCTTCGACCTCCCAGCAGGCCGCATCCACGCCATCCGAGACATTGAACACATCCACCACCTGGGCCAGCAGGGCGATCCGCGACAGCACCGGGATAGCCTCGCCCTTGAGCTGCGCGGGCCTGCCGCCACCGTTCCAGTGTTCGTCGAGGCTGTGGATCCCGGCCGCCACCCCGTCGCCGAAGCGTAGCTGCCGCGCGATGTCGGCGCCCCGCGTGCAGCGGGTGTGGATCAGCTCCTGGGCGAGCTCGTCGCCGTGCTGCATGATGTGGGCGAGCGCCTTGAAGCGTTCGGTGAGGCTGGCCCCCAGCCCGGTATGGCCGATGACGAACTTCAGCACCTTGGGCAGGCTGCCATTCACGGTCTTGAAGTCGTGCTTGAACGACAGGTCGTCGGTGAGATAGAGCTCGCAGATCCGGGCCGCGTTGCTGCTGCAGCCCAGGTCCTTCAGCAGCAGCGTGTAGTAAAGCTCCCACAGGGTCTCGTCGGGGAGCCCCATCGCGCGCCCCACGTGCATGCCTATCCAGCAGCAGCGCACGCAATGGCCCTCGGCCTGGCCTTCCGTGATGTCGAGGGCGTGGCTCAGGGCCCCGATCAGCTCCGACAGTGTCAATCCACCCAACGGCATTTACCCCTCCCGGCTGCCTGCGTATCTGCGGCGACGGTGCCTGACAGATTTTGCCCACTTTGGTGTTTACGGCACGCCCCGCTCCGACTGGACCCCGGCGACGCCCATGGAACGCGCCACACGGGAAAGGGTGCTCTGGTAAAATGTAACGTTACGTACATCACTGTGTAACACTCGACGCCATGTTTGGACGCCTGATGCCCCAAGAGGGCCGTTTTTTTGAACTCTTCAACGAGCACGCCGAGCAGATCGTCCTCGGCGCCCATCAACTGGTCGCCCTGATGGATGACCTCGCCGGGGCCGAGCAGCACATCGCCGCCATCGAAACCATCGAGCAGGCCGCCGACAAGATCACCCACGAGACCGTCGCCCAGGCCCACAAGAGCTTCATCACCCCCCTCGACCGCGACGAGATCCACAGCCTCATCAACGCCATGGACGACATCCTCGACACCATCCAGGACGTCGCCGAGTGCACCACGCTCTACCACATCCAGCGCATCACCCCCGAAGCTGTCCAGCTGACCAACGTCAGCCTGTCGTGCTGCAACCGCGTCAAGATCGTCGTCGGGCTGCTCTCCAACATGGACAACGCCAGCGCCATCCTGCAAACCTGCCAGGAGATCGACCAGCTCGAGACCGACGCCGATCGCATCATGCGCGGCGCCATGTCGAGGCTGTTCCGCGACGAGCGTGACGCCCTGCAGGTCATGAAGCTCAAGGCCATCTACGAGCAGCTCGAATCCATCACGGATCGCTGCGAGGACGTCGCCAAGATCGTCGAAGGCATCGTGCTGGAAAACGCCTGAGCGTCGCCATGGAACACCTACAGATCGGGTTCTGGGTCATCGCCGGGCTGGTCGTCGTCGCCCTGCTGTTCGACTTCATGAACGGCTTCCACGATGCCGCCAATGCCATCGCCACCGTCGTCTCCACCGGGGTGTTGAAGCCCCACCAGGCGGTTGCCTGGGCGGCCTTCTTCAACTTCATCGCCCTCTTCATCTTCCAGCTCAAGGTTGCCGGCACGGTCGGCAAGGGCATCATCGATCCAGGGGTTGTTGACCACTACCTCATCTTCGGCGCCCTCCTCGGCGCCATCGCCTGGAACGTCGTCACCTGGTACTACGGCATCCCGTCGAGCTCATCCCACGCGCTCATCGGCGGCATCGTCGGTGCGGCGATCGCCAAGGCCGGCACCGACCCGCTGATCGGCGCCGGCATCATGAAGACGGTGGCCTTCATCGTCATCTCGCCGCTCTTCGGCTACGTGCTGGGCTCGCTGATCCTGGTCGCAGTGGCCTGGATATGCCGCAACAAGACCCAGCGCCGCGTCGATAAATGGTTCCGCCGCCTCCAGCTGGTGTCGGCGGCCCTCTACAGCCTGGGGCACGGCGGCAATGACGCACAAAAGACGGTCGGCATCATCTGGATGCTGCTGATCGCAGCGGGTGTGACCGGCACGAACGACCCCGTACCCAGCTGGGTCGTGGTGCTGTGCTACATGGCCATCGGCCTCGGCACCCTGTTCGGCGGCTGGCGCATCGTCAAGACCATGGGTCAGCGCATCACCAAGCTCAAGCCGGTCGGCGGCTTCTGTGCCGAAACCGGGGGCGCCATCACCCTCTTCCTGGCCACCTCCCTCGGCATTCCCGTGTCCACCACCCACACCATCACCGGCGCCATCGTCGGCGTGGGCTCGGTACGCCGCACGGCAGCCGTGCGCTGGGGGCTCGCCGGCAGCATCGTGTGGGCCTGGGTCCTGACGATCCCGTGCTCGGCCCTGATCGCCGCCGCAGGCTACTGGCTGGGGCGCGCGATTCTGTAAACTGCAGGCGCTTCCGCCCGTCGGGCGATGTGGGAGAATCGCAGCTCGATTCACCTGCATCGCCTTTTTCACATCTGCAATCTCGAGATCCAATGGCCAGCCCGACTCCCAAGCAACAAAAGACCTTTGCGCTGATCCGCATCATCGGTGGCTTCACCGCCGCCCTCGTCCTCGGCTACTCCTTCGTCGTCAATGTGTTCGCGGGTCAGCCTGTCGAGGGCGCACTGCTGATGACCGGCCTGATGGCCTTCGTCGGCCTTGCCTATGCGGCCTATTACACCCGCAGTCTGAGCCGGCTGGCGAAGGCCGAGCAGGAGGCCGGCAAGTCTTGACCGTGCCTCGCGCTCGCGGCGTGCTGCGCACCGGCCTGGTGGCAAGCCTTCTCGGCCTGCTGTCGGCCTGTGCCACCACCGGCCCGGTCGAGTCGCGCCGGTCGCCGAGCCTGCCTGGCAGCCCGCCTGCCCAGACGCAGCCACGGCCGCAGCCTTCCGTCCCGCCCACGGGCCTTCCCCAGGCCACCCCGGCGGCGCCCCCCGTGGTGGCGCCGCCAACGCCGGCCAGGCCCGCGTCGCCGCCTGCCTACCCTTCCGAACGGGAAGGGCGGGCGCTGGTGGCCGGCTTCCTGCCCCCCCAGGTCCGCGACCGGGACGGCTGGGCGGCCGACATCTTCGCGGCCTTTGCGGCGCTCAAGATCCCGCCCACCCCCGACAACATCTGTGCGGCCGTGGCGGTGATCGAGCAGGAATCCACCTTCCAGGCCGACCCGGTGGTGCCCGGCCTGCCCCAGATCGTCTGGAAGGAGATCGACGCCCGCCGCGAGCGCCTGCACCTGCCGCGCCTGCTGGTCGATGCGGCGATGCTCAAGACCTCCCCCGACGGGCGCAGCTACAAGGCGCGCATCGACGCCCTGCGCACCGAGAAGGAGATGAACGCGCTCTTCGAGGACATGATCTCCGAACTCCCCAACGGCAAATCCCTGCTCGGAGGCTACAACCCGGTGCGCACCGGCGGCCCGATGCAGGTCAGCGTGGCCTTCGCCGAAGAGCAGGTGCGCGAGAAGCCCTACCCCTACCTCCGCCGCGGCAGCATCCGCAACGAAGTCTTCACTCGCCGTGGCGGCCTATATTTCGGCATCGCGATCCTGCTCGACTACCCGGCCCCCTACACCCGCCCGCTGTACCGCTTCGCCGACTTCAACGCCGGTCGCTACAGCAGCCGCAACGTGGCCTTCCAGGCCGCCGTGGCGCAGCTCGGCGGGCGCAGCCTGACCCTCGACGGCGACCTCCTGCGGTACCGCGACGGCCAGCCCGCCGACGAACCCAGCGCCACCTTCAGCGCCCTTCTCGAGGTCGCCCCCCGGCTGGGCCTCAGCCCGGCCGAGATCAAGCGCGACCTGCGCCTCGAGAAGAGCGCCGCCTTCGCCCAGACCAGCCTCTACGGCCGCGTCTTTGCCGCCGCCGACGCCCGCGCCGGCAGCCGCCTGCCCCGCGAGGCGATGCCCCGGATCGACCTGAAGAGCCCCAAGATCCAGCGCAAGCTCACCACCGCCTGGTTTGCCGAGCGCGTCGATGCGCGGCACCGCACCTGCCTCGGCCGCGACCGGTCGGCGAGCCCGTGATGAAGGCGGGATCCCGGAAACGCATTCCTTGACCCAGGCCAGACGATACCGCACCGTGAGTCGATACAATTCAGTACTCACCATGCTGCGGAAGTATGGTTTGATACTTTTATAAGACAGCCACGAGGGAAAAAAACAGATGACAGTCCACGCCCAGTACGCAGCCAAACGCGTCACCGCCGCCGAGGCGATCCGTAACGTCCATAACGGCGACACCATCGTCGTGCCGACCGCCGTCGCCGAGCCGCCGGCGCTTCTCAACGCCCTGTCCGAGCACCGCCGCGACTTCCGCGACGTCAAGGTGTCGCAGATCCTGGCCGTGCGCAAGTTCGGCTACCTCGACCCGACCACCGCCGAGAACGTGCGCCACGTGGCCTACTTCTTCAGCGGCGCGACGCGTCCCGGCTTCAAGGAGGGCGTCGGCGACTTCTACCCGAGCTACTTCTCCGAGATGCCCCAGCTCATCGACCGCGGCCTGATGCCGGCCGAGGTGGTGTTCACCCAGGTCTCTCCGATGGACGAGCACGGTTACTTCTCGCTCGGACTCGCCCCCGACTACACGATGGCCGCCATCCGCAAGGCCCGCGCCGTCGTCGTCGAGGTAAACCCGAACGTTCCGTTTGCCTTCGGCAACTGCCACATCCACATCTCCCAGGTCACCGCGCTGGTCGAGAACGACGAGCCGGTGCTCGAGGTCGGCCTGCCGACCATCGGGCCGGTGCAGGAAGCCATCGGCAAGTACGTCGCCGACATGATCGAGGACGGCTCCACCCTGCAGATCGGCTACGGCGGCATCCCCGACGCCGTGGTGATGCAGCTCACCCACAAGCACGACCTCGGCATCCACACCGAGATGGTCGGCGACGGCATCCTCACGCTCCTCGAAGCCGGCGCCGTCACCAACCGCCGCAAGAACTTCATGCCCGGCAAGATGGTGGCCACCTTCGCCCTGGGTTCCAAGAAGCTCTACAAGTTCCTGCACCGCAACCCGATGGTCGAGATGCACCCGGTAGACTTCACCAACGACCCGTACATCGCCGGCCAGAACGACAACCTGATGTGCATCAACGCCACGCTCGAGATCGACTTCCTCGGCCAGTGCGGTTCCGAGAGCCTGGGCCCCCTGCCCTACTCCGGCACCGGCGGCCAGTCCGACTTCGTGCGTTCGGCCAACCGCTCGAAGGGCGGCAAGGCCTTCATCGTGCTGCCCTCGACGGCCAAGGACAACACGATCTCGCGCATCGTCCCGACGCTCACCCCGGGCACTCACGTCTCGACCAGCAAGAACGACATCAACTACGTTGTCACCGAGTACGGTGTGGCCCAGCTGCGCGGCAAGAGCGCCAAGCAGCGCACTCAGGCCCTGATCGGCATCGCCCACCCGGACTTCCGCGGCCAGCTCACCGAAGCCGCCAAGAAGATGAACCTGCTGTAAGCTACGGCAGCGCCTGCCAGGCGCCATAAAAAGAGGGGCCTGCATCATGCAGGCCCCTCTTGCGTTCACCCGGGCAAGAACCCGGGGCGTGTCAGGCGATCTCGGATTCCAGCTTGAACGACGCGCCCTCGTCCTGGCCGAGCACCTCGACCAGCCAAGGCATCACCTTCTTGAGTGTTGCCGGTAGCGTCCATGGCGGATTGATGATGAACAGCCCACTGCCATGCATCCCGAAGCCGTCCTCGGCGGGCTTGTGCACATCCATGCTCACGTGCAGCCAGCTGATGCCGGGCAGGCGCTTGAGCTTCTCGGGCAGCTCGCGGGACTGCATGCTGTGCAGCCGCGGGTACCATACCATGTAGGTGCCGGTCGGGAAGCGGCGCAGGCTCTCCTTGACCATGCTCACCACCGTGCGGTAGTCGGTCTTGACCTCGTAGGGCGGGTCGATCAGCACCAGCGCGCGGCGGGTCGGCGGTGGCAGGAAGGCGTTGATGCCGGTAAAGCCGTCCTGCTCGAGCACGATGGCCTTGCTGCCGTGCTCCTCGAAGGTTTTCTGCAGCAGTTGGCGGTCGGCCGGGTGGAGCTCGAACAGGCGCATCCGGTCGTCGGCGCGTAAGAGCGGCGCAGCGCAGCACGGCGAGCCTGGATAGAGGCGCAGCTTGCCGCTGTTGTTGTTGAGCTCGCGCACCACCTTGAGGTAGCTCTTCACCTCGGAGGGCACATCCTTGCGCCCGAGGAGGCGCGCCACGCCCTCCTCGAACTCGGCGTTCTTGCGGGCGAAGGCCTCGTCCAGCGCGTAGCAGCCTGCCCCGGCGTGGGTATCGATGTACCAGTAGGGCTTGTCCTTCTGGTTGAAGTATTCGAGCAACTGGACGAGCACGAAGTGCTTGAGCACGTCGGCGTGGTTGCCGGCGTGGAAGGCGTGGCGATAACTCAGCATGGCGTTGGCGCAGCGGCGCTAGAACGAAAGATCAGGGGCGCGATGCTAACACCTCGACCGCCCGGCCGCCCTTTTTGCGTGAGCGGCCGGGCGCCGATGTCAGCCCGCGGCATCATACTTGCGGGATGAACCGCGGAAACGTTCGGCCGGGTACTTGGCCTCGTTCTTGACGAGCTTGGCGCGGGTCGCCGCCTCCAGGTCGATGCCGGCCCGGTCGGCGATGAGCAGCAGGTACATCAGCACGTCGGCGCACTCGTCCTCCAGGGCCTCGCGGCCGTGGAGATCGGCCGGCAGCGCGTCGATGTCGGCGTCGCTCTTCCACTGGGTGAGCTCGAGGAGTTCGCCGGCCTCGAGGTTGAGGGACACGATCAGCTTGCGCAGGGAATGGAACTGGGCCCAGTCCCGGGCGTCGCGGAAGGCCGTGACGAGGCGACGCAGTTCGTCGAGGTCGGCGCCCATCGCGCTCAGCCCTTGCGGCCGTCGAGGAAGGCCGCCACCGCGCCCTCGTGCTCGGCCGAGCCGTGGGTCAGGGCCTGGTAGGCGGCGGAGAGCTCGAGGATGCTGTCGAGCCGGCTGGTCTGGGCTTCGCGCATCAGGCGCTTGGTCATGCGCAGAGCCTGGCCCGGGTTGGCGGCGATGCGCTCGGCCAGCGCGGTGGCCTCGGCGAGCAGGGTCTCGTGGGGCACGACCCGCGACACCAGCCCCATCGCCAGTGCGGCCTGGGCGCCGACGAGCTCGCCGGTGAAGCTCATCTCGGCGGCCCGGGCGTAGCCGACAACCCGCTGCAGCAACCACGCGCCGCCGTCGCCGGGGATCAGCCCGAGCTTCACGAAGCTCTCGGCGAAGCTGGCCTTCTCGGAGGCGATGCGGATGTCGGCCATGCAGGCCAGATCGCAGCCGGCGCCGATGGCCGGGCCGTTCACCGCGGCGATGGTCGGCACGTCGAGGCGGTGGAAGGCCAGCGGGATGCGCTGGATGCCGCGCCGGTAGTTGTCGCGGATCTCCATCCCGCCGCCGGCTGCCAGCCCGCGCTTGTCGCGGAAATCCTTGACGTTGCCGCCGGCGCAGAAGGCGCTGCCGGCGCCGGTGAGGATCACCACCTTCACCGCCAGGTCGGCCTGAACCCGCTGGCAGGCGGCCACCACGGCGTCCCACTGGGCCTGGCTGGAGAGGGCATTGCGGGCCTCGGGGGCGTTGAGGGTGAGCGTGACGATGGCGTCACGCTGCTCGAAAAGCACGAAATCCTGGCTGCTCACGGGTATCTTCTCCTCTTTGAATGGGGTTGCGCGGCATGCGAAAGGCCGCCTTTGCGGCCTGCTAAGCCCTTGGTTCCCTTGCGGAAAGCAGTAATGCGGGTGCTTTTTCCTTGCACTCGATCATTACCCTGATATTATGGCGCGCTCTTCGCCTGGCCATTCGGCGGCACGGGCGAAACTCAACCAAAAACAGGAAAAAACATGCCGATCTACCGCCTCGGAGAGCATAGCCCGCAACTGCAGGAGGGCGTCTGGATTGCCGACAATGCTACGGTCATTGGTGACGTGCACCTCGGCCCCAACGTCAATGTGTGGTTCGGCGCAATCCTTCGGGGCGACAACGACCCGATCACCATCGGCGAGAACACCAACGTCCAGGACGCCGCGGTGCTGCACACCGACGACGGCGTGCCCCTGGACATCGGCCGTGACGTCACCATCGGCCACAAGGCCATGCTGCACGGCTGCACGGTGGGCGAAGGCTCGCTGATCGGAATCAACGCGGTGGTGCTCAACCGGGCGGTGATCGGCAAGCACTGCCTGATCGGCGCCAACTCGCTGATTCCCGAGGGCAAGGTGATCCCCGACCGTTCGCTGGTGTGCGGCTCGCCCGGCCGCATCATCCGTGAACTCACCGAGCATGAGATCGGCAAGCTGAAGGCCAGCGCCACCAACTACGTACATAACGCCCTGCGTTACCAGGAGCAGCTGGTCCAGCTCTGAGCGCCCGCCCTGGCGCGGACGCGCCGGCCGGCGAGCCTCAGCCAACGGTCAGGATGATGGGCTGGTGGTCGGAGGCGGCGGTGTTCTGATCGACGGCTACCGCCTCGACCCGGTCCACGAGGTCGGCGCTCACGAAGAAGTAATCGCAGCAGTAAGCCCGGTCCGGCCATTCGGCGCCGTTGAGGCCGACCGTGCACAGGTGCGGGATATCGCCGTAGCAGGCCCGCCAGGCATCCTCCCAGCCCGATACGTCGGCGCTGATCGGAGCCGTCATGCGGTAGTACTCGGGGCTGCCCGGCTCGCAATTGAAGTCACCGCAGATGATCGCCGAGGCCGGCCGGGGCAGCGCCGCGAAGGGCGAATCAGGCTCGGCGCCGGCGGCGGCGGGCTGCATGGCGGCCAGGCGGACGGCGTCGCACTGCAGGGTGTGCAGCGCGGCGATCTGGGTCATGCGCTGGATACGGGAGTAGTACTCCAGGTGGGTGTTCATCACCCGCAGGGGGCCCCTGGGGCCATCGACGATCACCTCCAGGCACACCCGCGGCATGCTCGGCACACCTTCCTCGGGCGGACGCGGGAGGCTGTGCCGGAAAACCTGCCCGACCGGCAGCCGCGACAGCGTGAGGTTGCCGAACAGGCTGCGCCCTCCCCGCCCGTCGGGCATGTCGACGGCCTCGGCAAAATGGGCGCTATGACCCGGGAAGGCCGCCGCCAGCACGGCGACCCCATCCACGGCAGAGCCGCCCTGCAGGCCGGCAAAACCGACTGCCACTTCCTGGAGGCAGATCACGTCGAAGTCGCCCAGCGTATGAATGGCGGAAACCGTTCGCTGCAGCGTGGTCTCACCGTCAGCGCCCCGTCCCCACTGGATGTTCCAGCTCAGTAGTTTCATCAAGGACTCTTTTCTCCATGTTTCCCGACCCCTCCCGGCAAGCCGTGGGGGATCGTCGCCAGGGAGCATAGCAAGGCCGGCCGGCTTCCTCGCCGGCAATCGTTCCGCGGCCGTGTCCGATTGCCGAAACCGGCACAGCACCTGCTGTGAAGGAGGATTTATGTCACGTCGGAGGCCGCCCCCGCCATGGGCGGCGGTGCTGCCCTAAAGCACTCTGCTCACCTGCCGTAAATGGCCTTGTCGCCCCCCGATTATAGCCATCATGTCCACACCCCAAGAACTCGTCGCCTGCGTCGAAAAACTGGCCAGCCTGCCCGCCGTCTATCACCGCATCCGGGATCTCCTCGACGATCCGGACAGCTCCGTGCTCGAGCTGTCGGAAGCCGTCTCCAGCGATGTGGCCATCACCGCGCGGGTGCTGCGGGTGGTCAATAGCGTGCTCTATGGCTTCCCGGGCAAGATCGAGACCGTCTCCCGGGCGGTCAACCTGATGGGCATGCAGCAGGTCCACGACCTCGTGCTGAGCACGCTGGTGGTGGCCGCCTTCAATGGCATCCGGCCGGCCCGCATGCACATGGGGCGCTTCTGGAGCGATTCGGTGTTCCGCGGCCTCGCTGCGCGGGCGGCGGCGCGGCGGCTGGGCACGGGCGATCCGGAGCGGATGTTCGTCGAGGGGCTGCTGGCCGACATCGGCCATCTGGTGATGTTTCAGGTGGCGCCCGAGCCCAGCGCCGCGGCCCTCGAGAGTGCGGCCCGCGACCATGTGCCCATCCACGAAGCCGAGGCCACCATCGTCGGCTGCAATTTTGCCGAGGTGGGGGCCGCGCTGGCTTCGGCCTGGCGCCTGCCGGGCGGGTTTGCGAAGGCCATCGGCGCCCAGTTGATGCCGGCCCTGGCCGGCCCCCACGTCACCGAGGCCGCCCTGCTCCACCTGGCCAACCAGATCGTCGCCACCCGGGAGCTCGAAAACCCCGACGAGGCGGCGCTGGCCATGCTCGACCCGATGAGTGCGGCGATGCTCGAGCTCGATGCCGGGCAGATCGCCGAGATCCGGGCCCATGCCGAGCAGGAGCTCGGTGCGGTGATTGCGCTGTTCTTCCCCGCCCAGGGCGGCGCCTGAGCCAGCCCTAGGCGCGTCGGATCCGCGTCTCGAGCTCTTCGCCCGGTTCGATGCGGCCGCGCCAGGTCACGGTGGTGCTCGGCACGATACGGTCGTAAGCCCGTGACACCCAGCCGGCCAGCGGGGTGTCGCTGCCGCGCAGCAGGCTCACCTCGCCGTTGGGGGGCAGCACCATCTCCAGGTTCACCGGCCCGTTGGCCACCAGCAGGCCGTCGGGGGTGCAGGTCACGCTGCATTCTTCGCTGAAGTGCCAGTTGAGGGCCACCGACTGGGCCCGGGAGCCGCTGATCTCGTCGCGCACCACCAGCACGTCGCCCAGCTTGTCGAGCTCCCAGCTGCGCCGGTGCACGGGCTTGCCCGGCAGGCGCCGGTAGCCGTCGTGTTCGGCCACCAGCTTGTCGAGCACCCGGTTGCCGCCGCGCTCGATCACCGTACTGCGGTACTTGCGCACCCACATGAACTTGCCGCCCGAGACCGCCTGGTCCTGTCCGTCGATGCACAGCGTGTTGTGCATCGCGGTGCCGCGGAAGCCGTCACGCCAGGCCTGGGGGCCGTGGTAGGTGCCGGTGCCTGGATCGACCAGAAACTCGCGCCCCGCCACCGACAGGGTGAACGACAGGGCGTCCGCATGGCCGTGGGCGGCGATGCCGCCCAGGCCCAGGGGGCCGGCGTCGGCCACCACACGGAACTCGTCGGGGGTGTCGAGATTGGCGCCCAGCACGAACATGCCACCTTCCGGGAAATCCTTGCGCACCGTGGCCGGCGCGGCGCGCAGTAGCAGGCCGTCGAACTGGGCGCAGGCCTCGCTACCCAGCAGCCAGCGGGTACGCAGGTCGACCACGCCCGCCTTGCGGGCCAGCGACGGGTTGCCGAAGAGCAGCGCGGCGGTGGCGAGCTGGCTCTGGAAGGGGCAGCCGCCGGCGCCGAGGGACAGCCCCGAGACCAGCCCGTCGTCGGCGTCGCCGAACATCGGCACCTGGCCGCTGCTGTCCATGATCGCCGCCACGTACTCGGCCATCGCCTCGAGGCGCTGCCGGTAGCGTTCGGAGAAGGGCTTGCCGGTGGCCCGCGCGGCCAGCTCGGCCATCAGCAGGAAGTCCCACACGAACTGCTGGTAGGCGGTGGCCTGCTCGAGGTTGACGCCGTCTTCGGTGTTCTGGGTGGCGATCTCGTGCTCGAGGCCATCCCGGGCGCTGCGCCGCCACTGCTTGGCCTCTTCCCAGAAGGGCCAGGTGGCGCCGGCCACGTAGAGCCCGGCCAGCTCGCCGATCAGGTGGTTGTTGGCCGACGAGTGCCCCGAGCGGTGGCCGCGGATGAACTCGGCGTGGCGCCAGACCGAATTGAGCCAGTCGGTGCGCAGCACCTTGCCGAGCGGGTTGGCGAACAGGGGCGACTGCAATCCGCCGATCAGCTGCCACACGGTAGCCCAGTTGATCAGGCGGATGCCCGCCTCCAGCGCGCTCGACCAGTTGGGGCCGAGGGGATAGGGGCACTGGATGAACCAGCTGTCGAGCGCGGTGCCGATCGCGTCGAGGTAGCGCGGATCACCCGTGACCTGCCAGGCCTGGGCCAGGCACACCAGCTCCAGGTGGCGGTTGGGCTCCCACAGGTACTTGATGTCGCCCGTCTCGGCCGGGTCGCGGAAGGACATCGCCTTGCCGAAGTCCATCGGCAGCAGCGCGCCCTTGTCGGGGTTGCGGTTCCACTCGGGCGGGAAGCCCAGGGGCAGCGCGCCGCGGGCGAAGATGCGCCAGTGGCCCGACAGCAGCGCGTTGGCCCGGGCGACGGCCTGCCCGGCGCTCTCCGGGATCTCCCGCGGCAGCCAGCGCGCGCCGGCCCGCTCGAAGCGCGCCGGGGGGACGCTGGTCGGCCCGCGCCGCCGCGCCACGGCATGGCTCGCCTGCTTGCCGGCGCGACCGACGATCTCGGAGACGGACATGCAGCGCAGGCGGTTCCAGTACCAGCCCATCTGATTGAAGGTCGAGATTGCTTTCATTGTTCACCACTCAGTCGGCTGACGATCTGCCGGAACTTGCCATTTCGGGTGCGCTCGATCTGCGCGACCCGCTCGATTCGAATCCTGACCCGCGGCCCCAGCCGTTCGAGGGCCCGGGCCAGCAGGGCCTGCTCGTCGGCAAAGCCGAACTCGCTGCCGGCGACGATGCGGATGCGCACCTCGTCCAGCCTGTCCTGCACCACCTGGGCCTCCATCAGCCCGAACAGGCCGGCGAAGATCCAGTCGAGCATCACCACGTGGCGGCCGTCGGGGGTGCGGATCACGTCGTCCACCCGCCCCAGCACCCGCTCGATCACCCGGAAGCTGCGCCCGCAGGGGCACTGGTAGCCCGGGGCGGCGGGCACCACCACGTCGTCGGCGCGGTAGCGGAACAGCGGCATGCTGCGATTGCCGAAGCCGGTGCCGATGAGGTTGGCGGTGCCGTCGCCGTTGGGCTCGAACTCCACGCAGCCGTAGTCCTCCAGCACGTGGTAGTTGCCGTGCTCGCAGGTGCCGATGGCGGCTACCCGCTCGAAGGCGCCATACCAGTCGAACACCCGGCAGCCGAAGCGCTCGGCGATCACCTGGCGGTCGGCGGCGCCGAGGGTTTCCGAAGAGGTCACGATGCCCCTCAGCGACGGGCCCCGATAGACCTGGTCGTGCTCCTCCAGCCAGCGGGCCAGATAGCTGATCGACGAGGGGTAGGCCTGCAGCATCACCGGGTCGAAGCGCTCGAGGGCCTCGATGTAGGCTGCACCGTTGCCCGGCGAGAGGTGGTAGGAGGACAACATCAGCATGTTCTCCGCCCGGTTGTGGCGCCACAGGGGGCCGTCCGACTGGTGCGCCGGCACCACCGGGTCGCCCCGCAGCCAGGCCCGGCGCTGGCCCGGGCGGTAGCCTGCCCAGGCCGCCTGGCGCTCGACGAAGGCCTGCTCGAAGGCGATCGAGGCGCGGTCGCGCCATCCCAGCATGGCCCGCCCGGTGGTGCCGCTCGTCGAGCCCTTGAAGCGCAGGCGCGGGCCGCCCTCGGCGAGCAGGCCGGCGCCCGCCTCGATCACGTCGTCCTTGGACAGCTCCGGCAAGGCGTGCAGGTCATCCAGGCTGCGCCAGGCGAGCGGGTCGATGCCCAGCCGCCCGAAGAGCTCGCGGTAGTAAGGCACCTGCCTCGCGGCGTGCAGCGCCAGGCTGCGCGCCTCCTCCAGCTGCAGCGCCTGCCAGCCCTCGGGCGGCAGCCACTGGCTCCGCTCGATGGCCTGGCGGGTCTGGCGCAGGGTGCCCTGCCGGGTAAGCAGGGCGCGCAGATGGCTGTGCACCGCCAGCAGATGTTCCTGCAGGGCGGGCGCCACGCTTCGGTAGAGGGCGGAATGACTCGAAAACATTGTCCGGGCGTTCGTAGGTTATTTCGTCGCGAGGCCGCCCCAGGCAGCCTCCAGCACGGCGCCGACCCGCGCTGTGCCGTAGCCGGCCAGCACCCGCTCGCGCCCGCGGGCGCCCATCCGGGCCGCCCGGGCGGCGTCGTCGAGGAGTGGGCCGAGGGCCGCCACCAGTGAGGCCACGTCGTCGGGCTCGGCGAGGCGGCCGTTGTCGTCGTCGGTCACCACCTGCGGAATGCCGCCGACACGCGTCGCCACCACCGGCAGACCGGCGGCCTGGGCTTCCAGCAGGGCCATCGGCAGGCCCTCGAAACGCGACGGCAGCACGAATATGCCGGCCCGGGCCAGCAGGCGGGCCTTGGCGTCGCCATCGACCCAGCCGGGCAGCTCGATGCGGCCCGCCACGCCGGCGTCCAGCGCGGCCTTGCGCACGCCAGCCAGGTCGCCCTCACCGGCCAGCACGGCGCGCAGCTGCGGGTAGAGCAGCGCCAGCCGCGCCAGGGCCTCGACCAGCACGAACACGCCCTTCTCGGTTTCCAGCCGGCCGAGGAACAGCAGGGTCTGCGCCTCGCGGGGCACCTCCGGCGGCAGCGCCACCGGTAGCACCGGGTTCGGCAGCACGCGCACGTCCGGGTGGCCGATGGCCTCCCGCAGCCAGCCGGCCCAGCTCTCCGACAGCACGAAGACGACCTTCGCGCCGCGGATGGTGTGCCGCACCCAGGCTCGCTCCAGGCTCGACAGCCCGGCGTGGTAATGGTCGAAGGCGCCGCCGTGCAGGTGGAACACATAGGGCTTACCGGCCAGCCGCGCGAGGGCCAGGAACAGGCTCTTGCGCCGGAAGCTGGCGTTGGAGGCCGAATGGGCATGCACCGCCGCCACCCGCCCGGTGAGCAGCAGCGCGCAGAAGCGCAGCAGCGCCCGTGCCAGCACCGCCAGCTTGGCCAGCGGGCCGCCGTCCACGTAGGTGGCGAGGTGCAGCACCGGCCGCCCGGTGGTGAGCCCGGCTGCCTGCCAGACGCGCAGCACCGAGGCGATGCCGCCCCGGGCCCGCAGGTCGGGGCCGAGCATCACCAGCGCCGGGGTGGCTTCACGCCGCACGGGCGCCCTCCTCCGCCTTGATGTGCTGGATCATCAGCCGGCGCTTGCCGCGGGCGGTACGCTCGATCTGCAGCACAACGTGGATCTCCGGCTCCACGCAGCCGAGCAGCTTGGTGCGGAAGTAACGGTCGATCACCTCCAGCACCTCCGGCGCCAGCGGCACGGCCGACTGCAGGCGCACGATCAGCTGCCCCGGCTCGAACTGCTCGTACTGGCTGGCCTCGACCTGCAGGAACTCGGGCGGACGCAGCCCACCGAGGGACGCCACCGGAATCCGCCGCCCGTCGTGGCCGACGAAGTAGTCGTTGTTTCGCCCGTCGATGCGCTCCAGCACCGGGTAGCCGGGCAGCGCCGGGTGGGCCGGGCCGGCGGACCACATGGCCAGGTCGCCGGTGCGGTAGCGGATGAAGGGCATCACCTTGTTGTCGAAGGCGGTGGCCACCACCTCGCCCTGCACGCCGGGCTCGGTGATCGGCCGGCCGGCCTCGTCGATCAGCTCCACGTGGCCATACAGCGGCCACACGAAGTAGCGGTGATCGTCGGGCATCGAGCCGGCCATCACGGCCCGCTCGGAGTGGCCGTAGTGCACCAGCACCGGGCAGCCGAAGACCTGCTCGACCAACGCCACCATGCCCTCGTCGGCGCTCTCGGAGAACAGCTGCACGCCGCGCACCGCCTCGGTGAAGCGCGGCGCAGGGTGGAATTCCAGCCAGCGGGCCAGCTCATACACCGCCGACGAATAGCCCTGGATGAAGCTCACCCGGTGGGCGATGGCGGCCTCCACGTGGAGCGGCATGTAGGCGGCGTCCAGGTGGTTGGGGCTGATCCACAACATGCGCTTGATCGGCTCGTAGCTGTGCAGCGAACCGCCGTCGGCGCTGGCGCCGCGGATGTTGCGGCCGCGCAGCGACAGCACCACATCCTGCCGCGTCAGGCCGATGCGCTCGCCAAAGGCTTCGATGTAGGCCGTCTCCTTGGCCCGCGAGACGCCCTTGTGCAGAAAAAAGCGGAATGGCTCGGCCACCGAGCCGCTGGTCTGCATGGGCAGGCGCTCGGCCTCGCTGCAGGCCGTCGACATGTAGCGCTCCGGGTCGCGCTTGTAGTCGAGCTTGGTCATCAGCGGGAATAGCGCCAGCAGCTCCTCGGCCGGTATCTCGAGGGCGAACTGGGCCGCCATCGCGGCGTAGGCCGGCACCGTGGCCGCCGCCCACTGGAGCGTCTCGCGCAGCCGGCTGTCGGCTAGCCGGGCGATGTCGTCAGCCGACTTCAGGCTGGCTTCGGCCCGGTAGCGCGGATAGTCGCGGCCATGGCGCAGGCGGTCGGGCAGCAGGCCGTAGAGCCGCCCGAGGGGCGCCTTCAGCCACTGCGGTGCGTCCATGTAGCGCTTGAGCCAGCGGTAGCCCCAGTCTTCGATGCCCATGCGGTGCCTCCCGTCGGTCTAGCGGCGGACCCATTCGCGCGCGAACAGCGCGACGAAGGCCATGTCTTCGATGAAATAGCGGCGGAACATCCGCCGCGGCTCCTGCAGGAAGCGGTAGAACCACTCCAGCCCGGCCTTCTGCATCCACACCGGCGCGCGCTTCACGTGGCCGACCGCCACGTCGAAGGTGCCGCCGACGCCCATCGCGAAGGGCACCTTCATGGCCGCCTGGTAGCGGGCCAGGAAGGCCTCCTTGGTGGGCGAGCTGATCGCCACGAAGAGGATGTCCGGCCGCGCCGCGCTGATCTGGGCGACCACCTCCTCCTCTTCCGCCTGGCTCCAGTAGCCGTTGCGGTAGCCAGCGATGGTGAGGCCCGGGTAACGCGCCGGATACAGCCGCGCCACGCCGCTCACCACCTCCTCGCGGGCGCCGAGCAGGAACACCCGCCAGCCCTTCTGGGCGGCCCGCGCCATCAGCGCCTCGAACAGGTCCACGCCGGTGACGCGCTCCTTCAGCGGCTTGCCGAGCAGGCGCGAGGCCCACACCACCGGCATCCCGTCGGCGTTGATCAGGTCGCAGTCGTTGATGATCCGGCGCAGGCCCGGGTCGCGGCTGGCCTTGACGATCTTGTCCACGTTCACCACCACGTGCTGGTGCGGCCGCCCGGAGCGGATGAAGCCCTCGACCACCGCGAGGCTCTCCTCCATGTCGAGGTTGTCCACCGCGCAGCCCATCATCTGGATTCTCATGCTGTCGTGCCCTCGTCGTTGCCGGCCGCGGTGAGCGGCGCGGACTGGGGAAGACGCCAGGGCGCAAAGCGCGGCCGGCGGACCAGGAAGTCGAAGGCCGTCAGGCCCGGCTGGTGGCTGAGGGTGTGCACGCAGTCGATGCCCGGCCGCCAGCCCGGGGCGATGTGGCCCTCGGTGTGCTCGACGTAGTCGTCGGGGGTCAGGCGGTCGATGCACTGCAGGCTCAGCGCGTGGCCGTATTCGGGCACGCACACCTGGGCCGGGCGCAGCAGACGGCCCTCGTGCATGAACACCGGCCCGGCCGGGCGGGCAAAGCGCGCGTCGGCCACCACCGGGTTGGCCGCGTGGGGCAGCCAGGGGCCCAGCGGCGTTTCGGCGTGGAAGGCGTGCAGCTCGTCGTGCTTGTCGGCGCCGGGCTCGCTCACGTTGCCGAGCAGCCACCAGCGCCCGTCATGGGCAAACAGGGTGGCGTCCACCAGGTCGATGCCGGTGAAGATGTCCTGCACCTTCTCCCAGCGGTCGGGCAGGCCGGCGCAGCGGTAGAGCTCCACCGTGCGGTTGGCGCCGCTCTCGGGCACCATCCACAGCTCGCCGTTCCAGGCGAAAACGAAGGGGTAGGACAGATGCCACGGCCGCCGCATCACAGGAACAGGCGGCTCCCAGTCGCCGCTCGGGTGCACGCGGATGGCCTGCAGGCTGCCCTTGCCTTCGCGGTAGATGACCTCCTCGATGAACACCCACCAGCCCGCGCCCTCGGCTGGCCACACCATCGGGTCGGCCCAGAAGCGGTCGGCGGGCGGGTGGATCAGGCGCGCCCGCGCCGGGTCGAGGCAGATGTCCTCGCCGAGGGCCAGCGCGATACCCCATTGATCGCGGTGCAGCGCCTTCAGCGCCGAGCGGGACACCCCCCGCTGCAGCAGCGTCGTGAAACGCGCAGCGGCGGCGGGCGGCTCGGCAGGCACCCAGGCGGACGCCGGCGCGCTGGCGTCCGGGCCCTCACCGGCGTTGCCGCGGGCGAGGCGCAGCAGGGCCCGGCGCACCATGCCCATGCCCTTCGCGATCGCCCGGCGGCGGTTGCGGCGGATCGAGAAGTTGCACGAGGCGCCCACCGAGCTGTCCACCGGCGTGCCGTCGGCCACCGCTTGCAGGCGGATCTCGGTGCTGTCCTCGCCGTCCACCACCGTCGCGGCGCCGGCCAGCGGGTCCACCGCCGGGCGACCGGCCAGCATCAGCGTCCAGTGGTGGGCCGGCCCGTCGGGCAGCGCCGCGGGCGACAGGCGCAGGTCGAGCAGCACGTCGCAGCCCTGCCCGGCCAACCAGCCGGCGGCGTCGTCGGTGCCGGAACATTCGGCCGCACCGGCCGGGGTTTCCAGCGGCACCAGGCGCAGCGGCGAGCTGCCCCGGTCGAACACCAGCCCGTCGAGCCGGTCGGCCCAGTCGGCCTCGGGCAGCGCCACGTCGTCACGCAGCAGCGCGGTCAGGGCGACGCCGGGCAGCCCGGTGCAGTCGCCGACCAGCCGCAGCACCCACGCCGGCACCGGCCCGTCGGGCGCGAAGATGGCGAGTCGGAGCACGGCAGGGGGCAGACTGGAAAGATCGGGGGGGCTCATGCAAAAACCTCCGGGGCACGGCGCAGCACGGCACGGCGCAACAGCAGGTTGCGCGTCAGCGTGGCACCAAGAAGAACGGAAAAAAGGCCGATCACCGCGTCGGCGCCGGGGGGCACGATGGCCATCACCCCCCCGCAGGCGAGCACGAACAGGATCAGCGACAGGACATTCACCCGCAGCGGCAGGCGCGTCTCCTCGACGGTCTGCAGGTAATTGGCTTCGGGCAGCACCAGCTGGCCCACGTAGAAGCTCGCCAGCTGCAGCAGGAAGATCGCGCTCGCGCCGGCCAGCGCAAAGTCGGCCCGCTGCCCCTGCCACACCAGTACGCCCCAGGCCGCCACGGCGAGCAGGCTGAGGCCGCTGTTCACCCGCAGCAGGTTGCGGCGCAGCCCTTCGAGCACCCGGCGCACCTCGCCCACGCCCTGGTGGCGAACCACCCGCGCCAGGGCCGGCAGCGCGTTGAAGCTCAGCGCCCGCGGGAACAGCAGCAGCACGCTGGTGAGGCTGCCGATGAGGGCGACCAGGCCGCCGTAGGCCTCGCCGGCCACCTGCACCGTGCACGGCACCAGCACCATCGACATGCCGCCGCTGACGAAATTGAGGGCTGCCTGCTCGCTGGCGGTGCGCAGGCTGCCTGCCGGCAGGCGTGCGTCGCCGCCCTTGGCACGCAGGGCCAGCAGCGCCAGCGCAACCGCCCCGAAGAGCG
Source organism: Zoogloea sp. (assembly GCA_016789125.1). GTDB lineage: Bacteria > Pseudomonadota > Gammaproteobacteria > Burkholderiales > Rhodocyclaceae > Zoogloea. Next base: position 228 of record JAEUNU010000018.1, on the reverse strand, counting down.
CCGTCGGCACCGCCAGGGCCGCGTAGGCCAGCCACGGCCGGCCGTCGCCAAAGAGCCCCAGCCCGGCCACGAGCAGCACGACGAGCAGCGTCTCGAGCACCAGCAGCCAGCGGTAGGAGGCGAGCGCCAGGCCGTAGTGGCGGGCCAGCGTGTAGGCCGTCCAGCCGGCCAGTAGCAGCGCGGTCCAGGCGGGTTCGAAGATCCAGCCGCCCCACGCCAGCAGTGGCA
>JAEUNU010000003.1 GCA_016789125.1 Zoogloea sp. | reverse complement strand
ACGGAGATCGGGCCGGACTGGTTGCCGCGCATGCCGAGGCCGTCCCAGTTGGCGGGGTCGGCGTGGATCTGGTCCTTGGTGACGAGGAAGCAGGAGAGGTTGGAGTAGTCGCCGCCGAAGTCGGGCGAGGTGGTCTGGATGATGTACCAGTCGGCAAAGCCGCCGGAGGTGGTCCATGAGGCCTTCTTGAAGACCTTCCAGCCGTTCTCGGTGCGCTCGGCGCGGGACGACATGGGGTACCAGAAGTGGGAGCCGGTCTCGGGGTCGGAGTAGGACAGGGTGCCGATCAGCACGTCCTTATCCACGCGGCGCAGGATGTCCTTGAGGCGCTCGTTGTCGTGGTGGCGCAGCAGCGCGGCGGCGCAGGCGCCCAGGTGCATGGTGTAGCACATGGCGGTGGAGGGGCAGCCGTAGCGGGCGATGGTCTCGACCACCATGGCGGCGCACAGGTGGCTTTCACCGCGGCCGCCGAGTTCCTTCGGGATGGTCAGGCTCATCAGGCCCATGGCAGCCAGGGCTTCGAAGTTCTTGCGCGGGTAGATGTACTTCTTGTCGCTCTCGATGGCGTTGGGGCGCAGGGTGGTTTCGCACAGGGCGATCAGGTCGGCCTGCAGGGCTTTCTGCGCGGGGGTGAGCAGCCACTGGGGGCTCCATTCGGAGCCGATACCGACGGGGGTCATCTGGGTGCTGGCGTTCATGGCGGTTTCCTTTGCTGGGGCGTTTTGAGAAGGGTGCTGCGTGTCTGGGTGGATGTCGGGCTTCAGCCCGACACCGGTGCGTTCAGGCGGGTGACGCCGGCTGCGGTGCCAACCGGCAGCTCGGCGCCGTCGTCGCGCTGGGCGAGCCATTCGAGGGCGGCCGGCAGGTAGCGGGTGAGGCCCTTGTATTCGACGAGCTGGGGCGGCAGCGTGGACAGCACCCGGTGCAGGCGCTTGCCCCACTTGGGGACGCGGGCGAGGTCGTCGAGGGAGGCGAGGTAGCAGCGGATCGGGAACAGGATCGCGTTGCTGCGTGGCAGGCGCCACAGGGTCTGCAGCTCGACGCGCAGGTGCACCTTCTCGCCGGCGTTGGCGGGGGTGACGCTGGCCCGGTCGGGGCCCCATTCGGGGTAGCTCTCGGGCGAGGTGTCGAGGCGCGGGTTGATGCTCATCGTCCAGTTGAGGCGGCGTACCGGCTGGCCGAGGCGCAGCATCAGCAGGTACTTGAGGGCGCGCTCGAAGACGCCCGTCTGGTGGGCCAGCGGCACCGGGCCGTGCCACTCCATGAAGCTCATGCCCACGTCGAACTCCAGCGACCAGTCGGCCTGGGAGGTGACCATGCCGGCGTCCATGTAGAGGTTGTCGTCGCGCTGGTCGCAGATCGCGAAGTCGCCCTGGGCCTGGCGGGTGATGTATTCGAAGGGTTCGCAGGGCAGGGTCTCGGCGTCGCCGAAGACGAAGCGCTGCTCGATGCCCAGCGGGCGGTTGATCCAGGTCCAGAGGCTGCCGAAGTCGTCGCCCTCCTTGGTGAGGCTGAACAGCGCCGGGTAGTCGGCGGAGAGGCTCTCCATCAGCAGCTCCAGCGTGTCCCACTGGGCCATCATCATGTGGGGCAGCACCTGGCAGCGGCCGGGGTCGCGCTCGAGGGTGATGGCCTTGTCGCGGCATTCGGCGATGTAGTGCTCATCCACGTCGAAGGCGTGCAGATACACGTCGCTCGGGCCGCTGCGGGTGTGCGGCTCGATGTTGACGCTGTACATGTAGCGGTCTTCCGGGAAGGGGAAGGGAAAGCGCAGGATGGCGGCGTCGCTGTTGCGGTAGCGGTAGTCGCCGCGGAAGGTTTCTTCGGGCTTGAAGGCGATGCTCATGATCGTTCTCCTGTAGGGGCGAATTCATTCGCCCGCGGGGGTGGGGTGGGCGACTGAAGTCGCCCCTACAGCGGCTTCACAAATCCAGCACCAGCCGCCCGCCCTTGGCCCGCGACACGCAGGGCATGATCAGGCGGCCGGCGTTGCGCTCGGCGGGGGACAGGAAGTGGTCGCGGTGCTCGGCCTCGCCTTCCAGCAGCGGGGCCGCGCACACGCCGCAGGCGCCGCCGCGGCACAGGCAGGGGGCGGCCACGCCGGCCCGCTCGATGGCGTCGAGCAGGCTTTCGTCCTCGCCCACCTGCACCTCGATGCCTGACTTCGCCAGGAAGGCCCGGAAGGCCGCGCCGCCCACCAGCGCCGCGCCGAAGTGCTCGCAATGCACGTGGCTGGCGGGCCAGCCGGCGGCCGCTGCGGCGGCGATCCCCTCGTCGTTCATGGCGGCCTGGCCGCACACATACAGGTGGGTGCCGGCGGGCGGGGCGGCGAGCAGGGCCGGGCTGTCGAGGCGGTGGCCGTCGGCGTCCCAATGGAAGGCCACGCCGCTGCGCCCGGCGAGCCAGGGGGCGAAGACGTCCTTCTCTTCCTCGCGGCAGCACACGTGGAGGGCGTGCTCGCCGCCGCTCATCGCAAAGTCGGCCAGGTAGGACAGGAAGGGCGTGATGCCGATGCCGCCGGCGATCATCAGGTGGCGCCGGGCGGTGCGCACCGGGGCGAACAGGTTGCCCGGCCAGCTTGCCTCGAGCGTGTCGCCGGCCTGCAGCGCTTCGTGGATGTAGGCCGAGCCGCCGCGGGAGGTGGGCACCCGCCGCACGATGATGTCCCAGGCGTCCCGGGCGCCGGGCCGGCTGACCAGGGAGTAGGCGTTGCGGAAGCTGCGGCCCGGGCCGGCCAGCACCAGCTGGATGTGGGCGCCGGCCGCGGCGGGGGGCAGCTTGCCGCCGTCCGCCGCCACCAGGCGCACATGGCGCAGGCTGGGGGCGATGTCGGTGAGGGCGGCCACCTTGAGGCGCAGGGTCTGGCCGATCATGCGAAGACCTCCTCGATGGCCGGGATCTCGCCCGGGGCTTCGGCATCCACCATCACGCCCATGAAGGCGCCCAGGCGCCGCGAGAAGTGGTCGCGCACCAGCAGGTGGCGGCTGCAGCCGCGGCAGGCCACGATGCCGGTGGTGACGTTCTCGGTGGTGACGTGGCAGTGGGTGCACCACACCCGGCGGCGCAGGCTGCCGGCGTGCTCCAGCTGCAGCTGGCCCGGGCCGAAGCCGATCAGCGCGGCGGCGCCGGCCACCGACCACAGGAAGGGCTCGGTGCCCAGCACGTAGAGACGGTCGCCCATGCCGTAGCCGCGGGTGGCGCAGGCCAGGGTGTCGAGCACGTCTTCCACGCTGCCGAGCTGCCACAGCTTGCCGGCGATGCCTTCCACCGCCGGGGCACCGGTGAGCCAGGTGTGCAGGCTGTCGGCCACGGGGGCGAAGGTGTTCGAGAGGGTGGCCAGCCGGCCGGGCGGGAGGGCGTCGCCCTCGATCACCAGCAGGTGCCGGCTGCCGGCCAGGTCGGGCACCAGGGCCTGGTAGGCCGGGCGGCTCTTGATGTCGGAGTGCATCATCGTGGGCCTCCTCAGACCACGGCCACGGCGTGGGCGACGGCGATCACCGCCGCGCCGCCGGCCAGGGCCAGCCAGGGCAGGATGCCGGCGCGGGTGCCGACGCCGGCCTCGTTGCCGAGGTGCATGTCCTCCTGCATCGCAGCGGGGAACTGGCCCTTGTCGACGATGTAGTGGCGGTAGAAGAACACCGGCAGGATCAGCGCCGCGGCGACGAGACCGGTGGCCAGGGTGCCGGCGCCCCAGATGTCGGCGCCCAGACCCATCAGCCCCAGATTGACGAAGGCCAGCACGGTGCCCACGGCGATCAGCCAGGCCGGTGCCTTGTAGGGGCGCGGCCAGTGGGGGCGGTCGATGCGGTGGATCCAGGCGGCGTTGAGGTTGAGGAAGTTGAACAGGATGTAGCAGACGTTGGAGATGGCCAGCACGAAGACGTAGTCGGACATCAGGAGCAGGAGCAGGTTGAAGCCCAGGTCGGTCCACATCGCCGCGGTGGGGGCGCCGTTGCCATTCACGTTGGAGAGATACTTGGGCAGCCAGCCATCCACCGAGGCCTGGTAGAGGGTGCGCGAGGAGCCGGCCATCGAGGTCATGATCGACAGCACCAGGGCCAGCACCAGCATGGCCATCAGCACGTGCTCGATCAGCGCGCCGCCGCCCAGCATGTGGGCCATCGCCTGGGCCACGCCCATGCCGCTGTAGATATCGGGCGACAGGATGCCGTCGTACACCGCCGGGGTGACCACGTTGCCGGCCGCGTCCAGCACCGCCGGGCTGACCAGCTGGCCCAGGCCCAGGCTGCCCTGGAAGGCCAGCGGGACCACCGTGAACACGAAGATGCACAAGAGGCCCGAGTACAGGATGGCCTTGAAGGTGTCGCTGCGCGGGTTGCGGAACTCGCGGGTGTAGCACACCGCCGTCTCGAAGCCGTAGGTGGACCACGCCGCCATGAACAGGCCGCCGGCGATCAGCGTGAAGCCGGCCATGTCCCAGGCGCCGTCGATCACCGCGCCGCTGGCGTCCCGGGCGATGGGGTAGAGCGGCGCCAGGTTGGCGGCCGGTACGTCACCGGAGACCAGCGGCCACAGGCCGATCAGCATCAGCGGCGCCAGCGCGGCGATGCCGAGCACCATCTGCATGCGCGCCGCCTGCAGGATGCCCCGGTGCTGGATCGCGAAGGCCGCCAGCAGCACCGCGGCGCCGAGCACGAAGGTGGCGTTGATGCGCAGCGCCAGCCCGGCCTTCACGCCGCCGAGGTCGAGCAGGGTGATCTGCCAGGTGTTGATGGCCGCGTCCGGCGCGAACAGGATCGACAGGATGTAGCCCGCCGCCAGCCCCGAGCCGATCGCCAGCACCGGCGACCAGGCCAGCCAGTTGCACCACACCGACAGCGGCGCCAGCATCTTGCTGTAGCGCACCCAGGCCACTGCCCCATACACCGAGGCGCCGCCCGACTTGTGGGGGAACAGCCCGGCGATCTCGGCATACGAGAACGATTGCAGGAAGCCGAAGCCGATCGAGATGATCCACACCGCCCACGACGGCTTGCCCACCGTGGCGGCGATCGAGCCGATCGAAAAGAGCACCAGGGCCGGTACGCCGCTGGCCACCCAGAAGGCGCCGGCCCAGCCAATCTTGCGGTGGAGCGTCGCGCTTGCGCCGCCGCTCCCGATGCCGCCCACGGCATCCACTGTCGTCGTGTTCATCTGCGTTCTCCTGAAAGGTCGAAAAGCCACACCGCGAAAGCGATATGGCTGCACTGTCGGCTCCGCTGCTGCGGCGCACAATCCGACTTTGGGAGTAGGTCCGAGGGGGAATTGAGGGAGTAGGCGCGGGGGCGTGAAATGGCTCCATCCCAACACCCACAGAGGCACGATGATGAAAACCGCACTTCGGAAAGCAGTCTGCAAATACGGCTCAGGCCTGCTCCTGGGGCTGCCCGCCCTGGCCGGCCCGGCCCTCGCCGAGGACGCGCCGGCCGCCGCGCCCGAGCTGACCAGCAACATCGGCGTGGTGTCGGAATACGTCTTCCGCGGCATCCGCCAGACCTGGGGCAACCCGGCGGTGCAGGGCGGCGTGGACTACGCACACGCCTCGGGCTTCTACGCCGGGGCCTGGATGTCCAACACCAGCGCCAACCTGTACGCCAACGCCACCATCGAGATCGACCTCTACGGCGGCTACCGGGGCACGGTGGGCGATTTCGCCTACGACGTGGGTGTGCTGCAGTTCCTCTTCCCGGGGGCCAACTACGACAAGATCACCCCCGCCGGCACCTATGCCCGCAAGAGCTACAACTCCACCGAGGTGTATCTCTCGGGCACCTGGCAGTGGCTCAACCTCAAGTACTCCCGCGCCATCACCGACGTGGGTTACTTCGGCTTCACCAACAACAACGCCGGTGTGGGCGCCTTCCCGGGCAATCCCTCGTCGGGCGTGAGTGGCGGCGACACCACCGGCTCGTGGTACATCGAGGCCAACGTGGCGTATGAATTCCTGCCCACCTGGACGGCCAGCCTGCATGCCGGGCGGCAGACCATCGCCAACTCGAAGGGGCTGGACTATTCCGACTACAAGCTGGGGGTGAGCAAGGCCCTGCCGGGCAGTTGGGTGATTGGCCTCGCCTACACCACCACGGTGGGCGCCGACTACTGGAAGAACTACCCCAGCGTCGCTGGCAACGGCACCACCCGCGACATGAACGCCGGCACCTGGATCGCCTCGGTCAATCGGACCTTCTGAGTCTAGCCGTGGCACTGCGCCGGCCGCTGCGAAAGGGCCGGCGCTTGCATTTGCGGTGGGCGATAATCGGGGCGACACCTTCCGGGAGCGCCCCATGCCCACTGCCCAGACTCGCCTGCCGTCGATGCTCCTCGGCCTGGTCGGCATCGCGCTGCTGGCCTCGGCGCTGGCCCCCTACGACCGCGCGACCTGGTGGATGGAGGTGGCGCCGGTGCTGATCGCGGCGCCCGTGCTGGTGGCCACCCACCGGCGTTTCCCGCTCACCCCGCTGCTGCAGGTGCTGATCGCCGCCCACGCGCTGGTACTGATCGTCGGCGGCACCTGGACTTACGCGCGGGTGCCCCTCGGCTTCTGGCTGCAGGACGTGCTGGCCCTCGACCGCAACCCCTACGATCGCATCGGGCATTTGATGCAGGGCTTCGTGCCGGCCATCGCGGCGCGGGAGATCCTGCTGCGCCACCGCGTGCTGCGGGAGGGCGGCTGGCTGTTCTTCGTGGTGACTTGCGTGTGCCTGACGATCTCGGCGGTGTACGAACTCGTCGAGTGGGCGGCGGCCGTGGCGCTGGGCCAGGGGGCGGAGGCGTTTCTGGGGACCCAGGGCGACCCCTGGGACACCCAGAGCGACATGGCGATGGCGCTGCTCGGCGCGGTGCTGGCGCAATTGCTGCTGGGCGGCTGGCACCGGCGCCAGCTGGCCCGGCTGGGCGGGCTGCGCTGAGGGTTGCGCGGGGGTTTAGTGCAGGGTGCGCGGCATCGCCAGCGTGAACTCGGCGACCGGCGCGTCGAACTGGCGGCCGTCATCGGCCTCCATGAAGTAGCTGCCCTTCATCGTGCCCACCGGCGTGGCGATGCTGCAGCCGCTGGTGTACTCGAAGGATTCGCCCGGGCGCAGCACCGGCTGCTGGCCGATCACGCCCTCGCCGCGGACTTCCTGCACCTTGTCCTCGGCATCGGTGATGATCCAGTGGCGGGTGAGCAGCTTCACCGTCTGCTCGCTGTGGTTGCTGATGGTGATGTGGTAGGCGAACACGTAGCGGTCGGCCGAAGGGTCTGACTGGTCTGGCAGGAAGCGGCTGATGGCCTTGATTTCCACCGTGTCGGTCTCGGTCTGGATTTTCATTGTCGGGGCCGGAAGGTCGGTTGGGGAGGCCCATTGAAGCGGAAAGCGGGCGTCGCCGCAACCGTCGCGCGGCGCCTCCGGCGTTGGCGCGGGGCCGGGCGGGCAGGTAAACTCCGCGACTTGCGGCGTGCCCCGTGGCAGCCGCGGCCGCCTTTCACCGCCAGGAATCCCCCATGAGCTTCCGCATCGCCCCCAGCATCCTGTCCGCCAACTTCGCGAAACTCGGCGAAGAGGTCGCCAACGTGATCGCCTCCGGCGCCGACTGGATGCACTTCGACGTGATGGACAACCACTCCGTGCCCAACCTGACCATCGGCCCGCTGGTCTGCGAGGCGATCCGCCCGTGCACCACCGCGCCGATCGACGTGCACCTGATGGTCAAGCCGGTCGACCGCATCGTGCCCGATTTCGCCAAGGCCGGTGCCGACATCATCACCTTCCACCCGGAAGCCTCCGAGCATGTCGACCGCACCCTCGGCCTGATCCGCGACAG
>JAEUNU010000307.1 GCA_016789125.1 Zoogloea sp. | reverse complement strand
GGCCACCAACTGCGGGCTCGCCGCCAGCGCCGATGGCGGGCAGAGCTGGCGCTACATCAACCCGATGGGTGCCGGCGGCGCCCGGCGCCTGGTGGATGTGATCGTCCACGGCGGCGGCATCGACGTCTGCGGCGACATCGGTCACCGCCGCTCCACCGACGCTGGCACCACCTGGAGCGGGCCCGCCGCCACCGGCAATCCGCTGCCGGGCGGCGTGTGTTCCCTGGCGGTGTCGCCCCATGAGAGCGGTGTGTTGTTTGCCACCAGCGGCACGGCCATCTTCGAGTCCGACGACGGCGGCGCCAACTGGGGCGGCAACTACGTCAACCCGGCCCGCCAGGGGCGCATTCCCTTTGTGATGACCAACCGAACCGGCGCCGCCAGCTTCGACCTGTGGTTTGGGGACGTGAGCCTGTTCCGCGCGGCCTGTGCGCGCCCGGCAAACGGCATTGGCAACCGCTGCCCGGGCTCGGGCAGCTGGGTGAATGTGAGCACCGGCGCCCATGCCGACGTCGGAAGGGTCGCCTTCGACCCGCGGCCACCCGAGACGCGGGTCGTCTCGGCGGCCTGTACCGCCCGCTGCCAGGCCGACCGGCGGGAATGTGCCGCCGAAGGTCTCACCCGGCCGGCCACCTGCACCAGTCGCCTGCGCGCCTGCCTTGCCCGCTGCCCGGCGACGATGGTCGCCACCACCGCCTGCCCGGTGCTGTTCAGCAACGACGGCGGCGTTTATCGCAACACCGTTGCAGCCCACCCGGCCTGCCAGACTCCTGCCTGGGACCAGCCCGAGCGCACGCCGCGCTCCCTGTGGCTGTGGAACCTGAGCGGCGCGGCCCTCAGCGGCGCCGGCCAGGAGGAGGCCTACATGCTGGCCCAGGACAACGGTGCCATCGGCACCCGCACGGCGGCTAGCGCGGCGCCTGCCTGGAACCACAGCGAATGCTGCGACGGCTTCGGCAGCAGCGCCCAGCCCAACCAGGTGGTGTATTCGCTGGGGGTGTACAGCCCGCCACCGGCGGTGCGCCTGTTCCGCCGTGGCGGCGGGATGAACGGCGGCTTGCTGCTGCCAGTGGCCAGCCAGCCGCCGGGGGGCATTGTGTCGTTCAACTTCGGCAAGTCGATCGCCTGGGTCGAGGGCAATGCTTACGTGGTGCTCACCGGCACCGGCCTGCAGCGCACGGCCGACATCACCGCCGGCACGGTGGCGTGGACGCGCCTCGGCACGCTGCCGGCGGCCGGCTGCTCGGTGAGCGTCAGCCGGAGCGGCGGGCAGCTGTCGTTCTTCGTGCAGGCGGGCAGCTGCGACGGGAGCGGCAGCGACCGGGTCTTCCGCTACGACGGCCAGGCTGCCGGCGGCGCGTGGACCGAGCTCACGCCGCCGGTGATCGCCGCCGGCCAGGCGTCGCGATTTGCGCTGTTCGCCGCCGACCCCAACAACCGCCAGAGCTTCATCGCGGCGGTCGTCGCCGGGCCCGACCTGCAGATGATGCGCAGCGCCAACGGCGGCACCACCTGGACCCGGATCCCCGGGCTCGAGACGCGGCTCACCGCCAACGGCGCCTTCCTGATGCGCAGCGCCCTCGGCCCCACCGGCTTCAGCCCCAACCTGTCGGGCTACGCCCAGCCGACGCTGCTGGCGATCTCCCCCCTCGACGGGCGGAGCATCGTGGTCGGGGGCTACGACTCCGGGCTGCACCTCAGCCTCGACCGCGGCGCCACCTGGACGACCCTCACCGACAACTCCGGCGGGGCCGCCAACCCGGTGATCCCGCGCCCGCGCACCGCCCATTTCGAGGCCGACGGCGCGAATGGCCGGCTTTACATCGGTACCCAGGGCCGCGGCGCGTGGCGGATCGCCTACCCGCTGCCGAGCCCGCCCGAGGCGCCCACGCCCTGCGCCGACGACTGCTCCGCCGACCGCGACAGCTGCCTCACCGATGTGGGCACACCGGGGCATCCCACTGCGGCCCAATGCGCGCAAACTTACGCGGGCTGCGTCCGGGCCTGCAGCACCCGCGGCTGCCGGTCCGGCCAGAAGTGCTGCGAGCCGGGCGGCGAGAGCTGCCGGCTGTGCGTGCCGCGCGCGGCCCAGTGCCCCTGACCTACGCAGGCTGCCACGCACGGTGGGTGCCGAGCGCACTCCGCGCTGAGGCTCCCGAGGCGGGCAGGCAGAAAATCATCGGCTTTCGATGACGGAGGGGTTAATTTGTCGGCCCCTCTGCCGTTAAAAATCGTGTCTTTTAATCTCTTGTCCTGCGATGCCGTCTTTTCTGCGGTTCATGACTTCCGCACTTTCGGGCCCGGCGCTGCGTGCGTTCGGGGCGGTGTTGCTGCTTGCCCTCGGCTTCCCTGCGCCGGCGGCGACGCCCGTGACGCTGCAGCTCAAGTGGACCCACAATTTTCAGTTTGCCGGCTATTACGCGGCTCTGGAGAAGGGCTATTACCGGGAAGCGGGGCTCGACGTACGCATCGAGGAGGCCCGGCCGGGGCTTGATGTGGTCGGGCGCGTGGTGGCCGGGCTGGCCGATTTCGGTGTCGGCAACAGCGCGCTTCTGCTCGACCGGCACGCCGGCCGGCCGGTGGTGGTGCTGGCCACGATCTTCCAGCATTCGCCGGCGGTGTATATCGCGCGGCGCCAGTCGGCAGCCCAGTCGGTCCATGACCTGGTTGGCCAGCGGGTCATGGTCGAGCCTGCGATGGCCGAGCTCACCGCCTACCTGCGCCGGGAAGGCATTGCCGACGATAGGCTCACTGTCGTCGAGCACAGCTTCGACCCCCGGGACCTCATCGACGGCAAGGTCGACGCCATGTCGGCCTACCTGTCGTACGAGCCGTATTTTCTCGACCGGGCCGGCTTCGACTACCAGATCTTCACGCCGCGCTCGGTGGGGATCGATTTCTATGGCGACAACCTGTTCACCTCCGAAGCCCTGCTCAAGGCCCGGCCCGACCTGGCGAGAGCCTTCCGCGCGGCCAGCCTGCGCGGCTGGGAATACGCCATGGCCAACCCGGGCGAGATCGCCACCCTCATCCAGACGCGCTACGCCCCTGCCGTCCCGCGGGATTTCCAGCTTTTCGCCGCCCGCCAGATGCAGTCGCTGATCCGGGCTGACATCGTTGAGATCGGCTACATGAGCGAGGGGCGCTGGCGGCATATTGCCGAGACCTACGAGGGCATGGGCATGTTGCCGCCGGGGTTCGACTTTTCCGGCTTTCTCCATTCGACCGACGGTAGCGCCGATCTCGCGGGCTTGCGCGCCTACCTCGGCCTGACCCTGATGCTTACCGCCCTGGTGAGCGCTGGTGCGCTGTATGTTTACCGCATGAACCGCCGGCTCAAGCGCAGCGTGGCCGAGGCGGGGAGGGCGGCGGCCGAGCTGCAGGCTGGAGAGGAAAAATACCGACTGCTCACCGAGACCATGCTCGACGTGGTGTGGACCGCCGACGCCCGGACCCTGCACTTCTGCTATGTCAGCCCCTCGGTCGAGAGACTCCTCGGCTACACCCCGGCCGAGCTGCTCGGTACGCCCCTCCTGGGCGTCCTCGACTCCGTCATCGCCGACGAGGTGAGGGCAGTCATCCACAAGGGCATCGACACCTTCCTGTCGCTCTCACCGGGGACGCCGGTGTTCCGCACCGACGAGGTCCGCCTGCCCTGCAAGCACGGCGGCAGCGTGTGGGTGGAAGTCCTCAGCACCTGCTGCCGCAACCCCGGCACCGGCGTGCTCGAGCTCCACGGCGTGGCCCGCGACATCTCCGAGCGCCGGGCCAGCCAGGCGCGCATCGCCTACATGGCCCAGCACGACATGCTCACCGAGCTGCCCAACCGTGCGCTGGTGTCCGACCGCCTCAGCCAGGCGCTGGCGGCGGCGCGGCGCAACGGGCATCGGGTCGGCCTGCTCTACATCGACCTCGACCGCTTCAAGCCGGTGAATGACGCCCACGGCCACGCAGTGGGCGACCAGCTGTTGCGTCAGGCGGCGGTCCGCATGCGCGGCTGCGTGCGCGAATCCGACACCGTCGGGCGTTTCGGCGGCGACGAGTTCGTCGTGCTGCTGCCGCAGATCGACTCCCTCGCCGACGCCGCCACCGTTGCCGAGAAGATCCGCGTGGCCCTCGCCGCCGTCTTTCATCTGGCCGGCCTGCGGGTCGAGGTTTCGTCCAGCATCGGCGTCGCGCTGTATCCCGACCACGGCGCCGACGAGGCCGCGTTGATGCTCCACGCCGACACCGCCATGTATGCGGCCAAGCACTGCGGGCGCGACCGGGTGACGGTGTTCTCGCTCGCCGCCTGATCCACGGCGGCCGTCTCGCCCCCTGGGGCGGCCTTGCAGCATGTGCTTACAGTCGCTTACAGCCCGTCTCGCAGCGTGCCGCTAGAGTTCGCTCAACCCGAGCGTGCCGCCCATCGCAGTGGGCCGCGCCCGGGTCGGGCAGGATAGGCAGGGCGTCACCGGTTCAACCTGGAGATCATCGAGATGAAACGAATTTTATGGGCCCTGGCGCTGGCTGGCCTCGCCCAGGGCGCGTCGGCGGCGGACGTGGGCGTGTCGATCAGCATCGGCGACCCGCGCTTCTACGGCCGTCTGGACATCGGCGGCTTTCCCCAGCCGATGGTGATGTATCCGCAGCCGATGGTGATCCGCCCCGCGCCTGTCCACGTGGTGCGGGAGCCCCTCTACCTGCGCGTGCCTCCCGGCCATGCGCGTAAATGGAGCCGCTACTGCGGGCGTTACAACGCCTGTGGCTATCCGGTCTATTTTGTGCAGGACGGCTGGTATCGCGACGTTTACGCGCCCCGCTATCGCGAGCATCACGGCTACCGGCACGTCGATGGGCCGCCGCCGCGGGCCTACGGCTACGACTACGGCCGGCCGGATTATTCCGAGCATCGCCGCGAAGGGCGCCGCGATCGCTTCGACGACGACCACGGGCGGGGCGAGCGCGGCCACGGGCGTGGCCATGGTCACGGGCACGGCCGCGACCACTGAACGCCGGCAGCTCGGCTGCCGTGTCGGCCTGTTCCGGGTCAAGGCCGGGGTGAGCCCGAGCGCGTAGGCTTTCGCCGTCGCTGGCATTGCTCCACACCGCTCCGGATCGTCCATGAAACTGTCTGCCCATCCCCTCTGGCTCGTCGGCTTCCGTCCGTTCTTCCTGCTCGCCTGCCTGGCCGGGCTGGCGTTTCCGCTGCTGTGGGCGCTGATGTTCAGTGGCGCGCTGCCGGCGCCGGTGAGCCCGGTGAGTGCGCTCCAGTGGCACGCCCACGAGATGTTCTTCGGCTTCGGCTGGGCGGTGCTGGGGGGCTTCCTGCTCACCGCCACCAAGAACTGGGTGCAGGTGCGCGGCTGGCACGGGCTGGCGCTGATCGGGCTGGCGGCGGCGTGGATCTTCGAGCGCATCGGCATGGCCTTCGGGGCCGGCTGGCCGCCGTTGCTGTTCTGGCTGTCCAACCTGCTGTTCCTTGGCTCCATCGTCGCGATGCTGCTGTGGACGCTGCTGCGCCACCGCGGGCAGGACAGCTTCGCGGACAATCCTTTCTTCTATGTTGTGCTGCCGGCCTTCCTGGCCGCCAAGCTGCTGGTGCTCGACCAGGCGCATTTCCATGCCGGCGTGACGATGGCCATCGGCCTCTACCGGATGGCCTTCCTGCTGATGCTCGAGCGTACCCTGACCCAGTTCATGAAGGGCCTGTTCCGGGCGGAGATCCTGCGCAAGCGCTGGCTCGACGGCGCGATCAAGCTGCTTGGCCTCGTGCTGGTGTTCCAGGCGTGGCTGCCGGCGCTGCCGGCGGCGGTGCTCCTCGGCCTGCTGGCGGTGCTGCTGGCCATCCGGTTCGTGGGCTGGCGGCCAGACCTCGGTTTCACGCGCACCGACCTGGCGGTGATGTTCCTCGGCTACCTGGCCATCGTCGCCCAGCTGCTGGTCGAAACGGCCGGCCTGTTCGGCGCAGGGGCTTGGGTGGGCAGCGTGTCGGTGCATCTGTTCACCGTCGGCGTGATGGGGCTGATCATTCCGGCCATGTTCGTGCGCATCTCCAAGGGCCACACCGGTCGCAAGGTGGTGTTCGACGCCGGCGACAAGCTCGTGCTGTGGATCATGCTGGCCGCGCTGGTGCTGCGCGTCGTGCTGCCCCAGCTGCTGCCGGCGGCCTACGGGCGCTGGGTGCATCTGTCAGCGGGGGCGTGGTTCCTGGGCTTTGGCATCCTCGGCCTGCGGCTGCTGCCGCGCCTCATCGCCCCGCGCATCGACGGCAAGGAACATTGAGCCGGCCGCCTGACCCGGATCAAGGCGGCCTTCCTGCGCCATCGCCAAGCTGCCGTTTTACGAAGCGAGGAGGCCCGATGCACTACCCTGAATTCTTCGATGCCGTGCCGCGCATCCGCCTGCGCGACCCACTGGCCGAGTTCCTCGGCGCCTTCGAGGGCGGCGTCATCGAATACGCCTACCTCGACGCCGTGCGCCTCGCCGGCCATTCCTGCCCCACCGTGGCCAGCGCCTACTGGCTGACCCGCCAGGCCCTGCGGGCCCTCTACGGCGACGCCCTGCCGGAGCGGGGCGGCGTGCGGGTCGCCTTTCGGGAGCACGCCACGGCCGGCGTCACCGGCGTCATCGCCAACGTTGTGAGCCTTGTTACCGGCGTCACCACCGACACCGGCTTCAAGGGCCTCGCCGGGCGCTTCGACCGGCGCAAGCTGCTGGCTTTCGACGCACCCTTGCCCCTCGACCTGCGCTTCACCCGCGTCGACACCGGCGCCGCCGTCGACGCCATCGCCCACCTGCGCCAGGTGCCGGCCGACCCGCAGATGGCGCCCTTGATGCAGGCCTGCCTTGCAGGTGAGGCCAGCGTTGATGAAGCCCGGCACTTTGGCCAGCTTTGGCAGGACCGAGTGCGCCGGGTGCTGCTCGAGCACGGCGACGATCCGCAGATTTTCGTCATCCGCCCCGCCGCCTGAGCGCCAGGAGAACATCGTGACCCACCGATCAGACGACCCGAAGCCGCCCGGCGACACCCCCTGCAGCTCCCCGCCCTGCTATGCGGCCGAGTTTCCCGGCTACTTTGGCGACGGGCCGGAGCAGTTCGTCGTGGACGGGCTCAACGCGCTGCTCGAAGCCGAGCGCGCCGGGGCCCGCGTGCTGGCGATCCTGCGCGACAGCGTGGATGCCCGCTCGCCCCTCCACGACCTGCTCGGCGCGCTCCAGAAGGACGAAGGCGCCAACGCCGTGCAGCTCTACCAGACCCTCCGCCGCCTCGGCGGCGCCGCATCCCACGAGACCGGCGCCTTCGTCGGCAAGACCCTGGCCATCGACGGCCTGGTGCCGCGCCTGCGCTTCGTGAACAAGGGCCAGGCCTGGGTGGTGCGCAAGATCGACGAGCTGCTGCCGGCCATCACCGACGCCTACGCGCGGGCCATGCTCGAAGAGATGCGCCGCTCCCACCTCGCCAACATCGAAGCCTGCGAGGCCGCCCTCGACAGCCTGCCGCCGGGCTGAGGCTGCGGGCGCGGTTTGAGCCGCGCTCGGTGGTGAGGCAGGGTTTTCGTCCTGACACCCGTAAGAGCGGCTGGTGGTGTGGGCGATGGCGCGAGTCCTGTAGTGGTCTAATTTCCGCGGACACCTCGATAGGTGGATCATTCACCGTTCGAGGAGAAATTGATGAGCAGAAAGCGCAGATCGTTCGACACGGAGTTCAAGCTCCAGGTCGTGAAGATGATCAAGGATCAGGGCCTGA
>JAEUNU010000278.1 GCA_016789125.1 Zoogloea sp. | reverse complement strand
TTACCCCTCACTTCCGCTCTTGCCGCGGGCCGCGTCTGAGCGACCATGCGGACCATGAACGGTAGTCTCAACCTGCGCTCCCTTTTCGCTCCGGGCAATATCCGCACGCTGGCGGGGCCGCTGCTCATCATCCTGATCTTGTCGATGATGGTGCTGCCGCTGCCGGCCTTCGTCCTCGACCTGATGTTCACTTTCAACATCGCGGTGTCGGTGATGGTGATGCTGGTAGCGATGTACACCCGCAAGCCGCTGGATTTCTCGGTTTTTCCGACGGTGCTGCTGGTGACCACGCTGTTGCGTCTGTCGCTCAACGTGGCCTCGACCCGGGTGGTGTTGCTCGAAGGGCATTCCGGCCCGGATGCGGCGGGCAAGGTGATCGAGGCCTTCGGCCACTTCCTGGTGGGCGGCAACACCGCGGTGGGTCTGGTGGTGTTCATCATCCTCACGGTGATCAACTTCGTGGTGATCACCAAGGGCGCCGGGCGGATCGCCGAAGTGGGCGCCCGCTTCACCCTCGACGCCATGCCCGGCAAACAGATGGCCATCGACGCCGACCTCAACGCCGGCCTGATCGACGAGAAGGAGGCCAAGAAGCGCCGCGCCGAAACCTCGCAGGAAGCCGACTTCTACGGCGCGATGGACGGTGCCTCCAAGTTCGTGCGAGGCGACGCGGTGGCGGGCATCCTCATTCTCGGCATCAACGTGATCGGCGGGCTGATCGTCGGCGTGCTCCAGCACAACATGGAGCTCGGCCAGGCGGCCACCAACTACACGCTGCTGACCATCGGCGACGGCCTAGTGGCCCAGCTGCCGGCGCTGATCATCTCGGTGGCGGCGGGCCTGGTGGTGTCGCGGGTCGGCGACGAGGGTGACATGGGCACCCAGGTCATTGGCCAGGTCTTCTCCAACCCGCAGGTGCTGGTGCTCACCGCGGCGATCCTGGGCATCCTCGGCCTGATCCCGGGCATGCCCAACTTCGTGTTCCTGCTGCTCGCCTCCGGGCTGGGATACATGGCCTGGCGTGGCGGGCTGAAGGCGCCGGAGGCGGCCGAGGAAGAAGCGCCCTCGGCGGCGCCAGTGATTCCGCCGGAGAGCCAGGATGCGAGCTGGTCGGACGTGACGCCCGTCGACGTGCTCGGCCTCGAGGTGGGCTACCGCCTGATTCCGATGGTGGACAAGGGCCAGGACGGCGAGCTGCTCAAGCGCATCCGTGGCCTGCGCAAGAAGTTCGCCCGCGACATCGGCTTCCTCGCCGCGCCGGTGCATATCCGCGACAATCTCGAGCTCAAGCCCAACGACTACCGGATCGTGATGAAGGGCGTCGAGATCGGTGCCGGCAGCGCCTTCCCGGGGCAGTTCATGGCCATCAACCCGGGCCGCGTGGCGGGGCCGCTCACGGGCCGCGAGACCACGGACCCGGCCTTCGGTCTGCCCGCCGTGTGGATCGACGCCAGCCAGCGCGAGCAGGCCCACGCCCTTGGTTACACGGTGGTGGACGCCAGCACCGTGGTGGCGACCCACATCAACCACCTCATCCTCAGCCATGCCTCCGAGCTCCTCGGGCGCACCGAAACCCAGGCCCTGCTCGAACACATCGCCAAGGAGAGCCCCAAGCTGGTCGAAGACCTGGTGCCCAAGCTGCTGCCCCTGGCCACCGTGCAGCGGGTGCTCCAGAACCTGCTCGACGAGGGCGTCAACCTCCGCGACATGCGGAGCATCGTCGAGGTGCTGGCCGAACACGCGCCGCGCATCCAGGACGCCCTCGAGCTCACCTCGCGGGTGCGCCAGG
This sequence comes from Zoogloea sp., assembly GCA_016789125.1. Lineage (GTDB taxonomy): Bacteria > Pseudomonadota > Gammaproteobacteria > Burkholderiales > Rhodocyclaceae > Zoogloea. The sequence continues at coordinate 6,922 of JAEUNU010000278.1, read as the reverse complement.
CCCTCGGCCGGGCCATCGTCCAGGGGCTTTTCCCGGGCAACGGCGAGGTGCAGGTGATGGCCCTCGACCCGGGTCTAGAGCGCGTGCTGATGCAGGCCATGGGCGGTGGTGGCGACGGCGCCATCGAGCCGGGCCTCGCCGACACTCTGCTGCGCGAGACCGCCGCCGCGGCCCAGCGCATGGAAGACACCGGCCTGCCGGCGGTGCTGCTGGTGCCGGCGCCGCTGCGCTGGCTGCTGTCGCGCTTCCTGCGCCGCAGCGTGCCCAGCCTCAAAGTGATCGCCAATTCCGAAGTGCCCGAGACCCGCCTGATCCGCGTCTCGGCAATGATCGCTCCGACCTCCTGAGTGCCCCCAGGGCCGGGCTCCGTGCCGCCCCTTCTGTGGGGGTTCAAGGAGGCTCGGGGCGGCCCTGCGTTTCCTCGTGAGCCCCGCTGCGCGCAAATGTACGCCCTCCTGTCGGGGGAATAGCCGCCTAAAACCTGTCTTATCCCGGCCATCGAAAGCGGGCCGGCTGGGGATAATCGAAAGTACCGAAGTGCCCGCGCCGACCCCGCAAGGCCTTCGCACCCGGAGACAGGAGCATGAACGTCAAGCGCTACTTTGCCAAAACCGCCCGCGAGGCCCTTCGCATGCTGAAGGACGAACTCGGGCCGGATGCCGTGGTGCTTTCCAATCGGGCGGCCAACGGCGGTGTCGAGATCCTCGCCTTGCCGGCGGGGGACGTGGCCAGCCTGCAACGCGCCCGCAGCCAGGCTCACGCCCAGGCCCAGGTGGCAGCCGCCGCTGCGGCGCCCAAGCCCCCGATGCCGGCGGCCACGCCACGCCCGGCCCCGGCCGCCGATTTCTTCGACGACGATTTTCGGGTCAGCCTGTCCCGGGCCGCCACCCAGCGGACGCCGGTGCCGCCCGCTCCCCCGCCGGCTCCGCGCCCGGCGCCGGCCCGCGCCCCCGAGATGCAGCCCTTCAACCCGCCCCGGGTCGAGCTCAACCGCGACGTGTTCAATGCTGCTTCGGCCCAGGTCCGCCGGCCGCCGGTCGAGCCCGCCACGCCGTCGGCCGCCCGTTCGCCCCTGCGCAGCGAGGCGCCCCGTCAGCCCGAGGCAGCCCAGCGCCAGCGCCCCACCGGCGTCGAGGAGGAGGCCCGCATCCGTGCCCTCGAATCCGCCAACACCCACATGGCCAGCGAGCTCGCCGCCATCCGCGGGATGATTGAGCGCCAGCTGGCCGGCTTCGCCTGGGGCGAGATGAGCCGCAGCAGCCCCGGCCGCACCCGCCTGATCGGCGACCTGCTGGAAGCCGGCTTTTCGGCCAGCCTCGCCCGCGAGCTCGCCGAGGAGGTGCCCGAAGAAGAAAGCCCCGAAAACGCCCACCGCCTGCTGCACCGGGCGCTGTCCGGGCGTTTTCGCTCGATGGGCGGCGAGGACGACATCGTCGATCGCGGCGGGGTGTTCGCCCTGGTCGGCCCCACCGGCGTCGGCAAGACCACCACCACCGCCAAGCTGGCGGCCCGCTGTGTGGTGCGCCACGGCGCCGACAAGCTGGCCCTGATCACCACCGACAGCTACCGGATCGGCGCCCACGAGCAGCTGCGCATCTACGGCCGAATCCTCGGCGTGCCCGTGTATGTGGTGCGCGACGCCACCGAGCTGCGCGAGACCCTGGCTAGCCTGCGCGACAAGTTCATGGTGCTCATCGACACCATGGGCATGAGTCAGCGCGACAAGATGGTGGCCGAGCAGAGCGCCATGCTCACCGGCGCCGGCGAGCTGTCGCGCCTCCTGCTGCTCAACGCCACCTGTCGCGGTGACACCCTGGACGACGTGATCAAGGCCTACGGCGGCGACGACCTGGCCGGCGTGATCCTCTCCAAGATGGATGAGGCGATGTCCCTCGCGCCGGTGGTCGACGTGGCCATCCGCCACCAGCTCGACGTGTTCTACGTGGCCAACGGCCAGCGGGTGCCGGAAGACCTGCACCTGCCCGACCGGGAGGCCCTCGTCGACCAGGCGCTGCGTGAGCTGCCGGCAGCCTCGCCGTTTCGGCTCGACGCGCTCGAAGCCGGCCTGATCATGGCTTCGGCAGGCCAGACCGACCTTGCCCACGTGCGGGGAGGTCTCTGATGTTGCACGCATCCGATCAGGCCGCCGGCCTGCGCCGCCTCTTCCGCCGTGCCCCGTCGGCCGTGGTGGCCCTGTTTGCCTCCGGTCGCGCACCGCGTCAGCTTGCCGTCCAGACCCTCGTGGCCCTCACCGAAGGCGCCCGCCGGGTGGTTGCGATCGACGAGCATGCGCCGGAGCACGGCTCGCTGCTGGCCGCCTTCGGCTATCCCGAAGGTGGCGATCTGCTGGGCGCCCTCCAGGGCCGCATCGAGGTCACCGAGACCATGCGTGAAGTCGCCGATGGGCTGTGGGTGGTGCCGGCCGCGGCCACCGTGCAGTCCGTCGCGCTGCTCGACGACGCGCACCACGCCCGCCTCGAGGCCGGCATCTCCGAGCTGCAGCGGCGGGCCGACCTGCTGGCGATCCACACCGTCGGCGATGCCCGCCACCTTACGCCCTTTGCCCGCGCGGCCGGGCGGCGGCTGCTGGTCGTCGAGGCCAGCGGCGTTGGCGCCCGGGGCGCCTGCCAGTGGGTCAAGGGACTCGCTGCGGCGGGGGCCGGCTCGCTTGAGGTGGCGGTCAGCGGCGCCCGCGACCGGGCCGACGCCACGGCGCTGTTTGCCAGCCTGCAGGACTTCACCTCCCGCCACGTGGGCCTGCCGCTGGTCTGGCGCGGTGAGATCGAGCGGGACGGGCTGGCGGAGGCAATGTGCACCCCGCTGGGGGAGCGTCACCCGGCGGAAGGCGCGCAGGCCTTCATCCGGCGTCTGAGAGCGTGGTCGTCCCGGGCCGGCGTGAGCGGTTGATCAAGCGAGGCTCTGTTAAATAGTGTGTCGTGCCCTGCATGAAAGCCTGTCGTTGCCGTTGAGAACATTGCAGCGAGTCGCACCCCAGATATCCAGACCAGAAAGCTGACCAAGATGTACACCGCCTCCGGTACCCTCGATAAAGAGCAGCTCGTCGTCCAGTATGCGCCGCTGGTCAAGCGCATCGCCTATCACCTCATGGCCAAGCTGCCCGCCAGCGTGCAGGTGGAGGACATCATCCAGAACGGGATGATGGGCCTGCTGGATGCCATCAACCGCTACGAGGAGGGCCTCGGCGCCCAGTTCGAGACCTACGCGGTGCAGCGCATCCGCGGCTCGATGCTCGACGGCCTGCGCGAGAATGACTGGCTGCCGCGCAGCCTGCGTCGCGACATGCGCCGCATCGAAGCCGCCGTGCATCAGCTCGAGCAGCAGAAGGGGCGCCACCCCACCGAAACCGAGCTCGCCGAATCCCTCGGCGTGCCGCTGGCCGAATACCAGCACATGCTGCAGGAGGCCCGCGGCTACCAGCTGGTGTACTTCGAGGATTTCAGCGGCGACGGCGAAGAGGACTACCTCGAGCGCCACATCACCCTGGAAGGCAATGACCCGCTCACCCTGCTGCTCGACAGCAACATGCGCGACGTGCTGATCAAGTCCATCGACGATCTGCCAGAGCGCGAGAAGACCGTGATGGGCCTCTACTACGAGCAGGACATGAACCTGCGGGAGATCGGCGAAGTGCTGGGCGTCTCCGAGTCCCGCGTGTGCCAGCTTCACAGTCAGGCCATCGCCCGGCTGCGCTCGCGCATCTCCGGCGCCATGCAGGTCGCCACGAAGGCCAAGGGCGAAGGCCGCGGGCGGGGCCGGCGGCCTGCCGCCGCCTCCTGACCCCATAGGGGCATCTATTCAATGGACAGCATCAGCCTCGTCGGCATCACCCTCGGCTTCGCGGCCATCCTGGTCGGCCAGGTGCTCGAGGGCGGGCACATCGGCTCCCTGGTCCAGCCTACGGCCTTCCTGATCGTCATCGGCGGCACCCTCGGGGCGGTGATGCTGCAGAGCTCGATGAAGGTATTCCGCACCGGCATGCAGATGTTCCGCTGGGTCTTCGCGCCGCCCGGCCTCGACCACGACGCGCTGATCGCCGAGGTGGTGAACTGGAGCAACGTGGCCCGCAAGGAAGGCCTGCTGGCCCTAGAGAGCCGTATTCCCCAGATGGAGGATCCCTTCATCCAGAAGGGCCTGCAGCTGCTGGTGGATGGCGTCGAGCCCGAGCGGCTGCGCGAAGTCCTGGAGGTCGAGATCGACACCTGGGAGGCCCAGCTCAAGCAGGGCGCCAAGATCTGGGAAGCGGCCGGCGGCTATGCGCCGACGATCGGCATCCTCGGCGCGGTGCTGGGCCTGATCCACGTGATGGAGAACCTCTCCGACCCGGGCAAGCTCGGGGCCGGCATCGCGGTGGCCTTCGTCGCGACGATCTACGGCGTGGGCACCGCCAACCTGGTCTTCCTGCCGGTTTCCAAGAAACTGCTGGGGGTGATCGGCGCCCTGGTCTCGATGCGCGAGATGCTGGTCGATGGCCTGGTCGGCATCGCCAATGGCGATAATCCACGCATCATCGAGAGCCGCCTCAAGGGCTACGCGGGGTAGGGCAGTGGCACGACGCAGAAAGAAGGAGGAGGAGCACGAGAACCACGAACGCTGGATGGTTTCGTACGCCGACTTCATCACCCTGCTGTTCGCCTTCTTCGTGGTGATGTATTCCCTGTCGTCCCTCAACGAGGGCAAATACCGGGTGATGTCTGACTCGGTGGTCCAGGCCTTCCGCAGCATCGGCACCCATGACGCCGGCCGGCAGGTGGTGGCGATCGCGCCGATTCCTTCGATCCGGCCGGTTCCGGCGGCCAGCGCGGAGGCCGAGGAGCAGCGCCGGGCCAAGGCCGAGCGCGTGCGCAACATGGCCGAGGAGATCCGCAAGGTGCTCGCCCCGCTGGTGGCCGATGGCCAGGTGCGGGTCACCGAGGGCGCCTTCGGCATCACCGTCGAGATCAATGCGGCGGTGCTCTTTGCGCCCGGCGAGGCGTTGCTCGGGCCCGACGCGGTGCGTGCCCTGCGGGCCGTGGCCCAGGTGGTGGCGGATGCGGAGTTTCCGATCACCGTCGAGGGGCACACCGACGTGATGCCGATCGCCAGCGCCATGTTCCCGTCGAACTGGGAGCTCTCCGCGGTGCGCGCGTCGAGCGTCGTGAGGCTGTTCGTGGAGGGCGGCGTGCGCCCGTCACGGCTCACCGCGGCGGGCTATGGCGACCAGCGGCCGGTGGCCGACAATGCCACGCCGGAAGGGCGTGCCCGCAACCGGCGGGTCACGATCCTCGTCGAGTCGCGCCTGGTCGAGCCGGCGGTGACCGCGCCGGTGAAGGCCTCCGGCGTGGCCGATTCGATCCTGCCTGCGGACGCCGCGCCACCTGTGCCTGCGCCCGTACCGACGACCGTTGGCGGCGCGAAGCCCTGACGACGGCCTGCCTCGGAACTGATCTTGATGGAAAGGAAAAGCCTGCTGCGCGGCGCAGGAAGGATTCAGGCTGCGCCGAAGAGGCGCCGCGAAGCGGTGGGGCGTGACTGGCCGTCGGGACCGTAGATCTGTGGGTGCTCGGCCGCCGCGAGCAGCACGCTGAGCGCCTGCTGGTTGGTCTGCAGACGTTCGGTGATCAGCGGGCCGTTGATGCGGTTACGCTCCTTGGCCTCGGCCGCCAGGGCGATGACTTCCTGCCACGCCGCAAGGGCCTCCGGCAGGTCGGCCAGCACGATACGGATGTTTTCGTCGCTCACCTTGGCCCCCAGGCGCGAGAACATCACCACCCGCTCGTCGGAGAGCCGCTGCAGGGCGCGGTAGAGGGCGGTCTTTTTCTCGGCCAGGGCCGAGAGGGCGTCGATCTGGGTTGCGACCAGCAGCGCTTCTTCACGCTGCAGCAGGGCGATGAAGCCCTGCAGGCCCGCCCGCTCGTCGTGGATCAGGAGAGCCAGGCGCTGGGCGAATCCAGGGTCGATCGCCATCGCGGCATCAGGCCTGGCTGGCCTGCTGGGTGGACAGCATCTGGCGGACGCTCTCGATGAGGCCGTCGGCCACCTTTTCGGTATTGACCTTGAAACGCCCCTCGCTCATGGCCTGCTTGATCTCGTCTACCTTGGCGCTGTCGACCACCGGGGTGTTGGAGATGGCTTCTTCCATCTGCAGCATGCGGGACGACAGGGACGAGAGTTCGACCCGTTCGCTGCCGGGGTTGCTGCTTTCGGCCTTGGGGGATTCCTTCGCGGAACGCGCTCGTCCGTCGTTGGACGGCAGGCTTCCGGTTGCCTTGACTGAGTTATCGATCTTCACGGCTTGGCCCTTTCTTCCATAAGTCGAGAAGATTTACGACCCATGTCTATGAAACTTTAGCTTATTTGCAAGCTCACGAAAGGGCTAACTGAGTCTTCATGGCAGCGTGACTTCCACCACGCCCCCGCTGCGCGCCGTACCGCGCAGCACCTGGCCGCTGCCGAGCCTCACCTGGGCCGCCTGGCCGTCGCCGGCGGTGCTGAGGGCGGTGCCGTCGTTGGTTACCTGAAAACCGCCGCCGCGGGTGACGACCTTCACCGGCTGCCCCTGCACCACGGCCGGCGGCAGGCGCAGGTGGCTGGCAGCCAGCGGTCGGCCGGCGGCCAGGCCGATGCGGGCGGCGTAGCCGACGGCCTGGGTCGGGTCGGTGAGGACGTCGGCGGCCAGCGCGGTGAGTTCGCCCGCTTCGCGGCGGATGTCGCCGGGGCCGATCAGCTGGCCGGCGGTCAGGGGGCCGGTGGTGACGAGGTACAGGCCCTTCACCCGCACCTCGGCCGGCACCCAGGCCGACCAGGGGCTCGGGGCGAGGCAGCGGACGCCCACCGAAACCCGGCCCCAGGCGCGGGCGCCAGGGGGCAGAAAGGCGTCCAGCTGGACGCAGGGCGGCAGGGCGTTGTCGGGGGCGAACTCGCC
>JAEUNU010000256.1 GCA_016789125.1 Zoogloea sp. | reverse complement strand
ATCCGCCCGGTGTCCCTCGAGCTCGGCGGCAAGAACGCCGCGCTGGTGTTCGCCGACTGCGACTTCGACAACGCCGTCGCCACCGTCACCCGCTCCTGCTTCGAGAACGCCGGCCAGGTCTGCCTGGGCACCGAGCGCGTGTACGTCGAGCGCCCGATCTTCGACAAGTTCGTCGCCGCCCTCAAGGAAAAGGCCGAGCAGATGAAGCCGGGCCGCCCCTTCGACCCCGACACCAAGATCGGCCCCCTGGTCAGCAAGATCCACCAGAAGAAAGTCCTCGGCATGTACGCCAAGGCCAAGGAAGAAGGCGCCAACATCGTCTTCGGCGGCGGCATCCCCGACATGCCGGAAGAGCTGAAGGACGGCTGCTGGGTTCAGCCCACCATCTGGACCGGCCTGCCCGAGACCGCCACCGTCGTCACCGAAGAAATCTTCGGGCCGTGCTGCCACATCCAGCCCTTCGACACCGAAGAGGAAGTCGTGGCGATGACCAACAACAACCGCTACGGCCTCGCCACCTCGATCCACACCCAGGACATCAGCCGCGCCATGCGCCTGGCCAGCGAGATCGAAGTCGGCCTGTGCTGGATCAACAGCTGGTTCCTGCGCGACCTGCGCACCCCGTTCGGCGGCTCCAAGCAGTCCGGCATCGGCCGCGAAGGCGGCGTGCATTCGCTCGAGTTCTACACCGAGCTGCGCAACGTGATGGTCAAGTACTAAGAGCCTGCGCCATGAGCCAGAACCCCGAAATCGCCAGCAGCATCCGCACCGGCGGCTTCAACAGCAACGTCCATGATGTCGGCACCGGCAGCGGCACGCCGGTGCTGATGATCCACGGCTCCGGCCCCGGCGTCAGCGCCTGGGCCAACTGGCGCCAGGCGATCCCGGCCCTCGCCGAGGATCGCCGGGTGATCGCCCCGGACATGGTGGGCTTCGGCTACACCGACCGTCCGGCCGGCATCGCGTACAGCATGGACACCTGGGTTCAGCAGGGGCTCGACCTGCTCGACGCCCTCGGGCTCGAGCAGGTGCACCTCGTCGGCAACTCCTTCGGCGGTGCCCTGGCCATGGCCCTGGCGATCCGTGCCCCCGAGCGGGTGCGACGCCTGGTGCTGATGGGCTCGGTCGGCGTCCCCTTCCCGATCACCGAAGGGCTCGACGCCGTGTGGGGCTACCAAGCCTCCTTCGAGAACATGCGCAGTATCATGGACTACTTCGCGTGGAGCCGCGAACTCGTCACCGACGAGCTCGCCAGGCTCCGCTACGAAGCCAGCATCCGCCCGGGCTTCCAGGAGTCCTTCGCGGCCATGTTCCCCGCCCCGCGCCAGCGCTGGGTGGATGCGATGACCAGCGCCGAAGCCGACATACGCGCCCTGCCCCACGAAACCCTGGTCATCCACGGCCGCGAAGACAAGGTCATCCCCCTGTCCAACTCGCTGACCCTGGCCGACTGGATCCCCAACGCGCAGCTCCATGTGTTCGGCCATTGCGGCCACTGGACGCAGATCGAGCACAGCGCCCGCTTCAACCGGCTCGTCGGCGACTTCCTCGCCGAGGCCGACCTGCAATCCTGACATCCGAGGTTTCCCCCATGATGGATAAAGCCAAGATCGAAAAGTACGGTGACGAGCTCTACGAAGCCCTCATCAACCGCAAACCCGTCGCTCCGCTGACCGACCGCGAAGCCGAGATCACCATCGAAGACGCCTACCAGATCCAGCAGCGCATGATCCAGCGCCGCCTCGACGCCGGTGAGACCATCATCGGCAAGAAGATCGGCGTCACCAGCAAGGTCGTCATGGACATGCTCAAGGTCAACCAGCCCGACTTCGGCATGATGACCTCCGGCATGGTCTTCAACGAAGGCGAAGCCATCGACACCAGCACCATGATCGCCCCCCGCGCCGAAGCCGAAGTGGCCTTCGTGCTCAAGAGCGACCTGATGGGCCCCGGCGTCACCGCCGCCGACGTGCTGCGCGCCACCGACTGCGTGCTGCCCTGCTTCGAGATCGTCGACTCCCGCATCCAGGACTGGAAGATCAAGATCCAGGACACCGTCGCCGACAACGCCTCCTGCGGCGTGCTGGTGCTCGGCGGCCGCCGCAAGAGCCCGCGCGACATCGACCTGGCGCTGGCCGGCATGGTCCTCGAAAAGAACGGCGAGCTCATCAGCACCTCCACCGGCGCCGCCGTGCAAGGCTCCCCGGTGAACGCCGTGGCCTGGCTGGCCAACACCCTCGGCCGCCTCGGCATCCCGCTGAAGGCCGGCGAGGTCATCCTGTCCGGTTCCCAATCCCCGCTCGTCCCGGTCAAGGCCGGTGACAGCCTCGTCTGCTCCGTCGGCGGCCTCGGCAGCACCTCGGTCCGTTTCATCTGATCACAGAAAGAGACCCTTCCATGAATCTCGATAACGCAACCATCCTCAAGCTCGCCGAGCACCTCGAAAACGCCGAACTGCAGGCCTTCGACGTCACCAAGATCACCAACGATCACCCCGACATGGATTGGGACGACGCCTACGCCATCCAGGACGAGATCCGTCGCCGCAAGGAAGCCCGTGGCAACAAGATCGCCGGCCTGA
>JAEUNU010000254.1 GCA_016789125.1 Zoogloea sp. | reverse complement strand
GAAAACTCCAATGCCATGGAGGCCGCCACCCTGTTCGGCATTCTCGAAGACATGGGCAAGGAAGTGTACGTGGCGGTCTATGACCAGCTCGGCGCCACCGCCTGTCGCATCCTGGTGCCGGGCTATTCCGAGGTCTACCCGGTGGAAGACCTGATCTGGGACAACACCAACAAGGCCCTGCTGTTCCGCAAGGACATCCTCAACCTTCACCGCCTCGACGACGCCCGCCTGGAAGCCCTGCTGGAGCGCCTGGAAGACAGCGAGCTCGACGATTACACCGACATCATCACCCTGATCGGCATCGAGTTTGACGAGAATACGGCCTGGGGCCAGCTGACGATCCTGGAATTGAAGCTGCTGATCAACCTCGCCCTCAAGCAATTCGAAGAGGCCAAGGAGCGGGTGGAGGCTTTCCTGCAATACAACGAGAACACGGTCGAGCGCGGCTTGTTCTACCAGGCGCTCAACGTGGTGCTGGAGGTCGTGCTCGACGACGAGCTCGAACTGGAAGATTACGAGGCCAATTTCCGCCGCATGTTCGGCCACCCGCGGATGGACGCGGTGATCGGCTCGGTGGAGGGTAGCGTGCGCTTCTTCGGCCTCACGCCGACCAGCATGAAGCTGGAAGGGCTCGACCGGCACCAGCGCCTGATCGACAGCTACAGAAAGCTGCACACGGCGCGGGCCCGGGTGGCGGCGGCGTCCAGCTGAGGGGCGCGGCGGGTGAGTTTTCTGGATCGTTTGATGGGGCGCCGCCGGCCTCTTCGGTGCGCGCCCTTGCTGGTGGTGGTCTGCGGGATGGGGCTCTCGCCGCTCGCAGCGGCCGCCGGGCCCTCGCGGGATGATGCGGCGGTGCTGGCTGGTGCGTGCGTCAATTGTCATGGAGTGGGCGAGAAGTCGCCGATTCCCGATCTGCGCGGCATGCCCGAGGATCACCTGCGTGCCCGGCTGATCGCCTTCCACGAAGGCAAGGCCGCCGACGCAACGGTGATGACGCGCCTGATGAGGGGCTACGACCGGGCGCAGATCGAGGCGCTGGCGAAATGGTTTGCCGCGGAGGGCGGGCGATGAGCGGGGTGTCACGCCGCCGGGCCCTGAAGGCCGCGGTAGCCGGCGGGCTGGGGCTGGCGATGCCGGCCATCGTGCGTGCCAACGCGGGCTCGGCGCGGGTCGTGGTGGTGGGAGGCGGCTTTGGCGGGGCGGCTGCGGCGCGCTATCTCAAGCTGTGGGCGCCGCAGGTGCAGGTCACGCTGGTCGAGCCGCTGCAGCGCTTCTACACCTGTCCGTTCTCCAATGTGTACCTGGCCGGGCTGCGGCGCTGGGAGAGCCTGGGCCACGGTTTCGATGGCCTGCGCGCAGCCGGCATCGAAGTGATCCACGCCCGTGCCGAGGCGGTCGATGCGGCCCGGCGCACGCTGGCGCTGTCCACCGGCCACACGCTGGCCTGGGATCGCCTGGTGCTTTCGCCCGGCGTCGACATGCGCTGGGACGCCCTCGCGGGCTATGACGAGGCTGCCGCCGAGCGCGCGCCCCATGCCTGGAAGGCGGGCCCGCAGACGCAGCTGCTGCGCCGCCAGCTCGAGGCGATGCCCGACGGCGGCACCTTCGTGATGGTGATCCCCGACAACCCCTTCCGCTGCCCGCCCGGCCCCTACGAGCGGGCGGCGATGGTGGCGCATTACTTCAAGCAGCATAAGCCGCGCGCCAAGGTGCTGCTGCTGGACGCCAAGGACAACTTCTCGAAGAAGGCGCTGTTCCTGCAGGGCTGGAAGGCGCTCTACGGCGACATGGTGGAGTGGGTGGGCCTGGCGGACGACGGGCGGGTGACGCGGGTCGATGCGGCGGCGCTGGAGGTGCACACGGCCTTCGGGCAGGTCCACAAGGCCGACGTGCTCAACGTGATCCCGCCCCAGAAGGCGGGGTGGATCGCCGAGCGGGCCGGGGTGGTGGACGCCAGCGGCTGGGTGCCGGTCAAGGCCGAGAGCTTCGAGACGGCCCGGGTTGCCGGCATCCATGCGCTGGGCGACGCGACGATCGCCGCGCCTATGCCCAAGTCGGCCTTTGCGGCCAATGTCCAGGCCAAGATGGCGGCGGCCGCCATCGCGGCGGAGCTGTCGGGCCGGCCGCTGCCGGCGGCCGCCTTCGCCAACACCTGCTACAGCCTGCTGGCGCCGGGCTACGGCATCTCGGTGGCGGGGGTGTATCGCGCCGAGCAGGGCCGGCTGGTCGAGGTCGCCGGTGCCGGGGGCGTCAGCCCGCTGGACGCGTCGCCCGCCTTCCGGGCTGCCGAGGCGGCCTACGGTGACGCCTGGTATGCGGCGATCAGCGCCGACACCTGGGGCGCGGGGGCATGACGCTCACCTGGGCCGGGTTTTTGCTGGGCTGCGGTTTCGGCGTTGCCGCGCGGCTGGGCGGGTTCTGCCTGCTGCGTGGGCTGCGGCAGCTGCTCGCCGGGGAGGCCGGGGCCCCGGCGCTGCGGGCCTTTGCGCTGGCACTGGCGGTAGCGATTGTCACCACCCAAGGGCTGGTTTGGGCCGGCGGGATCGACGTCTCGCAGGCGGTGCTGCTGCGCAGCGGGTTCCCGGCCGGCGGCATGCTGGTCGGCGGCATCCTTTTCGGGCTGGGCATGAGCATGGCGCGCAGCTGCGGTGCGCGCGCCCTGGTGCTGCTGGCCGGCGGCAACCTGCGTGCGCTGGTGGTGCTGGCAGGCCTCGGGCTGGCGGCCCAGGCCTCGCTCACCGGCGTGCTGGTGCCGGTGCGGCAGCTGCTGCAGGGCCTGGGGGCGGTGCAGTTTGGCGGCGCCTCGCTCCCGGCCTGGCTGGGCGGGCTCGGTTTGCCGGCCGATCAGGCGGCGCTCGTGGGGGTCGGTGCTCCGGTGCTGGCCCTGCTGGCCTTTGCGCTGCAGGGCGGGCTGCTGCGCCGGGCGCCCCGCGAGGCGGCGATGGCGGTCATCATCGGCCTGCTGGTCACGCTGGGCTGGTGGGTCACCACCCATGTCGAGGTGGACGCCTTCGACCCGGCGCCGCCCAGCTCGCTCAGTTTCATCGGCCCGGTGGCCGAGGGCCTGCTCTACCTGCAGGTGGCGGTGGGGCGGGCGTTCAGCTTCGGGCCGGCCGTCGTGCTGGGTACGCTGGCCGGTGCGGCGCTCACGGCCCTGGCCACGCGCAGTTTCGTGCTGGAGGGCTTCGAGCGCCCGGGGCAGCTGCTCCGCCACCTCGCCGGCGGCCTGCTGATGGGCTTTGGCGGCGTGCTCGCGGTGGGCTGCTCGATCGGCCAGGGTCTATCCGGGCTTTCCACATTGGCGCTGGCTAGCTTTCCCGCATGCTTAGGGATCATCATCGGGGCTTGTGCCGGCCTGGCCACAGACCACTCATTCGTCAAGGGAGAACAAAAATGAAACGTCGCGAATTTCTGCTCACGCCACCCAAGCTGGCCCTCGCCGCGGGCATCGCCGCGGTGCCGCTGGCTGGGCTGGCGGCCCCGGCGGTGATTACCTCCAACACCCGCATCCTCCCCCGGGACGGCAGCCGGCCGCGCATCGTGATCTGCGGCGGCGGCTGGGGCGGCATGACGGCGGCCCGCTACCTGCGGCAGCTGGTGCCCAACTCGGACGTGATCCTGCTGGAGCGCAACCCCACCTTCTGGTCGGGCCCGATGAGCAACAAGTGGTTGCTCGACATCGTGTCCACCGACTTCGTGAACCACGACATGCAGCGCCCGGCCAACACCTACGGCTACACGCTGCTGCAGACCGAGGTGATCGGCTTCGAGCGCGACCGCAAGCTGGTGCGCACCAGCCTGGGCGCCATCGACTACGATTACCTGATCCTCTCGGGCGGCATCCGCAACGCCTACGACGCCTGGTTCGGCAACGACCAGCGGGCCATCGACTACACCCGCACGCACTTCCCCTCGGCCTACATCCCCAACGCCGAGATGCTGGCCCTCAAGCAGAAGATCCGTGATTTCAAGGGTGGCACCATCGTGATGACGCTGCCGCCGCCGCCGCACCGCTGCCCGCCGTCGCCCTACGAGCGGGCCTGCCTGATCGCCGCGCACATCAAGAAGAACAAGATCCCGGGTAAGGTGGTGATCCTCGACCCGAAGCCCAAGGTGGCGCCGATCAGCATGGGCTACCAGACGGCCTTCCGCGAGCTGTACCCGGACATCATCACCCACGTGCCCAACGCCAGGGTGCAGGAGCTCGACCCCTTCAAGAAGCGCATCAAGACGACCGCAGGGGAGTTCGATTTCGACGACGCGATCCTGATGCCGCCCCACCAGGCGGCCGACATGGTGTGGCACGCCGGCCTGATCGGCAAGGACGCGGCCGGCAAGCCTACTGGCTGGGCCGACATGCACCCGCGCCTGTTCCATGCCAACAGCGACGACAGCGTGTACTTTGTGGGCGACCTGATGGGCGCCATCTCGCCGCAGTTCGGCCATTACCCGAAGAGCGGCCACGTGGCCAACTACATCGGCAAGATCGTCGCCCAGAACATCGCCGAGCGGATTTCGGGCAAGGAGATCATCGCCCGCCTGCCCGACAACCTCTGCTACATGATGGTGAGCATCGAGCCGATGGAAGAGATCTCGGTGAAGTTCGAATACGAGGTCGACCCCAAGGGCATGGTCGTCCAGACCCAGATCGACGTGGATGTGCGCACCGAAGACATGGTCAAGGAAGACTTTGCCTGGATCAACGAGAAGTTCCAGGACTTCCTGGCGATCTGACGGAGCGAGCCTGATGAAACGACGCGATTTCGTCGCGGGGGGCGCCCTCATGGGCGCAGCCTTCGCGATGCCGGCGGCCTGGGCCCCGGCCCGGCCGGCCGCCAACCCGCTCGCTCCCAACC
>JAEUNU010000201.1 GCA_016789125.1 Zoogloea sp. | reverse complement strand
CTTCAACCACCTGGCCGACCGCCTGGCCTGCACCATCCACAGCCAGCAGCGCCTCGCCCACCGGCTGCTGTCGGTGCGCGAGGAGGAGCGCCAGCACCTGGCCCGGGAGCTGCACGACGAGTTCGGCCAGTATCTGGCCTCCCTCAACGCCGAGGCGGCCTTCGCGCGGGAGCTGGCCGACGAGGGCGTACCAGCCCTGCGGCCCTGTGCGGATTCCATCGTCAGGACCATCGAGCACATGATGGAAACCCTGCAGCAGATCCTCCACCGGCTGCGCCCCATCGGGCTCGAGGAGTTCGGGCTGCTGCCGAGCCTCCGGCAACTCATCGTCGGCTGGAACCAGCGCAGCCGCGAGACACGCTTCACCCTCGCGGCCGACGAGGGGCTGGACGCGCTGCCGGACAACATCAACGTGAGCGTCTACCGGATCATCCAGGAGAGCCTCACCAACGCCGTCCGCCATGGGCAACCCAAGCGGGTGGAGGTCAGCCTGCGGCGAGCGCCCGCGGGGCTGATCCTCGAGATCCGCGACGATGGCCAGGGCGTCCGCAGCGGGCAGGACGCCGGCAAGCCCGGCGGCTTCGGACGGCTGGGGATGGAGGAGCGGGTGCTCGCACTGGGCGGCACCCTGCACATCGCCCCGGCGCCTGGCCGCGGCACGCTGGTGAGCGTGCAGCTGCCGGTGCCCGCCAGCGACGCCACCACCAAGGAGACCCCGTGATCCGCATCCTGCTCGTCGATGACCACGCGGTGGTCCGCGAAGGCTACCGCCGCCTGCTCGAGCGCCGCGCCGACCTGCGCGTCGAGGCCGAGGCCGGCTCCGCCGAGGAGGCGCTGCAGATCCTGCGCGCAGGCCAGCCCGACCTCACCATCCTCGACCTGTCGCTGCCCGGCATGGGGGGCATCGAGCTCACCCGGCGCATCCTCCAGCGCCAGCCCGAGGCCTGCATCCTGGCCTTCAGCATGCACCGCGACCCACTCTTCGCGGCCCAGGCGGTTCGCGCCGGGGCGCTGGGTTACGTGACCAAGAGCAGCAGCCCGGACGTGCTGATCCAGGCGGTGTACAAGGTAGCCCGCCGCGAGAAGGTGCTGAGCCCCGACATCGCCCCCGAGATGGCGCTGACCCTGCTCGAAGGCAGCAGCAATCCGGCCGATGAGCTGAACCCCAGGGAGTTCGAGATCCTGCGCCTGCTCCTCGACGGGCTGGGCGCCGAGGAGATCGGCAAGCTCCTCAACATCAGCCCGAAGACGGTGCAGAACGCGCATTACCAGATCAAGGCCAAGCTGGGCGTGCGCAGCGACATCGAACTCGCCCGGCTGGCAATGAAGCTCAAGCTGATCGGCTGAAGCCCGCGGCCGGGCCTCGCCGCGTTACTGCCCCAGGCGATAGACCTGGAAGGTGTCGCCGGCCTTGTAGCCGAAGATCTGGTTGCCGCCCGCCGCCACGCCCACGTACTGCACGCCGTCGATCTGCCAGGTGACGGGCGGCGCATTGACGCCGGCGTCGAGCTGGTCGCGCCACAGAGTTTGCCCGGTGGCGGCGTCGTAGGCGTTGAAGCGGCCGTTGCCCTCGCCCATGAAGACGAGATTGCCCGCGGTGGCGAGTACCCCGCCCACCAGCGGCTGGGCGGTCTCGTGCTGCCACTTCATCTTGCCCGTTGCCAGATCGATGGCCGACAGCACGCCCCAGCGGGGCACGTCCATCAGCGGCTCGAGCGTGGTGTATTCCACCGCCGGCTTGGCGCTGGTCGCGTGGATCACTTTCTTGGTGTACTTCACCGGCCAGTGGATCGCCGGCACGTAGGCCACCAGCCTCTTCGCATCCACCGAGGTGGGCGACCAGTTGATGCCGCCCAGCACGCCGGGCAGGATCACCTTGCCTTCCGGCGTGGGCTTGGTGAAGGTGTTGTGGTGCTCCACGAACTCGTCGGATTTCTTCAG
>JAEUNU010000199.1 GCA_016789125.1 Zoogloea sp. | reverse complement strand
TATCCGCCCGAGCACCAGGGCACCGCGCAGGGCATCGCTGGCGCCGGCAACACGGGCACCGCGCTGGCAGCGCTGTTCGGGCCGGGCCAGGCTGCCGCCTTCGGCTGGGTGAATGTGTTCGGCCTGGCGCTGATCCCGCTGTCCGTCGTCTTCGTGGTTTATCTGGTGATGGCCAAGGACGCCCCCGAGTGCCCGCCGGCCAAGTCGATGGCGGAATACCTCAAGGTGCTCAAGGACAAGGACGCCTGGTGGTTCATGTTCTTCTATTCGGTCACCTTCGGTGGCTTCGTCGGCCTGGCCTCGTCGCTCACCATCTACTTCAACACCCAGTACGGGCTCGACCCGAAGACCGCCGGCTTCTTCACCGCCGCCTGCGTGTTTGCCGGCAGCCTGGTGCGCCCGATCGGCGGCAACGTGGCTGACCGCATCGGCGGCATCAAGAGCCTCACCGCCATGTACGTGCTGGCGGCGCTGTTCCTGGCCATCGTCAGTTTCGGCATGCCCGAGGCCTGGCAGGCCCTGGCGGTCTTCGTCTGTGCCATGCTCTCGCTGGGGATGGGCAACGGGGCGGTGTTCCAGCTGGTACCCCAGCGCTTCCGCAAGGAGATCGGCGTGATGACCGGCCTGGTGGGCATGGCCGGCGGGGTGGGCGGCTTCTACCTGGCCTCCAGCCTGGGCTACAGCAAGCAGGTCACCGGCAGCTACCAGGCCGGCTTCCTGATCTTCGCTGCGCTGGCCATCGCCGCCCTCATCGGCCTCACCGCTGTCAAGCGCCGCTGGCGCACCACCTGGGGCGCCCCGCACCTGACGGCGGCGAAGATCTGACGAGGGAATGGAGCCAGGCTGAGCATGATGGCCTGCATGCCGCACTCCTGTAGGGGCGACTTCAGTCGCCCTATGCCGGTCAAACCTGCGCAGATCCTGCGTCTTGCCTCCGTGGGCGACTGAAGTCGCCCCTACATTCTTACCACGCCCATGCCCCAGATCTCCCTCGGCCACTCCTCCCTCACCGGCCCGCGGCCGCGGAACGAGGATTTCTGCGGCGCGGCCACGCCGGAGGGGCCGGAACTGGACGCCAAGGGCATCCTCGCCGCGGTGGCCGACGGCGTGGGGGGGCACGCCAACGGGCGGGAGGCGGCCGAGTACACCGTGCGCGGCCTGCTCTCCGACTACTACGCGACGCCCGACACCTGGGCCGTCAACAAATCCCTAGACACCGTCATCGGCGCGCTCAACCGCTGGCTGGTGGCCCACGCCGCGCGCACCCGCGAGAGCGCCGGCATGGCCACCACCCTGTCGGCCATCGTGCTGCGCGGGCGGCGCTACTACCTCGCCCACGTGGGCGACTCGCGCATCTACCGGCTGCGCGGCGGGCGGCTGGAGCAGCTCAGCACCGACCACGTGTGGGAGCACCCCGAGCTGAAGAATGTGCTGTCCCGCGCCGTCGGCCTCGATGCCCACCTGTCGGTGGACTACGCCGACGGCGAGCTGGAGGCCGGCGACGTGTTTGCGCTGATGAGCGACGGCGTGTGGGGCCAGCTCGGCGACCGGAAGATCGCCGACATCCTCAAGTCCGAAGCCGGCCCCCAGGCCGCCGCCAGCCGCCTCGCCATGACGGCGGAGGGCGGCGGCAGCCAGGACAACTGCACCGCCCTGGTGCTGCGGGTCGACGCCCTGCCGGCCGACCGCCTGCGCGACAACGTCGCCCGCCTGCGCCAGCTGCCCCTGCCGCCCCGCCTCAAGCCCGGCCAGCAGCTCGACGGCCTGACGGTGGACGCCCTGCTCCACGAATCCATGGTCACCCTGCTCTATCGCGTGCGCGACGACCGCGACCGCGCCTGCGTGCTGAAGACCCTGCGCCCCGAGCACGACGACCCCGAGGCCGCCGCCGCCCTCGCCCACGAAGAGTGGCTGGCCCGCCGGGTGAACGACGCCTGGTTCCCCCAGGTCATCCCCCACCCGCAGCGCAGCCATCTGTACTACCTGATGAGCTGGCACGACGGCGCCACCCTCAAGGCCCGCCTCGACAACGGCCACCGCTTCGGCAGCGGCGAGGTGGCCGAGCTCGGCACCCGCATCCTGAAAGGCCTCGCCGCGCTGCACCGGCTGTCCATCGTCCACCGCGACATCAAGCCAGACAACCTGCACGTGGACGCCGAGGGCCGGCTGCGCATCCTCGACCTGGGCGTCGCCGCCGCCGACAGCCAGCACGACGGCCAGAAGTTCGAGGAGATCAACAACCCCGGCACCCCCAGCTACATGGCCCCCGAACTCCACGCCGCCCGCCCCGAACCCGCCAGCCCCCAGACCGACCTCTACGCGGTAGGCGTGACCCTCTACCAGCTCCTCACCCGCAAATACCCCTACGGCGAAATCGAACCCTTCCAGACCCCGAAGTTCGGCGATCCGGTGCCCCCCACCCGCTACCGCCCCGACATCCCCGCCTGGCTCGAATCGGTGCTGTTGAAGGCCGTCGCCCGCGAACCCAGGGCACGCTTCGAGACCGCCGAGGAATTCCTCCTCGCCCTGGAACGCGGCGCCCACCGCCCTCTCGTCGTGCCGCGCAAGTCGCCGCTGCTGGAGCGCGACCCGCAGCTCGGCCTCAAGCTCGTTGCTGCGCTCTCGCTGGTCGCCAACCTGCTGATGCTCTGGCTGCTGCTCATCCGCTGAAGGCCGGCGGCCGGGCAGCAAGCTCGCGCTGCATGCAGGGCCCCAAAAAGCCAGCCTTTTCCGGAAACCCGAGGCCGTGGTTTACAATGCCGACCTTCTCCGGCAAATCTGGCTGGAAGCGACTGAACATCAAAGGAATTCCATGGCTCTGCAATGCGGCATCGTCGGCCTGCCCAACGTCGGCAAATCGACCCTCTTCAATGCCCTCACCAAGGCCGGCATCGCCGCCGAGAACTACCCCTTCTGCACCATCGAGCCCAACGTGGGCATCGTCGAAGTGCCCGATCCGCGCCTCGACGCGCTCTCCGAGATCGTCAAGCCGCAGAAGGTGCAGCCGGCCATCGTCGAGTTCGTCGACATCGCCGGCCTGGTCGCCGGGGCCTCCAAGGGTGAAGGCCTGGGCAACCAGTTCCTGGCCAACATCCGCGAGACCGACGCCATCGTCAACGTGGTGCGCTGCTTCGACGACGAGAACGTGGTGCACGTGAACGGCAAGGTCGACCCGCTGGCCGACATCGAGACCATCGTCACCGAACTCGCCCTGGCCGACATGGGCGCCGTCGAGAAGGCCATCCACCGCGAAAGCAAGAAGGGCCGTGCCGGCGACAAGGACGCGCAGAAGCTCGTCACCCTGCTCGAAAAGCTGCTGCCCCACCTCAACGAGGGCCAGCCGGCGCGCACCATGCAGCTCACCGACGACGAGAAGCTGCTCCTCAAGCCCCTGTGCCTGATGACCCTCAAGCCCGCCATGTACGTGGGCAACGTGATGGAGGACGGCTTCGAGAACAACCCCTACCTCGACCGCCTGCGCGAGCATGCCGCCAAGGAAGGCGCCCCGGTGGTGGCCCTGTGCGCCAAGATCGAGGCCGAGCTGGCCGACCTGGACGACGAGGACAAGCTGGCCTTCCTGGCCGACCTGGGGCTCGAAGAACCCGGCCTCAACCGCCTGATCCGCGCCGGCTACCAGCTGCTCGGCCTGCAGACCTACTTCACCGCCGGCGTCAAGGAAGTCCGCGCCTGGACCATCCACGTGGGCGACACCGCCCCCCAGGCCGCCGGCGT
>JAEUNU010000194.1 GCA_016789125.1 Zoogloea sp. | reverse complement strand
TCAGGCCCTGATCCTTGATCATCTTCACGACCTGGAGCTTGAACTCCGTGTCGAACGATCTGCGCTTTCTGCTCATCAATTTCTCCTCGAACGGTGAATGATCCACCTATCGAGGTGTCCGCGGAAATTAGACCACTACACGACCGGCTCGGACGGGACGTGCTGGACGTAATCGCCACCGTGGAAGAGCTTGCCAAGGCTGGCATCGCCCTTGAAGTGCTGGGGCTGGGCAAGCTCGACGGCTCGGCTCAGTCGCAGCTCACCTTGAACATGCTCGCGGCCATCAGCCAGTTCGAGCGGCAAATCATTTCGGAGCGGACGAAGGCCAAGCTCGCCCAGAAAAAGGCCGAGGGCTTCAAGCTGGGACGACCGCCGAAGACCGCACCGGATGCGCGGACGAAGGCAGCTGAGTTGTTCGCCCAGGGCATGAGCTGGCGGAAGGTGGCGGCGGAGCTAGGCATCGCGCTATCGACCCTGCAGCGGCTCATGAAGGCACCGCAAGCCTGACCGCCCACAGCTCGACCCGGCCGACAGCCGCGAGCACCGTCACCACTTCAATTCTTTTCCGTGCCTGTCCGTGCCAGGGGACGGGTACGAATTTCCCAGCGAAGGAGCCCATGAGCAGACCCTGTAGCGTTTCCCAGTGCCCCGAGACGGCAGCCGGCTTCGGCGCCCTCTGCAACCGACACAAGGCCATCCGGCGCCGTCACGGCCATCCCGAGCAGACCGGCGTCACCGTTCAAGAACTCGCGCCCTACCGCCAGCGGGTCAGACTGCGGATGGAGAAGAACCAAGGCAATCAAGCCTGGAGCATCCTTGCCCAGCGCTGGGGCGTGGTCATCGACGCCGCCAATGCCCAGGAGGCGGAAGCCCTGCGGGGTCGCCCCTTCGTAACCCATGAGCGGGAAGCCGGCCAGGAACTCGTCAAGCTGGCCCGCGAGGTGCCCGTGGAGACGCTGACGGAGACCGTCCTCGCCCTGTTCCTCATGCAGGAAGAGCAGCCCAGGCGCTTCAAGTCCGATGCCGCCTTCGATGCCCAGCTAGCGAGACGCGCACGGGCGCTGACCGACACCAACGCGGGCACCTACTGGGACGACAAGGCCAAGCGGACGAAGCGGGTCTATCGCGACGTGGCGCCCCGGACGCTGGCGGTCATCGCCGAACACATCAAGGCCGCCTTCGGCGTGGCGGGGCTCTACGTGGCCCGCCTGGAGCAGCGGGAGAACGAGCAGACCAAGAACCAACAAGCGGCCCTTGTCGAGGCCCTGGAGAACTTGCAGTGAGTACCGACGACATTCAACTGATCGAGATGCAGCACATCACCCGTGATCCACGGTATCAGGTCCGCAATCAGCTTGATCCGAAACTGGTCAAGCAATACGCCGTCGCGATGTCGAACGGTGCCGAGTTCCCGCCGATTCACCTTGCCCAGCTCGGCGCAGCGTTGTTCATCGTCGATGGCTGGCATCGTCAGGCCGCGCAGCACTCGCTGGGCAAGCGGGAGGTCTGCGCCAAAGTCACGCCGATGACGGAAGACGAAGCGCTGCGGGCGTCGGCCCTTGCCAATGCGAAGCACGGGAAGCCGCTGAAGTCATCCGAGCGGCGCAACGTCTTCCAGAACTTCATCCAAGGCAAGGGGCACGTGAAGGCAAACGGCCGCCTGATGTCCTACAGGGAAATCTCGGAGGCGCTGGGCGGCCAAGTCGGTCATACAACCGTCTTCAACTGGATGAAGGCCGACTTCCCGACCGTCTTCGAGGGCATGGGGGTCGGCGTGGAGCGGGGCAAGGGCAACGGCGAGCCCCCGCCGATTGATGTCCAAGCCGGCTACTACCGGGAGGCGGTCCAAGCCTTCCACGACGGATTGAGCATGTACAAGCTACTCACGAACCCAGTTGATCGGCACGAACTGATTCAGCAGGTCGAGCAGGCGCTAGCCGTGATGAAGACATACGAGCACGAAGCGCCCGAGTTCTAGGCAAGCAGCAGGGCCGAGACAGCACCCTCCCGCCTCGGCCGTCTGCTGTTCAATTTGAACGCGTGCTATGTACAAATGGCCCCATTGGACTTGGACACGTAGGGCTTCACGCCAGACAGGTCTAGCCCGCGATGGGAAATCAGATTAACGACCTCGGCGAGCGTGGGGACAAGGTGCTCCCCGTAGCCGTCGTGGGAGTCCTTTTGGGCGCCTCGGCCGTCCCGGTCGGTATGCCCAAGAATCTGACGCTCTTCGTCTTCCCGGACCCGCTGCTGCCGTAGGTCAGTGATGACCGAATGGCGGAAGGAGTGCATGGGGGCAATCATCGGGTCTTCAACGCCCGCCTTGTCGCGCACGTAGCGGCCCCACCAGTCCCCGAACTTCGCCGCGTACTGACCCCGCTTGTTCGGCTTGAGCTGCGGGAAGAGATGCCCACCACCGGCCCGGCGGCAGTCCTCCACGAACTCCAGAAAGCCAAGGCGGATCAACTCACGATGCAGCGGGACGGCCCGCCGTGATTCGTCCGTCTTGAGGCGCCCGCTATCGTCCAGGGGATCAAGAGCGAGGTAAGGCACGCCCGCTTCAACCCTCACCCGGTCCGTAGCAAGCTGGGCCAGCTCTTCCCGCCGGGCGCCAGTGAAGACCGCCAGCAAAGGCAACCAAAAGGCCGCCTCGCCCTTCCCGCCGATGGGGCGGGCGCCCTTGGTGAATACGTCGGTCTTGAACAGGGCGGCGAGTTCCTCGGGCTTGTAACCCCGCCGCTTCCGGCCTCCCGTGTCCTTCGGGAGCATGACGCCCGATGCAGGATTGTCCGCCCGCCATCCCTCCTCAACGGCGAAGGTCAGCAAGGCGCGGATGATTCCGTGCTCCTTCTCGATGGTCTTCGGGCTCTTGCCCTCCTCCATCCGCTTGGACACGAACGCCTTCACGTCCGCCTTCGTGATCGTCTCCGCGTACAGGTCCGGGAATCGCTCCTCGAAGACCTTGACGCCGGCCGTGTAGATTTCCACGGAGCCCGGCGAGGGCTTCTTAAACGCCTGCCAGGGCGCCAGGGCCTCGGACAGCTTGTGCATCCCCTTCGCAGCGACAGGCGGAGCCGGCGCAGCAATGGCCGGGCGAGGCAAGGGATTGGGCGTGGAATCCAGCCCGCCAGCGGCCCGCAGCTTCACCACCTCGGCCACTTCCAGGGAGGCCCGCGCAAACGCGATACCAGCGCTTCTGGCGGCATCTGAGGAAGCATCCAGGGCAACGCCTACGCCAGCCATTCGGCGCAGCGCCAGGGCCTCGAAGGGTGCCCGCTCCTCGGGGAACCCCTGGACCGCCAGCCGGGCGGCGTCAGGATCAACGCCGATAAGCGAGAGGCGGAACTCGGGAGACATGACGCCCATCCCCATAAGCCCCCGCTCCGCTGCCAGTTCATCGGCCGCCAGCTTCTCGGCCTTGAAGCGGGTCACCTCATCAGCGAGCACCGCCCCCAGTTCCAGCAAGGACAGCCCCGAACGGACAGGCACGGACGAGCCACCGCCTGGCATCTGCCGGAGCACCTGGAATCGCGTCTCGTGATCGGCCAGCCAGCGGACACACTCCGCCCGAGCCGCACGCTGGTCAGCGGTCTTCGTGGTGAAGACAAGGAACTTGGAACCGTTGAAATGAGGGAGCAGGTCGCCGGGGACGCGCTTCTTGTAGCGCCATTGCTCCCCGTGTCGCTCAATCTTCGGGTGTGTCATCTTGTCGGCTTTCATCCCGTGATTTTAGCTGGATGTTCCCAGCGAAGTACCCGAGGAAGCCGCAAGGGGCGTGCTGCAAGCCCTTGATTTACAAGAAACCCTAGAAAAAACAAAGGCCCCGAAGGGCCGTTGTCGAACTACTGGCGGAAAGGGAGGGATTCGAACCCTCGATACGGCTAAACCGTATACCGGATTTCGAGTCCGGCGCATTCGACCACTCTGCCACCTTTCCGCTCGAAGCTGCGCATTATATATACAACCCTAGCGAAAAATCCAGCTTTTTATGCAGGTTTTGCGGTACGGGAGGTGAACTCATCGTAGGCACGCACGGCCTCGGCTGCGTACATCAGGCTCGGGCCGCCGCCCATGTAGGTGCAGATGCCCAGGGTTTCCATGAGCTGCTCGCGGGTCACACCCAGACGGATCAAGGCCTTGACGTGAAAGCCGATGCAACCGTCACACCGGGCCGACACGCCGATGGCAAGGGCAATGAGCTCTTTTTCGAGGGCCGTCAAGGCGCCTTCTTTCATCGCCTCCTTGGCCATGCTGCCGAAACCCTTCATCGTATCGGGAATTTCTGCGCGCAGGGCTTCCATGCCCTTCGAAAGGTCGGACGTGATCTGGACAAAGGACTTGCTGCTCATCGTGACGGCTCCTTTTATTAGAGATGTCTAATATACACCATCACCGGCCGCCTGAGAACCGGGCAGCCCGCAAGCCACCCGGCATTTCTTCTCAGTTCAGGGCCTTGAGCTCGGTGATGCCACCCATGTAGGGCAGCAGCACCGTCGGCACGCGCACGGAGCCGTCGGCTTGCTGGTAGTTCTCGAGGATGGCGACCAGGGTGCGGCCGACGGCGAGCCCGGAGCCGTTCAGCGTGGCCAGGGTTTCGTTCTTGCCCTGAGCGTTCTTGAACCGGGCCTGCATGCGGCGAGCCTGGAAGCTCTCGAAGCAGGAGCACGAGGAGATCTCGCGATAAGTGTTCTGGGCCGGCAGCCAGACTTCCAGGTCGTAGGTCTTGGCGGCAGAGAAGCCCATGTCGCCCGAGCACAGCACGATCTTGCGGTAGGGCAGCTCAAGCTTCTGCAGGATGGCCTCGGCGTGGCCGGTGAGCTCCTCCAGGGCCTCCCAGGCCTTCTCGGGCTGCTCGATGCGCACGAGCTCGACCTTGTCGAACTGGTGCTGGCGGATCATCCCGCGGGTGTCCTTGCCATAGCTGCCCGCCTCGGAACGGAAGCACGGGGTGTGGGCGACAAACTTGAGGGGCAACGCATCGAGCGGGACGATCTCGTCGCGCACGATGTTGGTGACGGGCACCTCGGCGGTGGGGATAAGGTAGAACTTGCCCCCATCGGGCTTGGGCACCGAGAAGAGATCTTCCTCGAACTTGGGCAACTGGCCGGTGCCGAACATGCTAGCGGCGTTGACCATGTAGGGCGTGTAGAGCTCGGTGTAGCCGTGCTCGGCGGTGTGAACGTCAAGCATGAACTGGGCGAGCGCGCGATGCAGGCGCGCCAGGCCACCCTTCAGCAGCGTGAAGCGGGCACCGGAAATCTTGACGGCGGTCTCGAAATCGAGCCCGCCAAGGCGGCCGCCGATATCCACGTGGTCGCGCACCTCGAACTCGAAGCTGGGCGGCGTGCCCCAGCGGCTGACCTCCACGTTGTCTTCCTCGGAACGGCCAGCGGGCACGCTTTCGTGGGGCAGGTTGGGCAAGCCGGCGACAAAGGCGTTGAAACGCTCGAGGAGCTCGGCCAGCGCAGCCTCGTTGGCCTTCAGCTCGTCTCCGATGCCGGCCACCTCGGCCAGCACGGCGGAGGCGTCTTCGCCCTTGCCCTTCAGCTGGCCCACCTGCTTGGAAAGGGCGTTGCGGCGGGCCTGGAGCTCCTGGGTGCGGGTCTGGCGCGTCTTGCGCTCGTCCTCGAGGGCCTGGAAGGCGGCGACATCGAGGCTCATTCCCCGGGTGGCGAGGCGCTCGGCAACGAAATCCAGGCGCGCGCGCAGCAGTTGAACATCAAGCATGACTATCCTTCATCAAATCGAAATCCGGCACCGGCAACCTGCCGGGGCGTACCGACCGGCTTTCATGGTCTGGGCGTTTCAGTTATATTGCGGCGCAACATCGCAGCGCCGGCTTTTTAAACAACAGCAATCAAGATCGGGAAGACGATAGCTCCGAACAGCTCAAACTCTTCTTGATTTGCCTGATTCACAGTCCAAAATCAAACTAAGGTGCCCGCAGATGGTGCCACATGAACCGATTCATTAAGGAGACACCCATGTTGTCCATTCGCGACTGTCTGGATTACTGCGACCTCACCGATGAGGACGTCGCCATCATCGCCGAGCACCATGACATACCCGAAGCGGCGGCAGCGCAGATCGCCTGCGGGCTGGTGCAGACCCGGGAAGGCACCTTGATGCTCACCCAGTTCATGCTCGACCTCGTGGACCACGCCGAAGAACGCGGCGACCGCGCCCGTGCCAAGCGTTTCCGCGATGCCTGCGCCCGCTTCATCGCGAGCCATCCGGTTTCCCATTGAGGCCAGCATCGGGCCTTGAACGATCCGCGTGGGCTTCGGCCAGTCGGTCGAGCTCACGCAGCCTTTGCAGCTTTTCGACGATCTTCGCCTCCAGCCCACGCGCCACGGGTTCATACCAGCCAGGCTTGCCCATTCCCTCCGGGAGATAGCTCTCGCCCGCCGCGTAGCCATCGGGCTCGTCGTGGGCGTAGCGATATTCCTTGCCGTACCCCAGGTTCTTCATGAGCTTGGTCGGCGCGTTGCGCAGATGGATGGGCACCGGCCGCGAAACATCGTTGGCAACAAACTTGCGGGCCGCATTATACGCCTTGTAAACCGCGTTCGATTTGGCGGCACAGGCCAGGAAGATCGCGGCCTGGGCCAGCGCCAACTCGCCCTCGGGCGAGCCCAGGCGCTCGTAGGTCGTGCAGGCATTCAGGCAGATCTCCAGCGCCCGCGGGTCCGCGAGGCCAACATCCTCGACGGCCATGCGCACCAGCCGGCGGCCCAGGTAGAGGGGCTCGGCGCCGCCGTCGAGCATCCGGCACAGCCAATACAGGGCGGCGTCCGGGTCTGAGCCGCGCACCGACTTGTGCAGCGCCGAGATCTGGTCGTAGAAGGCCTCCCCCCCTTTGTCGAAGCGCCGCAAATTTCGCGATAGCGCCTCGTCGACGAAGGCCGGCGTCACCGGATTGACACCTGCAGTGGTCGCAGCGGCGTGCACCTGCTCAAGCAGATTGAGAAGCCGCCGTGCATCGCCATCGGCGAAGCCCGTCAGGCGGTCCCGCGCGTCGGCCTCGAAGGCCAGCTCGGGGCAGGCAAATGCACGGGCCCGCTCGAAGAGTTCAGCCAGCTCGTCGGGAGTCAGCGGCTGCAGCACATACACGGCAGCCCGCGACAGCAGCGCGGAATTGACCTCGAAGGACGGGTTCTCGGTGGTCGCGCCGACCAGGGTCACCAGGCCCTGCTCCACGTAGGGCAGGAAGGCGTCCTGCTGGGCCTTGTTGAAGCGGTGGACTTCATCGACGAAGAGAATCGTGTGACGCCCGCGGGCCCGGTTGGCCTCGGCCTGGGCGATCGCCTCGCGGATGTCCTTCACGCCCGAAAAGACGGCCGACAGGGCGGTGAACTCGGCATCGAAGGCGCTCGCCATGAGCCGCGCGAGCGTCGTCTTGCCGACCCCCGGAGGCCCCCACAAGATCATCGAATGGAGCTTGCCCGACCGGAAGGCCAGCGCCAGCGGCTTGCCCGGGCCAAGCAGGTGCTTCTGGCCGATGACTTCAGCTATGGCACGCGGGCGCATGGCCTCGGCCAGCGGTAGCCGCGGCGATTCAAGGGCGTCGAAGAGATCGGCCATCGATGGCTTTGCCTGGTTGGGCGGGGCTCAGTCGCCCACCACGTCGGCGCCCTTTGGCGGCACGAAGCGGAACTGGCCCGGGTCGATGGACGGATTGCGCTCCATCTGGCCAAACTGCAGCGCGGTAGTCTGGCCGAAGTTGTCGTGGAGCACCATCGCCTTCAGCTGGCCACCGGCGAAGCCCATGCGGATGCGCTCGAAACTGCTGTCGTCGGCCTTGGGCGTCGCCTCGACCCACTCGAGGCCATCGGCGCTGCCGGCGTCCTTGAGCACGAAGTTCTTGTCGAGGGAATTGTCGCCGGCCAGGATCGCCGCCGGCGTGCTGCCGAGGGCCTGTCCGAGCTTCTTGGTGGTGACCTGGTTGAGCTCCTGGTCCCAGGCCCACAGCTTGCTGCCGTCGCCCACCAGGAGCTGGGCATAGGGCTTCTCATAGACCCAGCGGAACTTGCCGGGCCGCGAGAAGGCGAACGTCCCGCTGGCCTCCTGGGGCTTGCGGCCCGACTTGGAAAACACCTGCTGGGAGAACGCCCCCCTCGCGCTGCGGGTGCCGTCCATGAACTGGCGCAGCTGCGCGAGGGCCTCGGCGTGGGCCGAGCCGGCGGCAAGCAGGAGCGCAAGGGCCAGCGCCCCCAGGGTGTGTTTGGGTGTAGGGCGCATCATTCTCCTTCCCGGGGCGGGGTGACGACTTCGCGGTTGCCATTGGCGCCCATCGGCGTGACGAGGCCCGAGCGCTCCATCTGTTCGATCAGGCGTGCGGCGCGGTTGTAGCCGATACGCAGGTGGCGCTGGACAAGGGAGATCGACGGCCGGCGGGTCTTGATGACGATCTCGACGGCCTGGTCGTAGAGCGGATCGGCCTCGCTGCCCTCACCGCCTTCGCCGCTCATCAGGTCACCGCCCTCCTCCTCGGCGCCCGCCAGGATGCCTTCGACGTACTCGGCCTGGCCGGTAGCCTTGAGGAACTCGACCACCTTATGCACCTCGTGGTCGGCCACGAAGGCACCGTGGACACGGGTCGGCAGGCCGGTGCCCGGCGCGAGGTAGAGCATGTCGCCCATGCCCAGCAGGGCCTCGGCGCCCATCTGATCGAGGATGGTGCGGGAGTCGATCTTGCTCGACACCTGGAAGGCCATGCGGGTCGGAATGTTAGCCTTGATGAGGCCCGTTATCACGTCGACGCTGGGGCGCTGGGTGGCCAGGATGAGGTGGATGCCGGCCGCCCGGGCCTTCTGGGCCAGGCGGGCGATGAGCTCTTCGATCTTCTTGCCGACCACCATCATCAGGTCGGCCAGCTCGTCGATGACCACCACGATGTAAGGCAGCTTCTCGAGGGGCTCGGGGCTGTCCGGCGTGATCGAGAACGGGTTCTTGAGCGGCGCCTCGGCCTTGATGGCATCTGCCACGGCCTTGTTGTAGCCGGCCAGGTTGCGCACGCCGAGGGCCGACATGAGCTTGTAGCGCTTCTCCATCTCGGCCACGCACCAGTTGAGCGCGTTGGCGGCGTGCTTCATGTCGGTGACGACCGGCGCCAGCAGGTGCGGGATGCCTTCGTAGATCGACAGCTCGAGCATCTTCGGGTCGACGAGAATGAGGCGCACGTCGGAGGGCTCGGACTTGTAGAGCAGCGACAGGATCATCGCGTTGATACCCACCGACTTGCCGGAGCCGGTGGTGCCGGCCACCAGCAGGTGCGGCGTCTTGGCGATGTCGGCCACCACCGGCTGGCCGCCGATGTCCTTGCCCAGCGCCACGGTGAGGGGCGAGTGCATGTCGTGGTAGGCGCGGGAACCGAGGATCTCGGTGAGACGCACCGTCTGGCGCTTGGGGTTGGGCAGCTCGAGGGCCATGCAGGCCTTGCCGGGCACCGTTTCGACGACCCGGATGCTCATCACCGAAAGCGCGCGGGCCAGGTCCTTGACCAGGTTGACCACCTGGCTGCCCTTCACGCCCACCGCCGGCTCGATCTCGAAACGGGTGATCACCGGGCCCGGATAGGCCGCCAGCACCTTCACATCGACGCCGAAGTCGGCCAGCTTGCGCTCGATCAGGCGCGAGGTGAATTCGAGGGTTTCGGGGGACGGCGGCTCGACGTCGTGGGACGGCTCGTCGAGCAGCGCGAGCGGCGGCAGCGGGCCGTCACGCATCTCGGAAAACAGCGGCACCTGACGCTCCTTCTCGGCGCGCACGGACTTCTCGACCTCGACCACCGCCGGCTCGATGCGCACCGCTTTCGGGCGTGGCGCGACGACTACGGGTTCTTCGCCATCGGCGGCAGGCGAGTCGGTGAAACCGGGCTCGAGACGCTCGACAAAGGCCGAGGCCACGGCCTCCTCCTTCTTGCGCTTGGTCTCGACGATGGCCTCACGCTTCTCCGCGACCTCACGCCCAACCCGGCGATCCTCCCAGGTCTGGACACCGCGGGTGCCGAAGCTCCACAGCTTTTCGAGGCCGATACCGAGCAGTTCTGACGCCTCCACCCAGCTCACGCCTGAAAAGAGACTCAGCCCACCCGCCAGGAGCCCGAGCAGCAGCAGGGTGCCGCCGGTGAAGCCCAGGTACTGGAAGACCACGTTGCCCAGCTCGATGCCGATCACGCCGCCCGGCTCCAGCGGCAAGGTGGCTATCATCGAATAGAAGCGCATGGCCTCGAGCCCGCTGCTTGCCAGCAGCACGGTCACGAAACCGAGGACGACGACCAGGATGGAACGGTGATCGGCACCGAAGCGCTTCTGCAGCCGGCGAAACCCCACCGCCAGCCCGAGCCCGAGAAAAGCCACCCACCACCAGGCTGAGAACCCGAAAAGGTAGAGCAGCAGATCGGAAAGCCAGGCGCCAAAACGTCCGCCGGGGTTTGCCACCTGATCCACCTGTACCGCGTGGGACCAGCCCGGGTCCGCCTTCGAGTAGCCAAAGAGAATCATCGCCACATACAGGGCGAGCACGCCGAGAAGCAGCCAGCGGGCCTCCTGGAGGAGGCTGGCGATCTTTTCGGGCAGGGGTGGCGGACGGGTCGAGGGGCGATTGAGCATGGGAGAAGCAGCGATACGCGATGCGGGGCGACACAAAAGCAAAAAGCGCGGTATCACACCGCGCCTTTCATTATAAACCAGGGATTCGCATCACCCCCGGTGCTCGATCCGGAGACTTGTAAGGCTTTGCGAGCCGAGCTGTCGTGGACCCAGCGATCAGATGTCGTAGATCTTCTCGCGCAGGATCACGCCGCCGTCGGTCTCCTCGATCAGGCCACGCAGGCCGAGATCCTTCATGACCCGGCTGACCATCTCGCGGGAAGCGCCGATCATCTTGGCGATATCCTGCTTGGAGACCTTCTTGCGCACCACCTTCAGGCCATCGACCTCTTCGGACATCTCGAGGAGCAGGCGTGCCACACGGCCGTAAACGTCCATCAGCGCCAGGCTTTCGATCTTTCGGTCAGCGTCGCGCAGGCGGCGGGTGAGGTTGCACATCACGTGCCAGGCGAGCTCGAAGTTGTCCTGCATCAGACGCTTGAAATCAGTCTTGGCGATCGTGACGAGATCGGACGGCGACACCGCGACGACGGACGCCGAACGCGGGCTGTCGTCGAGGACGCCCATTTCGCCGAACATCTCGCCCTGGCCCAGAATGGTCAGGATCACCTCGCGCCCGTCCTCGTCGCTCACCATCACCTTGAGGTTGCCGGTGAGCACGAAATATACGAAATCGGTGCGATCACCCTCATGCACCACCGCTGCCCCCCGGGGAACCCGCCTCATCATCGCGCAGCGCGCAACGGCAGCCAGCCGGTCATCACCCAGACCCTGGAAAATGGGGAACGTCCGCAGGGCAATTGTGGACACGGAGCTGGTAACGGTCATAGGCCTCTCCTGAGCAAAACGCTAAATTGATTCTTGGCAACGTGACGAAGATGTCATGGCCTAACAACGGCCAAGTATAAAGCAAACTTGAGGGACGCCAAATGACAGGCGGGCGAACCGGGCGACGACCGCCCTGCCGCGCCGCATTTCGAAGGCCACCCGGGCCGGGCCGCCGTATAATCCGGGTCCCAGCTTCAGACTTCAGAGAGATCCAAGCCGATGACCACCCGCCACATCAAGCTGCTCATCCTCGGTTCCGGCCCTGCCGGCTACAGCGCTGCGGTCTATGCCGCCCGCGCCAACCTGAACCCCGTGCTCATCACCGGCATCGCCCAGGGCGGCCAGCTGATGCCCACCACCGAAGTGGACAACTGGCCGGCCGACGCCGACGGCGTGCAGGGCCCCGAGCTGATGGCGCGTTTCGAGAAGCACGCGCTGCGCTTCAACACCGAGATGATCTTCGACCACATCCACACCACGCACCTGGCCGAGAAGCCGATCCGCCTGGTGGGCGACGCGGGCGAATACACCTGCGACGCGCTGATCATCGCCACCGGCGCCAGCGCCCAGTATCTCGGCCTGCCGTCCGAAGAGGCCTTCTCGGGCAAGGGCGTATCGGCCTGTGCCACCTGCGACGGTTTCTTCTACCGCAACCAGGAAGTCTCGGTGATCGGTGGCGGCAACACGGCCGTCGAGGAAGCGCTCTACCTCGCCAACATCGCCAGCAAGGTCACCCTGGTGCACCGCCGCGACAAGTTCAAGGCCGAGCGCATCCTGGTGGATAAGGTCATGGAAAAGGTCGCCGCCGGCAAGATCGTCCTCGAGCTCGACTCCACCCTCGAGGAAGTCCTGGGCGACAACACCGGCGTCACCGGCATGCGCATCAAGAACGTCAAGACCGGCGCCACCAAGGACATCGCCCTGAAGGGTGTGTTCATCGCCATCGGCCACAAGCCCAACACCGACATCTTCGAAGGCCAGCTGGAGATGGAAGGCGGCTACATCGTCACTCATCGAACGCCCGCCGGGCACCGCACTGGTGTAAGGCACGTCGTTCGGGAAACGTCGCTCGTCCGACACAGGCCGGTGCGCGCAGTCCCCCTTCCGCACCGACGGCCTGCCCCCATTGACGAATCCGAATCCGTCCAAGTATTGTCTCCTCGCTTCACGTTTCACGAGCGACGAACGATGAGAAGGAGACGCAGATGAAGAACGGGTTTTTCCGCGGACACGGACT
>JAEUNU010000190.1 GCA_016789125.1 Zoogloea sp. | reverse complement strand
CCGCTCTCGTAGCGGCTGCCCCCACTCTGCGTGACGAACACCCGCTTCCAGAACGCTTCCTGCCCCAGCCCGAGGGAGTCGCGCACGGCCTTGAAGTTGGCACCGCTTTGCAGATCCAGGGCGATGGGCGCCCCGACGTGCTTCACCCTGGGCGGTCTGGCGGCTCGGGCCCGCGCCGGCCTGGAGGCCCTGGGCAAGACGACGGGCTCGGGCTCGAGCAGTTCGGTATCGTCGTGGGAATAGGCCGGCGAACAGGCGCACAGGATGCGGAGGCGTTTGCGCGCGCCGGCCGTGATGGCGTGGGGCGTGCCGGGCGGAATGCAGATGGTGTCGCCCGCGCTGACCGGGAAGCGGGTGTCGCCGAGCGTCATCAGCCCCTCGCCACGGACAATGTAGTAGATTTCCTCGGACAACAGGTGCCGGTGCAGCAAGGTGCGCCGGCCCGCAGGCACGATGGCCTCGGCCAGGCTCTGGGCCTGGTTGCCATGGCGCGCCGGACACATCAGCTCCCGGATCGTGGAGCGGTCCTTCGTGACGTAGGCTTGCACATCGAGATAAGGCTGATGGGCTATCGGATTGCTTGGCTTCATCGGATGCTCGCCCGGATAGATGCAAATGTATTATCGCGGAGCGTATGACAACGGCCGCGGAAACTCAAGCCCCGTGGCAACGTGAGCGGCCGAGGCCCGGTGGCCGCCTCTTGTCGCGCCGAGGCGGGCGGGGCGTTACGGCCCCTGCGATCCCCCGGCGGTGGCGCTTTCCCCCAGACGGGCCGGCGTGTCGGAACAGCCCCGGCGGAAGAGCCGAAACCCTCGCCGCCAGCCTAACCCCTAAGAGGTATGATCACGACTACCCTGTCCAATGGCTCAACGACCATGCCCGACTCCTCCACCAATTCTGCGCATCGGCTGCCCGATTACCTCCGCAACACCTACAGCTGGGCTTACCTCAACCATCGCACGGTGCCTTGGCTGGACCGCCCGGTAGTGGTGTCGGCGATCCTGTGGGGCAACGCGAGCCGGCTGATGGATGCCGCGGTGCGCGAGTTCGCCCCTGGCCAGCAGGTGCTGCAAGCCGCCGCGGTGTACGGGGATTTCTCGCTGCGGCTGGCGCGGCAGTTGGGCGAAGCCGGGCAGCTCACGGTGGTCGATGTGGCGCCGATCCAGATCGCCAACACGCGCCGCAAGCTGGCGCCGTGGCCGGGGGCCGAGGCCCGGGTGGCCGACCTCACTGAGCCGGTGGGGACGAGTTTCGATGCGGTGTGCTGCTTCTTTTTGCTCCACGAGGTGCCCACCTACGCCCGCCACCGCATCGTCGCCAACCTGCTCGAGGCCGTGAAGCCGGGCGGCAGGATCGTGTTCGTCGATTACCACCGGCCCCACTGGTGGCATCCGATGAGGCCGGCGATGGCGCTGGTGTTCCGCTATCTCGAGCCCTTCGCCAACTCGCTGCTGGCCGAGGAGATCGCCACGATGGTGCCGCAGACGGCCGGCTTCGAATGGCGCAAGGAGACCCTGTTCGGCGGGCTCTACCAGAAAGTGGTGGGCGTGCGGCGCGGCTGAGCGCCAGCGCCGGGCTGCGGCCCACCTACACAGCAAGGCCCGGCAGCGGCACTTTCCACGCCCCCTGCCGGCATCACCGCCCGGCACGACGTGCCCCCCGCCCGCGCCCAGCCACAGCACGCGCTCATGCAGCGCCAGGCAGCGGCCGTCCACCCCGCAACAAAATCACCTCGACATAAACTCCTTTGACATCAAACTCAAGAATCCCCTAACATGCACATGTACAATTAAACAGTACCCCATTCAGGTCCCCCTGCCGCCCGAGGCCGCCCATGAAGGACTACCCAAAGCCACCCCGCATCATCGGCCAGGGCCGCACGGTGCTCGGCACCTGCCTGCAACCCAAAGCTGTCGATATCCCCTGCGAGCACGTGGGCGCCTGCATCATCGTGCATGGGGTCAACGACGTGGGGGTAGGCTTCCAGGCCGTGGAGGAAGGCCTCTGCAAAGGCATCGCCGAACGCATGGCGTGGTGCCCGGGCCAGCCCGACCACCCCTCGCCCTACACCGCGGCCAGCTACCGCATGCCCGGCGCCGACGATGCCCGGCGCCTCGAGGACGACCCGGACGCCGTCTTCTACAAACGCCAGGTGAACAGCCGCAGCCATAGCCCGGTGATTCCGTTTTATTGGGGCTATCGGGACATCCCTGACGACACCACCGTCCCGCGCAACGGCCAGAACGTGGACACCCACGGCAACCGCCTCGACAAGGACCGCAGCAAGGGCGGCGGCCCCTTCGCCAACGCCACCTCCAACCTGGCAGACATGTGGAACCGGGGCGCACCGTCGACGGGCGGTTTTGTCGACTGGCTCAGCGGCGACCCGCTCCGGCCCGTCCTCAA
The DNA here is from genome assembly GCA_016789125.1 of Zoogloea sp. Lineage (GTDB taxonomy): Bacteria > Pseudomonadota > Gammaproteobacteria > Burkholderiales > Rhodocyclaceae > Zoogloea. The sequence continues at coordinate 18,169 of JAEUNU010000190.1, read as the reverse complement.
GGGCCCGGGGCGCATGTACTTCGTGCTGGCCGCCCAACGCCTCGCAGCCCTGGTGCGGATGATCCGCAAGTACGACGCCCACGACACGGTGAACATCGTCGCCCACAGCCAGGGCTGCCTCATCGCCCTGCTGGCCCAGGCCTTCCTGATGGAAGACGGGCACCCGACCGCCGACACGCTGGTGCTCACCCATCCGCCCTACGGGCTGGAAACCACCTTTCTGGGCCTGTTCAGCGCGGGCGGCGGAGAAGACGCGCGCATGAAGGGGCTCTACGAAGGCATCGAAGGCCTGCAGAGCGTGGGCGCCCGGCTGCAGACGCTCGTCAATATCGTCAAGGGCGTCGCCAAGCGACGTCGTGGGGGCTGGAGCCAGCAGGAGCTCGCCCGGATGAAAGCCAGCGGCATCCACAGCACCGCCTGGAAGCCCGGCGAAGACCGGGACAACCGGGGCAAGGTCTACCTCTACTTCTGCCCCGAGGACATGACCGTGGCCCTGCGCAGCGTCGAGGGCATCGGCTGGCAGGGCGTGCCCGAGTATGTCATGGCCCTGCACTCCCCCAAAAAATCAGAGCCGACCCGCAACTTTCAGCAACTGCGACACATCCGCCACCCCCTGAAAGAGCTCGGCCCCACCTTCCTGCAGCGGGTGTTCACCCGCAAGGTACGCAACGTGGACGGCCAGCAGATCCCGTTCCTGGTCGGCCTCACGCCTCGCCATTTCGCCCTTCGCCTGGAAGGCGAGGAGGATCAGGCCCATGTGCGTAGCGACATCACCACCCTGCGCATCAACCTGCCCGAGAGCGCCCCTAGCCGCGCCTCCAACCCCGAGGGCTGGCGCTTCATCAACGGCGAGCGCCTGCCTGAACCCCACACCGCCGATCTCTACGCCGGCGCCCTGTCACCCGACCCGAAGTCCGAACTCGGCAAGGTCGAAGCCGTCGACCCCATCGACGCCGCCGTCGCCGTGAGCCGTGACCGGGGCATCAAGCAGGTCCACGAAACCATCCACGACCCCAGGCCCGCCAGAAACAAGTATCCCGGCCAGTACGATGACCCCACCTGGCAGACCCTCGGTCGCAACCAGCTGGCCGACGTCCAGGCCCTGCTGAACAAGGGCAAGGCCGAAGGCGATCAGGTCAAGCTCACCTACGCCGGCACCCGCGCCGGCCGGAAGCTGTTCATCACCCGCCCCGAAACCCCCAACGAAGCCCGCCTGCGCCACCAGAAAAGCACCAGTTCCCGCTCCTTCCACAGCGCCATCTGGGCCAGCAAGGCCAACCACGCCAAGGTCACCGCCTACGACATCGCCATCGGCCGCGGGCAGGCGGTGACGGACAAGGAGTTCTATGCGTACCTGTGTGCGGTGGCGGACTGGAGGCTGAAGGAACCCCGCAAGAACGACTTGATCAGGCCGGGCATCCTGACCTGGACAGATTTCCTGGATCTTTACGGCAAGTATTTCGAATGCGAACACGACGAGATCAAGCAGATCGTCAAAGGCAATTGTGACTATTACTCCACCGGCGTGCTGCCTGCCTGCGTTCCCACTGTTGACCGACGTCCGCCGGCGGTCGTCGCCGAGACCACCGATGGCCGCAGCGTACCGATCGCCCCCCGCAAACAGGGCAAGACCCCATGACGGAGCCGCACCCTTCCCACCCGGCTCCCAGCCGCCGGCTACAATCCATCCGGATCGCCGCGCTCATGCTGATTGCAATCTCAGCCTGGACGCTTTACCTGATCCAGATGGACGCCGACATCTTCAACGACCCCGAGGGGAGCGCAATGCAAAAGTGGATGACCTGGCTGGGCATACCCATCGTGGGTGTGGTCGTGATCCTGGTGGCCCAGTCGGGCCTTACTGCGCTGGCAGAAGCCCGGGGCGCCAGTCGCGCCGCGGATCGCCAGAGAGCCCAGCAGGCCAGCGCCGCAATCAGCGCCCAGGCCGACCCACGACACTACGTGCTCGAAGTCATCGGCCTGGGTGTCTCGCTGGACAAACACCGCCAGGGCAAGCTGTGGGATGCGCTCCAGAAAGGCAGTCCCTTCTCGACCATCCGCGAGATGGACCCCGAGAAATATCCCTACTCGTCCACCGACAAGCTCGGCACTGAAGGAGGTGGAGCGGCCTCGACACTCGAAAATGGGATCGGTGGCCTGCCAATGTACTGGCCCGCACCGTCCTTTTATGCTTCCAGCCCCTTCGAAGACCCCAACGATCCCGCGTCCGAACAAGATCCACCCATTGGCATCGTGGCCGGCAACGACAGCAATGCGTTGGGGCAGACGCTCTTCATCCCTGCTGGTTACGCCCTCTCGGATCACCCGGACCGCCTGCTCGAGAAAGCCTTCGCCTTCTTCGACGCCCATCCGGACGTACCCTACCTGGTCGTTGCCGCCAGCGACGGCCTGTACTTCCGCCACCTCTACCGCCCCAAAGGCAGTCCACGCCTTATCCGCGACGGCCACTACGTCCCCGAGATGCCCGGCTCCTCTGCGCTGTTCGTGCTCGCCCGCCGGGAGCGCGTCGATGCCCTGCGGCCCTTCGCCTTCGACGATACCGACCGGGCCGTCCTCGGCCCCGAGCAGAACCGCACCGGACTCGCCCGACGGATCTTTCTTCGACACCTTCACCTTACCCGCGAACTCGGCGCAACCATGCCGAAAACGCCGGACAAAATCGTTTATGAACGCTGGCCCACCGTCCCCGAATGGCTGGCCGCCGCCAAGGAGTTCTCCCAACGCCCCGACGTCCTCGGCCCCCGCAGCGTCTCCCTGCTCAACATCGCTGACGACGTCGTGCACGTGCCCAAGGGCTACACCCCCAGCCCGTGGTTCCCGATCCCCTGGAACAAATATCAGCTCGAAACCTTCGACCGCCTGCCCACCCTCGGCTACCTGCACCGGCCCCACTACATTTCCCTCGCCGACGCCGACGGCAAGCCGCTCACCCGTCGCAGCGAACGCATCGCGGCCCTTGTAGCCGGCTGGAAGCAGGCCCTCGACACCCTGTCCGAAGCAGAGCGGGCCGCCTTCAAACGCGTCATCAGCAGCACCGGCACCACCCCGGACAAGCTCACCGAGCTCACCGCCCTGCTCGACGCCCAGGCCGAGGCCGGCGGGCCCGAGCTGCACCTCGAAAAACCGAATGAATGGATCAACCTTGAGCCCCGCCTCGGCAACACCGGCTCGGCCAGCTGGTTCATGGGCATGGCCCTCGGCGTGATGGGCAGCTACATCGACGGCGGGGTGAGCGCCGCCATCAACCTGCGCAACGACCGCGAGGCCAGCCTCATCTTCATCAGCCCACCCTCGCCCGAGAAGATCGAGCAGCAGGGTCGCGGCGTCTTCAAGAACCAGGTGACCCCGGCCATCGACCCGGCGAACTACCGGTAGCAGAAAAGAAACAGACACCGGGGCTGCTCGCCCGGTCGCCCGCGTTTCTGCCCCGTCTCAGCGCGGATATGCCGCCGGGCAGGCGCTGCGATCGACCGCCGGGTTGCACAGGCGCACCTGGGCCAGAAAGGCCTCCGCCGCCTCCCGCGGGCCGCGGCTGTCGGCAAGCAGCGCGTCGGCCTTGCCGGCGGGCAGGCGCCAGGCGCGCTGCACCACGTACAGGTAATCCGGCCCTTCGATGGCCTTCACCACGGCCAGCTCGGCGTAGTTGGTGCCGGGCACCTGGGGGCAGACGAGAAAGGTCTGGGCGGCGGCACCGGCACTGACGTCGGGCAGCAGTGGCTCGACCGGGCCGGCGGGCACGCCGCAGCGGCGCGCACGCACGTCCTGCATGCCCTCCAGCAGGCGCAGGGCCTGGCCGGGCTGCGAGCTGCGCGGCATGCCCTGCACGCCGATGAGCTGCGTCCACTCGCGGGGGTCGTCGCCCAGGGGCACGAAATCGGCGCTCCAGCCACCCGCTGTGCTGTGGTTGGCGACTGGCACCGAGTCGGCCGGCAGCGGCAGGTTGAGCCAGCGCACGGCGCCGCCGGCCTCTTCGGCCTGGCGGGCGGCGGCCAGCTCGCGCAGGCGGCGGTAGGGCGGGTCGAGGCTGGCCTGGAACTCCGCCGCGTCGCTGGCGGCCACCACCAGGCGCGATGCGCCGCGCTCGAAGCGATACCATACGTCATACACCCGGGTGACGCCGCAGGCCTGCACGGTCCACCGCTCCAGGGCGTGATGCACCCTAGCGGGACGGGTTTCGATGAGGTCGGGCGCCGCCTGCACGGTATCGCGCACCGTGACGGCCCGGCAGGGCTTGTCGCCGCGGGCTTCGAGGGCCTCGATGCGCTCGAGCACCCGCTGCTGGGCCTCGGCGCGCCGCCATGCGCCGGCGTAACCGGGCACCTTGCGGGCATCGGCCGGCAGGGCCGCAACCTGGCCGATGCGGGTGACGATCTCGCCGGTGATCGGCCCGGCTTCATCGGCCTGGCTCTGCCCGGCGGCCACGGCCAGCGCGCAGGCGGCCAGCCGGCGCCTCATCGCCGCGCCCTCGCCTCTTCGAGCTGGCCGCACAGGCGCTCGGCGCCGTCGAGGATGCGCGGGGTGTGGCGCTGGATGAGGTCGGGCGGGATGAAGAACAGGTTGCCCCGCGCCACCGCCGGCAGGCGCGTCCATTGGCGCCAGTCGTCGAGCCATTCGGGGCGCCCCTCGCCCATGCCGCTGGCGACGATCACCTCGGGCTGGGTAGCCAGCACCGATTCGACGTCGACGGTGGGCGCCAGCATCGGCAGTTTGGCGAACACGTTGTCGCCGCCGCACAGGCGGATCACGTCGGAGATCAGGTGTTCTCCGTTGATGGTCATCAGCGGGCGGTTCCAGGCTTCGTAGAACAAGCGCAGCCGCGGCCGCGCCGAGTACTTGGCGACGAGGGCCGCGTGGCGCGCGCGGAAAGCCTTGGCGGCGGCCTCGCCAGCCGCGTCGGTGCCGGCCAGCCGGCCGAACTGGGCGAGGCTCTTCGCCACGTCGTCGATGCGCCGGGGCTCGTTGATGAATACCGGGATGCCGAGGGCGCGCAGCTTGTCGAGGTGGGCGTTGCGGTTGCCGCTCTTCCAGGCCACCACCAGGTCGGGCTTGAGGGCGATCACCTGCTCCATGTCGACGGCGCTGTAGCCACCCACCCGGGGCAGCTTCCGGGCGGCCTCGGGGTGGTCGCTGTACTGCACCGCGCCCACCAGCCGATCCCCGGCCCCGGCGGCGTACAGCAGCTCGGTGATGTGCGGCGCCAGGCTGACGATGCGCCGGGCTGGCTGGGCGAGGCGCAGGGCCTGGCCCTGGTCGTCGATGATGTCGACCGGCGCAGCAGTGGCCGCGGCAACAGGCAGCGCCGCCATCAGGGCAGCGAAGAGATGGCAAAGGCGTGGCATCGGCACAGATCTCACAAACGGGAAAGGGCCGCCTCGAGGCGGGCCCATTCGGTTTCACAGCCGGGCAGGCCCAAGCGCAGGCCAGCCGGCGTCTCGAAGAGGCGGGTCAGGATGGCCTGCTCGGCCAGGCGGGCGTGGATGGCTGCGGCGCCGGGCGTCGGGCGCCACTGGAAGAGCGCGGTGCCGCCCCCGCCGCTGAGGCCGTGGCAATCGAGCAGCGCGCCAAGGCGGGCGCTGTCGGCGGCGAGGCGCTGACGCGCGTCAACCTGCCAGGCGCGGTCGGCCAGCGCGGCGGCGGTGACGGCCCGCGCCGGGCCCGAAACCGCCCACGGCCCCAGGCGGTCGGCCAGCCGGGCCAGCAGGGCCGGTTCGGCAAACACGAAGCCGACCCGCGCCCCGGCCAGCCCGAAGAACTTGCCCACCGAACGCAGCACCACCAAGCCCGGCTCACCGGCCAGGGGCACCAGGCTGTCGCCGGGTTCTGCGTCGAGAAAGGCTTCGTCGACGATCAGCCGCCCGCCGCGGGCGGCCAGGCACGCCCGCCAGGCGAGGAGCTGCCCGCAGGGGAAGCGCTGGGCGTCGGGGTTGTTGGGCTGGACGAGGAGCAGGGTGTCGGCGGAGTCCACCGCGGCGTCGATGGCCTCGGCCGGCAGGGCGCGCACCTGGTGCTCACGCCAGGCGTGGGGGTGCTCGGCGTAGGTGGGCGCCAGCGTGACGACCCGGCCCGGCACAAAGCACGCCGGCAGCGCCTGGATCGCCGCCTGGGAGCCGGCCACCGGCAGCAGGCCGGCACTGCCGTAGTAGGCCGCGGCGGCGGCTTCGAGCCCGTCGTTCGGCTCGGGCAGGCGCTGCCAGGCCTCGGGCGGCAGGGCCGGCACCGGGTAGGCGCTCGGGTTGATGCCGGTGGAGAGATCCACCCAGTCCGCCAGCGGGATGCGGTAGCGCTCCGCCGCGGCGCGCAGCCGGCCGCCGTGCTCAAGCATGGACCAGCACGCTCGCCAGCGCCGTGCCCAGCAGCCACAGCCAGGTGCTGTTGTGGACCAGCGCCAGGGCCTTGTCGATGTCGGCAGCGCGGGCCGGAGCACCGGCGCCCAGGGCCGGGCGATCCTCGAGGTGGCCGTGATAGACCGCCGGGCCGCCCAGGCTGAGGTCGAGCGCGCCGGCACCGGAGGCCATCACCGGCCCGGCGTTGGGGCTGTCCCAGGTGGGCGCCTGGGTGCGCCAGCAGTGCAGCGCGCGGGAGGTGTGGCCGAGCAGCGCGTAGCTCAACGCGGTGAGGCGGGCCGGCAGGAAGTTGAGCACGTCGTCGATGCGCGCCGCCGCCCAGCCGAAGCGCAGGTAGCGCGCGTTACGGTAGCCCCACATCGCATCGAGGGTGTTGGCGAGGCGGAACAGCAGCGCCCCCGGCCCGCCGAGCAGGGCAAACCAGAACAGCGCACCGAAGATCGCATCGTTGCCGTTTTCGAGCACCGATTCGACGGTGGCCTTGGCCACGCCGGACTCGTCGAGCTGGCGGGTGTCGCGGGAGACGATCCACGACAGCTTGCTGCGCGCCTCGGCCAGGTCGCCAGCCGCCAGCGGCCCGGCGATCGCCCGGGCGTGTTCGGCCAGACTGCGACCGCCCACCGCGAGGTAGAGCAGACCCACGTCCAGCCCCAGGCGCAGCCAGCCGCCCTCGGCATGCAGCGAGCCGACCAGCGCCACCCAAGGCAGCACCGCCAGGCTCCAGGCCACCAGCCCGACCCCCCGGTTGCTGCCGAAGCGCCGACACTGGCGCTCGACGGCAGCCGCGTAGCGCCCGAAACCCACCAGCGGATGAAAGCGCCGCGGCTCGCCGAGCAGGCGGTCGAGCAGCAGGGCGAGCCCCATCGGCACCGCGGCAGAAAACACGAAGAGAACAAACAGGGCAGACATGGGACAATCGGAAACTTTTTGCAATCAACATTGTAAGCCATGCGTCAAGCCCCCACCCTGATGGTCCAGGGCACCACCTCCGATGCCGGCAAGAGCACCCTGGTCGCCGGCCTGGCCCGCCTGCTGGCTCGCCGCGGCGTGAGCGTAGCGCCCTTCAAGCCGCAAAACATGGCCCTCAACTCTGCCGTCACCATCAATGGCGGCGAGATCGGCCGCGCCCAGGCCCTGCAGGCCATCGCCGCCGGGCTGGCACCGCACACCGACATGAACCCGGTGCTGCTGAAGCCCTCCACCGACATCGGCGCCCAGGTGATCATCCACGGCCGCCCGGTCGCCAACCTGTCGGCGCGGGACTACCACGACTACAAGCCCCGCGCGATGGCCGCCGTGCTCGAGAGCTACGGCCGCCTCGCCGCGGCGTATTCCACGGTGCTCGTCGAGGGCGCCGGCAGCCCGGCCGAGATCAACCTGCGTGACCGCGACATCGCCAACATGGGCTTCGCCGAGGCCGTCGACTGCCCGGTGATCCTCGTCGCCGACATCGACCGGGGCGGCGTCTTCGCCCACCTGGTGGGCACGCTCGAGCTGCTGTCCGAGAGCGAACAGGCCCGCGTCAAGGGCTTTGTGATCAACCGCTTCCGCGGCGACATCGGCCTCCTGCAGTCCGGGCTCGACTGGCTCGAAGCGCGCACCGGGCGCCCGGTGCTGGGCGTGCTGCCCTACCTGCACGGGCTCTTCCTCGACGCCGAGGACGCCCTTGGCGAAGCCACTGTCGCCAAGCCCCGGCGCGACGGTGAGTCCCGCCTGCGGGTGGTGGCGCCGGTGTATCCGCGCATCTCCAACCACACCGACCTCGACGCCCTGCGGCTGCACCCGCAGGTGGACTTCAGCTGGGTCGGGCCCGGCCAGGCGATCCCGCCGGCCGACCTCATCGTGCTGCCCGGCTCCAAGGCCGTCCAGGCCGACCTCGCCTGGCTGCGCAGCCAGGGCTGGGACGAGGCGATCCGCCGCCATCTGCGCTACGGCGGCAAGCTCATCGGCATCTGCGGCGGCTACCAGATGCTCGGCCGTCGGCTGCACGACCCCCTCGGGCTCGAAGGCGCGGCCGGCAGTGTGGCCGGGCTGGGCCTGCTCGACGCCGAAACCACCCTCGAGGCCGAGAAGCAGCTGGTCAATGTGCATGGCACCCTCGCCCTCGCGGGCAACGCGCCGGTGGCCGGCTACGAAATCCACATGGGCGTGACCCACGGGCCAGCCCTCGGCACGCCGGCCCTGCACCTCGCCGACGGCCGCCCGGACGGCGCCCTGTCGGCCGACGGGCAGCTCCTCGGCAGCTATCTCCACGGCCTGTTCGACCAGCCTGAAGCCCTCGCCGCCCTGCTCGCCTGGGCCGGCCTGCACGACGCCGCCCCCGTCGACCTCGCCGCCCGGCGCGAGGCCGACCTCAATCGCCTCGCCGACAGCCTCGAAACCCACCTCGATCTCGGCCGCCTCGCCGCCTGCTTCGGCCCCGGCGCCGCTTTCGACGCCCTCGCCACCGCGGCAGGCTTGCTTGACCGCTCCCCCGCCCCTCTCTAACATTCCACAGATGGACGCCGAACTCGCCTCACTCGAACAGAAACTCGAACTGTTGATCAGCCAGCACGCTGCCGCCCAGGCACGGCTGAGCAGCCAGTACGCCGCCGCCCAGGCCGAAAGCCAGCGCCTTCAAGAGAAGGTGGACGCCCTCGAACACGCCAACCGCGAGCTCAACGACAAGCTCGGCCTCGTCGGCAGCCGCCTCGAAGCCCTGCTCGCACGCATCCCGGAGGCCTGATTTGACACACGCTCACCTTTCCCCGCTCGCCGCCTCGGCACAGCCGGAGTCCCGCTGACATGGAAGCCCTCGACATCAAGCTGCTCGGCCGCGAATACCGGGTCGCCTGCAAGCCCGAAGAGCGTGAAGGCCTGCTCGCAGCCGTCACCTATCTCGACGAAAAAATGCGCGATCTGGCCGTCAAGACCAACTCCGCCGGCGAGCGCCTGGCCGTCATGACGGCGCTCAACATCACCCACGAATTTCTGCAATTCCAGCGCTCCGGCGGGTTTGACATCCCCACACTCAAGCGTAGAATCGAACACATAAACAGTCGCCTCGACGGCGCCCTGGCAGAGCAGGAAACACTCTCCTGAGGCAAATTCCGGCCAGGCTGACCAAAGCTTCAAAATCCCCTGCGGTGTTGGTTAAGGCTTTAAACTCCTTGAACCAATGTCTTCGTGACATGGGTCGCAGCCCATAGAAACCGTTGGTGTGCGCGCTCCTCGTCGAGTGTGCCTGATACGGAAGGAAAGCGACCTCCCTGAACTCCGGTTCAGGATGCCGGCCTGACGGCACTCGCGGGGGACCCTACAAAAAAAAGCGCAGACCACGTGGTCTGCGCTTTTTCATTTTATTGCTCCGATCATTTCGGCAACAGAGCTGCCGAAACAATGGGCGAATCCGTGTGGCCCTCGGTGACGCCCTGCCGACGAAGCGGCCCAGCGTCCACTCGGGCGCCGGGCGCTGCCAAGACCGCAAGCCCCGCAGCCGGGCGGCCCCGGCCAGCGGAGCAGCCCGGAAGGATCAGTTAGGAGCCTTGAAGCCGGCACCCGCCTTGTTGGCCAGGAAGGCCACCACGCGCTTCAGCTCGTCGTCGGTCAGGTCGGCCGCGCCGCCCTTCGGCGGCATCGCGCCCTTGCCCGCCGTGGCAGACTTCACCAGGCCGTCGTAACCCTGGGCCAGACGCGGGCCCCAGGCCGCCTTGTCGCCCGCCTTCGGGGCACCGGCAGCGCCGCTGTCGTGACAGGCGGCACACACGGCAGTGTAGATGTCCTCACCCTTGCGATTGCCCGCAGCAACGGCCGGCGCAGCCGCCAGCGAGATCTGCGCCACCGGACGCACCGCCTCGGCGAGCTTTTCCTCGTCGACAGCGGCTTTCTTGCCGCAGCCCACGAGCTGGGTGGCGGCAGCCACCACACCGATGGTGAGCGCAATCCGCGCGCAGGAACGAAGGGAGGCAGAGCGACGACTATCCGACATGCTGGAATCCTCGAGAACAGGCACGATTTAATAAAGACGCGATTATAGCGACGCTACCGCACTTCTGTCAGGCAAAGCATGGACGCCGCGGCCGTTTCGCGCTATCCTGCGCGCCTCGCAACTTGAGAGTTGCAGCAATTCCCCGCGCGCCCGTAGCTCAGCTGGATAGAGTACTGCCCTCCGAAGGCAGGGGTCGGACGTTCGAATCGTCTCGGGCGCGCCATAAAATCAAGGACTTAGGCCACTTTCGAGTGGCCTTTTTTGCGCCGTACGGAATCCATACGGAAATCCGATTGAGCGCAACGCCAGTCAGAGGCCCGGCGAGGGGCTCAAACCCTGGCCACCGCACGCGGCGGCACGGCCTGTCGCCTCTCGGCGGTGTGGCTGCGCCGGCTCCGCCCCTCCCTTGCTGCCAAACCTCACAAGAGCTCAGCACGTGCCGGCCTGTCGCGCTAGCAGCGCGCTACGCTCGTCGATCACTGACAAGCCTATGGGCTGCATACGCGCGCGCGCTGTCCGCCCTCCTGCCGTCCCTGGTGGCTTCCCTGGTGAGTAGCGGCCTCCATCCTCGCGCCGTAGGCGCCTCGATTGGTTCTTTTCGTTGCCTCGGCGCGAAGCGCCCTCGATTTTCGGTCAGATCGGAAACCGATTCCGAAGTGGGTGGCGGCTTTTCCGAAGTGGGGGGAGGGTGATTGACCTTGTAAACCCTCATATTTTTCTGCAAAATTTTCATGTACTTATTATGCAAAACAAATAAACATGAAAACTTTGGAACAACTCACGCCCCGGCAAGCACAGTTTGTCCGGGGGTACGTCACCAGCGGCAACGCTGCAGAGGCCGCGCGGCGGGCTGGCTACAGCGAGCGGACGGCGAAGGCCATCGCCTGCGAACTCCTGACGAAACCTGACTTGCAAGAGGCTATACAGGCTCTGCAGGCCGAGAATGCGGCACAGTGGGAGATAACCCGCAAGGACGTGATTGCGGGCGTTCTTGAGGCTGTAGCGATGGCGCGGGCGCAGGGGGAACCGATGGCGATGATTGCCGGCTATCGAGAGCTTGCGCGCATGATGGGGTTCAATGCGCCGGAAGCCCACCGGGTGGAGGTCGCGACGCCTGCGGCTGCATCGGCCATGCTGGCGAAGATTGCCGCCATGTCGGATACCGACCTTGCCGCCCTGGCATCGGGCGTGGCGTAGGTATCTTTTTTTTTTCTTCTATAGAAAATACCTACCGTCACACCTTCACACCGTCACCGACCCGCGCCAATACTGGCGTTCCGGGGTGTAGGTCGGTGACGATGTGACGGTCTTTGCCCTCTTTTGTGCTTGTCCTGGGCGCCAAGCGGTATGACGTTTTCTTGATCTGCTATGCTGGATGTTCTGTAGCTTCTCGGTGGCTAATCATGACACTCGCCGTCCTAATGATCGCGTTTTGGCAAGCCGTCGCGGTTTTTGTTTTGTGTCTCGTCTCGAAGAACCGCGGCTATGCCCTGCTTATCGGGCTGGCTGGTGCAGCGGTTGTTTCGATCACAGGGGGCAACCGATACGACGGGCTCGATGTGCTCTTTGTGGTGGTCGCCACCCTGGCAGCAATCTGGAAGCTCACCCCGTACGAAGAGGGCGAGACGCGCGGCAAAGCACTAGCTTTCGCTGCCAAGGCTGCAGGCGTTGTGCTGGCGCTTATCGCGTGCGTCGCGGCCGGGCTATGGTATTACGCTAACCACGGCGCGGTGGTCGAGCCTGCAGCCGTTGCGATGGAGCCGGCAAAGCCCGCCGCCCGCCTGCGCTCAATGGACGATGAGACATCGGAACCGGCCCCCGCCCTACCCGCCAGCCTGCCCGCCGCGCCATCGCCTAGGGGCACGCCTGCGGACTTGCATCAAGGAATGACCGAGGCTGAAGTGATCGCCGTCATGGGGCGCCCTGACAACGTGGCAAGCTTAGTGTCTTCTGGCGGTGTTCGTGTGGAAGCCTGGGAGTACCGGGGCGCGCACGGGGTCTTTCACATCTACATGAAGAACGGGCGGAAATCCCTTTGATTGGATTCCCGCCCCTCGCCCTCCTTTAGTGGGGCGGCGGTCACTCCCTGACAATGCGCACCTTCGCGCCTGTCCGCCCTCGCCCGGCTGCCTCGATCCTCACGCCTGCCCGGCGTAGCCCTGGGGCGATCCGCTTGAGCTGCCCCGATAGGTGGCGGGGCGAGCGCGGCCAGTTGCTGCGGTCAATCTCGGGCATCTTGTTTAGCTCGGCCAGTAGCTGCAGGTAGGTGCCTTCCCACTCTCGCCCCTCGGGCCGTGCCGCAAGTATCTGGATGCCGACTGCCACGCCGTAAGACTCCAGCCCTCGGGCGAGGGAGTCGCCGTGCATGCTATCGAGTCGTTGCGAGAACTCCCCGGCCTTGCCGCCAAGTGCCATGCAAACCGCTTCCCCGAGCCGTTGATAGTCGAGCATGCGTTTTTGCATGCCTTCCGGTATCTCCACCTTGGGTAGCATCTCGAGAGCTTCGGCAAACAGGGTTAGCAGGCCGGTGAAGATGGCGGGATAGTCGCGCAACCATGCGGCCTCCATACTCTGCTCATCCTGCCGCTTGGCTGCTGCGATGGTGGGCAGCTCGACGGTGATGACGCGCTCGATGAGGTCGGGCGCCGTCGCAACGCCGTTGATGCCGTTCAACATCACTGGGCGTTTGCTGGTGATGACGTGCTCTTCGCCGTTCGTGTAGAGCTGGCGTGTTGCGTATCCGCCCCCGGTGCTGAGGATACACAAGGCGTCCTGCATGTCTTGCGACAGGCTGCTGAGGTTCTCGAAGCTGCACACCTGGGCGTTGGCTGCCGCGATGTGGATGTCTTCCACGCACTTCGGGGCACCTCGCAGGGGCACGGCTACCGGGTCAATGAGGGCACGCAAGCGGCGTTGAGTCGTGCTCTTGCTACTCCCCATTTCACCGGCGAGTTCAAGCACAGGATAGGGCGTGTCCGGGCGCATTGCGTCGAGAAGCCACGTCACCACCAGCGGGCGGGCGTCCTTCGGCACGTTGAGGTGCTTCCAAAGCAGATTCACGTTACCCCGGGCGCCGGGCTGGGGCAGTGGGCGGGCGCCTGCCGTTCGGATGAAATGGACGGGCGAGCGGTCCAGCAAGCTCCATTCACCGGCAGCAATGCGCACGGCCCTCCATCCGTCGTCACAGAGGTCGATGTAATAGGCGTCGCCCTGCTTCGCACAGCGTAGGTGCGTTTGCACCTCCGGCCCTTCAAAGGTGCCGACCGCGCCAAGCGTGGCGATGGCCGTCTTCATGGCTTGGTCCGGGATGCCGACTTTGTGCGCTGCATACACCTGCCCGCGAAGCCAGCGGTCGAGGCCTGAAGAGGTGAGCAGATGCACCTCTTGCCGCCCCTCGATCTCGATCAAGGCCACGCCTGCGCCCTCTGCCGTGTGGGCGTAGGTCGCGTGCTGGCGGGCCACGGCTAGAACCATGTCCTGCGGGCTGTCGGGCTGCTCACCCTCGCCCTTCGTCAGTTTGTCCAGTCGCGTGCGCTGGCCTTTCACGTTGGCTGTCAGGCGCGTGTATTCGGCTTCACTCTTGCGCCGGATGACGCGCAGGGCTTCGACAACCTCGTCCTCGTAGATGGCTCCCTTGTCGCCCGGCAGGCGTGCCAGTGCATCACGCACGATGGCTTGCGGGTCGGTGGCCTCGGCGGCGGCCTGCTTCACCTGGGCAGGCGTGAGTTTCAGCGGTGCGTTCATGCTGCACCCCTTGCCGCCAGCAGGCGCACGACGAACCAATCAAGATCGGCAACCGTGCGGTGGTTGCAATGGCCATGCTGGCACTTGAAGCCGCCGCGCCCGTCATTCTTCTCGTCTGGCTCGAAGTAGGCCGTGCCGCTGGCGTCCTTGCCGGTGTGGCCTTCGTGCCAAGGGCAGATGATCCGATGCCCGCCGTGGAAGCCTCGGATGGGCTCAAGATACAGGCCGGCAGCTTCGAGGATGGGGAGATAGCCCGCGCCCCCTGCGTTGCTGTCGCTGGGCTTCCTGCGCGGTGTGCGTGGCTTGCTGGCGGCGGCGAGGTCGAAGCCGTACGCCTTGGCGATCTGCTCGGGCGTGTAGCGGCGCGAATGCCCCCACGAATGAACGCGCTGCGTGAAGGGCTGGCCCTCCTTGGCATACTTGGCCTTGCCGTTGATGCCGGTCGGCAGGCGTCCGTATCGGGTCAAGTTGCCTGCGCCCGGGTCGGACGCGCCGGCCTTGATGAGGCCGTCAATCAGGGCTTGGGCCTTCTGCTGGTTGCGCTCCGGCTGGGCGAGGGCCAGCCATGCCTGATAGTTGCCGGGGCTGGTTTCCACAAGGCAAGATGGGGCGAGGCGCAGGGCGTCGGGCTGGATCTTGGTCCCAAGGTCGTCGAGAAGCACAAGCCACAGCCCGGCCCAACAATCCTTGCGGCGCCGGTACTTTCCATCCTCGGCACGCTTGAACGTGCTTATGCAGACGTAATTGTTGTGGGTGTCGCGGATGAATCGGGGCATGGGCAGGGCCGAAGAGCCGAACCAAACGGAATGCGCTGCCGTGGCTACGTCACCGGGGAAGCCTGCGACCCACGGCACTTCGTCCGTGCCGATGCCGGCGAAGGCATGGGCGAGAAACTCGACGTTGGGTAGCTGGATACCTTGGGCTTTGCTACCCTTCAAGAGCTTGATTGCACTGGTAACGCCCGCCCCCTTCACCCCTGGCCGGGTGGTGGGGGCTTTCTTCTGGCGTGGAAGAATCGCGGTGTAGTTCATTGCGCGCCCTCCCTATATGCTTTAACGATTGCGCGGACTTGCCGCAGGGTCGGCACAGGTGCGGGCTGATTGCCGCGATAGATCACAAGCACGTCAGTCTTACGGACTTGGCGCATCGCCTGGGCGTGCCACGTTTTGGCGCCGTTCGCCTTGGCGCGGGCCTCCTGGCGTTCGACGTGCTGTAGGAAAGCGGCGTGATTGGGGAAGGCGCGGGCGGTGTGGGTGTCGCCTTCGATCTGGATTAGCAGCGGTGCTTTCATGGTCTGCACCTCCTCAAGCTGCGCCCTGGGCGTCGATCTTCTTTTGAATCCAGGCGTCAATCACGGCGGCGGGCCATCGAGCCGTGCGGGCGCCGAGTTTGATCGGGGCGGGGAATTCGCCCTTGCGAATCAGCTCGTAAATCTTGGTTCGCCCGAGATTGGTTTGGGCTTGAACGCTCCGAATGGGGAGCAGGCTTTGGGGTTGGGCGCGTTCCATATTGACCTCAATCTGTTTAGGAATACCGCGTTAGTGCGGCGGTCCTTACTGTGAGGTCGCACGGGCCATTTTCTGCAGCGGGATTCCTGGCGAACTTTCTGAAATCCCGCTTCCCTCCGGCTATTGCTTGATCTTGTCTCTCCAATCCTCACTCAGCGCCCACTCGCCTTCAGCAGGGACTAGACGTGTATTCGGTATGATCCCCCGTGCAGTGCCGCCCTCCGCCGGCTCGGTGTGGTTCATCAAAGCCCGTGTAACCTCGGTCACAAGCTCCACGGCTCTATCCCGGAGATGATGCGTTGCAAGCATCCCAATTCGACTCAGCAGCCAGTTCCGCATTGCATTTTCCCCGGCCTTGCTCCCTGGCAAGCCCGGCGCGCCGTTGCGCCCAGCTGCTTTGTCGAGCCTTCGATTTTCGACGTGGTTTGCTGTGGCCGTTGCTGTGGCCTCGTAAAAGGCATCAAGCAAGTTGATCAGTTGATAGGCGTCACCGATTGAGAATTGCTCTGAAACCGCCGGTGCTGTGCGCTCGACGATAGCTGTTAATTTAAGGGCGTTCGCCGAAGCCGTCGCCAAGTCTTTTTGAAGTTCGCCGGGCGTCGAAAACACAAGCGGTTCCGTGGTGTTGTATCGCAGGTGTGACCCGGGCGGCTGCGTCTCGATAGTGCGTGAGGCTTCATCGATGAACGTGAAGAACGCATCAAGGCGCGTTAGCCTGTCTTCGCCGTGCCAGAGCTCGCCCTCACCTAAAAGCCGCGCGATATACCCGCGCGCCGTCCGCATCACTTCGGCGTCTTCGAGAATGGCAAGGGTGCGCCGTTCGCGGGGTGTTGCTTGGTCTCCGGCAAGCAATTCGATACGCTCGCGTAGTTCGGGCGGGTAGGTGTCGGCAAAACTCGGGCTGGGCGTGGTCATGCTGTAGGCTCCTCTTGGGTGGCGGGCGGTGGAAAATGGGCAAAAGACAATCACGGCAGGCGCACACCTACACCCCGGAACGCCAGTGCTGGCGCGGGTTTTGACGATGGTGTCGGTTGTGACGATCTTTTCCGGGGGTAGCCCTGCCCCCGGAAAAATAAAAATCAGAGCATCGCCACGCGGTCTAGCTTGGCTGTCACCACATCGTGTCGGAGATGGCCGTAATTGGCTTCAATCATGGCAACCGACGTGCCGGCGAGCTTCGCAACGATGAAGCTATCCATACCTGCAAGGATCATTTCGCTGATAGCGGTATGGCGAAGCGCGTACATCACGACGGCGTCAGGGAGCTTTGCAGCTGCCACGGCGTCCTTGAAAACCTTCTTCCAGCTGTCCTTGTTCCATCGCTGGCCGTAGGCCGTGGCGAGCATGGGGGCGGCTGGTAGCTTGTCCTTGCTGGCTTCGATGAAGAAAGCGACGGCTGCCGAAGAGATTGCCACGGTACGCCGGCCAGTTTTGCCAGTCAGGGTCAGGGCGCCTAGCTGCTTGTCGAAGTCACCCGCGTTGAGGGTTGCGAGCTCTCCGGGGCGCGCGCCGGTCAAGAGCGCGGCCTTGACGAATAGGGCAAGGTCTTCGGGGCAGGCGGCAAGCAGGGCTTTGCGCTGCTCCATGCTCAGGAAAGCATCCTTCCTGCGGGCGCCCACCTTGGGGAATTTCTGCACGGTGGACCACCCTGCATCGGTGGCCACGATCCGATGCTGCAGCGCCCGATTCAATGCAGCCTTGAGGGTCGCAAGGTTGCGGTTGGCGCTGTCCTTCGAGCGGCGCACGTCCTCTTCGTCGGCCTCTTCGTCGTCCTCGATCTGCTCGTTCAGCCACTTACTGACGCTTGTAGCGCGTAGCTTGTCGATTGGCAGGCGGGCGAGGGGTTCATCGTAGATTAGGCGGGTGAAGCGCCCCTCTGCATCCTTGGCGGTGTCGTGCCGCCCCTCGGCGCGCAGGGCCTTGACGTAGTCCTCGCACACCTCCTTGACGGTGGTTACTCCCGTCTTGGCGCCCTGCTCGCAGCTCTCCACCCATGCGCGGGCGGCCTTGGCGGCGTCGTCGAACTTGTCGAACTCGCCGAGGGCTCGGTACTTCTGCTTGCCCTCGTCGTCCCTCCATCGGGCAATCCATGTGCCTGTGCCGTTCTCGAGCTTGCGAAAGCCTACGGCTGCGCCCTTTTGCAGGGGCGCCCAGTAGGGTTCGCGGCGGGGCGCGAGCTTGTCGCGCTTCGTCTTGCTATCGATCTCGTTTGACATGGCGGCTTGTCCGTACGGAAACTGTACGGAAATTCTAACACGAACAAACAAGACTCAACCACGTCACATAAACAATATAAATCAATCTGTTAGACCAACCCTGCGACCGCATCAGACCGCTTCAGATCGCTATTTCCGGCCCTCCGAAGGCAGGGGTCACTGGTTCGACTCCAGTCGGGCGCGCCAAACAAATCAATGGGTTAGATCGAAAGATCTGGCCCATTTTTGTTTCTACTCCCCGCCGTGACCATTCTGTGACCAAAGTGCGACCAGCCTGTGACTGGTCGCTCGCCCTGGTCTCACCGCTCCCCGTGCTTTTGAGTTGTGCTTCCCGTGACCTGATCGTCAGGGATGTGCTCGACCAGTTGC